>NZ_CP093341.1:324042-648084 GCF_022637455.1 Lysobacter sp. S4-A87
GCACCCATTGCAGCAGCAGGTCGGAGCCCACGTCGATGCCGCCGCGCCAGAAGCCCCAGGCGAAGCCGCCGAGCACGAACGCCGAGAGGATGATGGTGAACCACGGCACATCGCTCTTCTTCGGCAGGGCTTCAAGTTCCTCGCGGATGGTGTCGGGCGCGCGCACTTCGTCTCTGAGGTGGCGTGCCAGGCCCTGCAGGTGGCCTGCGCCGACCACGGCCAGCACTTCGCGCGCGTCGCCATGGGTTTCGCGCAGGCGCGCGGCCATGTAGCGGTCGCGTTCGGCGATGACGGTTTCGTACAGTTCCGGGCTGTCGCTGGCGAACTCGCCGAAGCTCGACTCGAGCATGTCACCCTGTTTGAGCTTTTCGATTTCGTCGGCGCCGACTTCCTCGTCGACGAACAGCGCTGCCATCAGGCCGCCGCCAAGCTTCGCCCGCGACCACCAGCCCAGCCGGTTGCTGGCGCGCCTGAAGGTCAGGCCGACATCCCGGTCGATCAGATGCACCGGCAACTCACGCTGGCGAGCCTCGAGCACGGCGCGCTTGAGCTCGGCGCCGGGTTCGATGCCCAGCTGTTCGGCGAGGCGGCGCTGATAGGCGGCCAGCGCCAGGTTGGCGGCGAACAGCGCCGTCTTGCCCGTGCGGATGACCTGGACCAGGTCCAGTCGCGCCAGGGCGTCAGGGTCGGTCAGGGCTTGCAGGCGCTGCGGATCGAGTTCGACCGCGACCGCGTCGAAGGCGCCGCTGTCGATCGCATCGCGAACGGCTTCGACGCTTGCCTGCGAGACATGCGCCGTGCCCAGCAGCGTGTAGCGCACGCCGTCGCGCTCGACGATCGCATGGGGCTGCGCTGCCAGGACGGCATCGAGTGCCGCCTGCGCGGAGGACTCGATCATGGCTGCACCCGGCGGTTGGGCTGGACGGGGTGCGAAACAGATAGCGGTGTTGCTGGCATGCGGCGTTGCCTTTCGGAGTTTGCGCAGCAAGACGGCGCCAAGCAGGCGCCGTCTTGCTGGTATGTAGGATGGCAGCAGCAGAGCTTAGGGCCTGACCACCACCGGGGCAACGCGAGGCAGGTTCAGCCGCTTGCCCGCGTGCTCATGCCACACCGAACGGGAGGTTGGAGCTCGACACGATCCGGTCGCCGACGCTTTCACCGTGCAGGAAGCGCAGGCCGGCAGCGATTACCTCGTCGTTGTCGAGGACGCGGCGGTGACCAAGCCCGCGCGTGGTCAGCAGGCGGGAGTCCGGCCAGTAGCGTGCGTAGCGCTCGCCTTCCTCCCACGGCACGTCACGGTCTTCCAGGTCGTGCACGATCAGTGCCGGGCGACCGATCGCCGGCGCGTTCAGGTGCGCTTGCTGTTCGGCGAACGTGATGCCGATCCGGCCTTCGAAGTAGGCGAACATCCGCTGGAACAGCCGGCGACCGATCCACATCACACTGGCGAACCGTTCCGCCGCCGCAACCGGGTCGGCGGCTGGCGCGATCAGTACGGCACGCGACGCCTGCAGCCCATGTGCCATCGCCAGCAGCGTGGCGGCACCGCCGAGCGAATGGCCGATCACGGCCGCGGCCGGGCCGTAGTGGTCGCCGACTGCCAGCAGGTGCCGGGTGAAATCGGGCAGCGTCGCCTGCGTGCCGGGGCTGCGGCCGTGCGCGGGCTGGTCGAAGGCGACCACTGCATAGCCCTCGGCGAGCAGGCCGGGCAGCCAGGGCGCAATGCGTGTGCCGTGGCTGGACCAGCCGTGTGCGAACAGGACATAGGGCTGCTTCGCCGGATCTCCCCAGACATAGGCCGCGATGGCATGCCCATCGACATTGACCTGCTCCTGGCGTGCGCCCTGGGTGGACGCGGCGAGTGCCCGGCTGCGGGTCGAGGACATCGGCGTGGAGAACAGACGCGCGGCGCGTTGCACTGCTGCATTCGGGGCAAGTGGGGCGCCCAGTGCGAAGCCCAGGCGAAGGCCGTACAGTCGCATGATGTTACGAACGGTCGTGCTAATTGTGGCGATGAGCGGATACACGGGTGGCCTCCGGTAGGGTGTCAGAGGGTGGGGGAGTACGAGCGGAACAGGCGCTCGAGTGCGCTGCGGCCGCGGGCCAATGCCAGCTCAAAACCGAACAGGCCGGCATCGTGGTGGACGATCAGCGCCAGGCTGTAGACCTCGAATGCCATCTGCTCGGGGTCGGTGTCGGCGGCGAGGTCGCCGGTCTCTACGGCCAGGGCGATCGCCCGGGCCAGTTCACGGCGCCAGCGCAGTTCATGGGCGACGACGCGGTCGCGGATCTCGCCGGGGCGGTCGTCGTACTCGCTGGCGGCACTGAGCAGCAGGCAGCCGCCTTCCGATGACTGCCGGGCCCAATCGAACCAGGCTTCGACGATGGCGCGCAGCCTTGGCAGGCCGCGTTGCAGCTTCAGCGCCGGCAGCAGGACGTGTGCGACGAAACGCTGCCCGGCGGCGTCCAGAACCGCCAGCTGCAGGTCTTCGCGCGATCCGAAATGGGCGAAAACACCGCTCTTGGACATGTTGACGGCCTGCGCGAGCGGACCGATCGAAAGGCCTTCCAGGCCGGCCGAGCAGGCGATGTCGTAGGCGCGATCGATGATCGCTTCGCGGGTGGCGGCGCCCTTGCTGGTGGCGGTGAGTGCGGACATGGGACGGAAAATAGCACGTCCGTTCGTTTTAATTTCGACCGTCCGTCGGCTCAATCGTCTCGCAATGCGGTGAGATCAGTCCGCATCCGGCCCGGGTGAAGTCGTCCGCCCGGGCCCCAGGTCAAGTTGCATCTGCACGGTATCCAGCCAGCGTCCGTGCTTGCGCCCAAGGCCGGCAAACACGCCGACGGTGCGGAATCCCAGTCGCTCGTGCAGGACGATCGAGGCGGCATTGCTGACATCGCCGACGACCGCGACCATCTGCCGGAAGCCCAGCGTCGTGCAGTCGTCGATCAGTCGTTGCAGCAATGCACGGCCAACGCCGCGGCGCTGCAGCTCCGGAACGATGTAGACCGTGTCCTCGACCGTCCAGCGATAGCCTTCGCGTGTGCGGTAACTGCTCGCATAGGCGTAGCCGGCGAAGCGTCCATCGAGTTCGGCGACGATGTAGGGATAGCCCTGCGCGACGATTGCCTGCCAGCGCCGCGCCATCTCGGCCTGGTCCGGAGCGTCGTATTCGTAGGTGGCAACGTGCTCGTCGACTTCGCGCGCGTACAGCGCGGTGATCGCCGGCATGTCGCCGGCGACTGCAGTGCGGATGGACGGCGCGCTGCCCAAGCGGCTCAGTCGCGGTAGCGCTTGAGCAGGTCGCCGTAGGCGTCGATGCGGCGATCGCGCAGGAACGGCCAGATCCGTCGCACATGCTCGCTGCGCTGCATGTCGACTTCGGCCATCAGGATCTCCGGCTCGGCCACGGTCGATTGCGCGATGAACTCGCCCTGCGGGCCAAGCACATGGCTGGTGCCCCAGAAGTCGATGCCTGCCGCGTCCAGCGGCGACTGCTCGTGGCCGACGCGATTGCAGCTCAGCACCGGCAAGCCGTTGGCCACGGCGTGGCCGCGATGGCTCAGCACCCAGGCATCTCGCTGGCGGTCCTTCTCGGCCTGGTCGTCCGTCGGGTCCCAGCCAATCGCTGTCGGGTACAGCAGCAGTTCGGCGCCGGCCAGCGCCATCAGGCGTGCGCCTTCCGGATACCACTGGTCCCAGCACACGAGCACGCCGAGGCGACCGACCGACGTCTGGATCGGCTCGAAGCCGATGTCGCCCGGAGTGAAGTAGAACTTCTCGTAGAAGCCCGGGTCGTCCGGGATGTGCATCTTGCGGTACTTGCCGGCGGTGGATCCGTCGGCTTCGAAGACGACCGCGGTGTTGTGGTACAGGCCGGCGGCGCGCTTCTCGAACAGCGAGCTGACCAGCACGATGCCATGCTGCCTGGCCAGCGCGCCCAGCCGCTCCGTGCTCGGGCCGGGAATGGTTTCGGCCAGGTCGAACTCGTCGACCGACTCGTGCTGGCAGAAGTAGGCGCCGTTATGCAGTTCCTGCAGCAGCGCCAGCCTCGCTCCGCGCTTGGCGGCCTCGGCCACGCGCGCCTCGATGTTGGCCAGGTTGGCCTCGCGGCTGCCGTGGTCGCGGTCCTGGATCAGGGCGACGGGGAGGGTGCTCTTCTTCATGGCAAGGCAGATCCAGACGCAGGGGACGACGGATATTGTAGGGCGCGGCCCATGGCGCCAGGCATTGCGGTCGCAGGAGCGAGCTGGCTCGCTCCAACGGGCTTTACGCGACGACGCCCTGGGGAAGCTGCATCGTGATGCAATGCAGGCTGCCGTTTTGCCAGATCAGCGACCGGCAAGGCACGGGGACGATCTCGCGGTCCGGGAACGCCTGGGCCAGCACGGCCTGGGCACGGCCGTCGGCTTCGTCGCCGTAGGCCGGCATCAGCACCGCGCCGTTGACGATGAGGAAGTTGGCGTAACTGGCGGCCAGTCGACGGCCTTCGTCGACGATGGGCTTGGCCCACGGCAGCGGGAACAGGCGGTATGGCCGGCCATCGCGCGTACGCAGCGCAGCCAGTTCGGTGCCCATCGACTGCAACTCGGCGAAATGCGAATCGGCCGGGTCGTCGCAGTCCTGGTAGACGATCGCGTCGCGCGCGGCGAAGCGGGCGAGGGTGTCGACGTGGGCGTCGGTGTCGTCGCCTTCCAGGTAGCCGTGGTCGAGCCACAGCACGCGTTCCTGCTGCAGCCAGCTGGACAGCTTGCCGGTCAGGTCTTCGCGAGAGGTCTCCGGATGGCGCTCGTGCAGGCACTGCCAGGTGGTCAGCAGCGTGCCTTCGCCATCGCTGTCGATCGCGCCGCCTTCCAGTGCAAAATCAACCGGATAGCGTGAACTGTTAACAAACGTCCCAGCATCGTGCAGGCGCTCGACCAGCAGGTCGTCCTGGCTTGCGTCGAACTTGCCGCCCCATCCGGTGAAGCGGAAATCGAGCAGGCGGAAACCGCCTTCGCGGCGCAGCGTGATCGGGCCGGAGTCGCGCAGCCAGGTGTCGTCGTAGGGAACTTCGACGAAGCGGACCTGGGTCATGTCGACGCGCGCCGACGACAGGCGGGCGCGCGCATACGCTTCCACATCCTCGTCGGCCACGCAGATGACGGCCGGCTCGAAGCGGGTGATGGCCGCGACCAGCGCGATGTAGGTCTCCTCGACCTCGCCCAGGCGATCAGCCCAGTCGGTATCGGCGTTCGGCCACGCAATCAGCACCGCAGACTGGGGTTCCCACTCCGCGGGGAAGCGCAATACAGGTTCGTTCATAGCCTCAGCGAATGGGGGGCTTCGGGCCGACTTCCTCGGCACTGGCCTTGTTGGCAACCACGTCGATCACCTTGCTCTTCTCGAAGTACACGGTGAAAGCGGGGTACACCCAACGGTTGATGGCAGGCCACTGGCGCTTCTGGCCGCCCTGGGATTCAAGCTTTTCGGTCGGTGCGCCGTAGCTGGCTTCGACCTGGGCCATGGTCTGGCCACGGGCCGGCATCGCGGCGCGGTTCTCTTCCTGCACGCGTTCCACCAGCAGGGTGTCGGCAGCAGCGGTACCGGCCAGGGCCAGCAGTGCGAACAGCGGTACAGCAACGAAACGCTTGTTGACGTTCACGGCGAGCCCCCTCGGTGGATGAACACGGTCTGGTAAGGCCACGATTGTACGCACAAGCCGTGAACCGGCGGCAGCGCGCCCCCGTCACGTTTTGGCGAATCGACCCGGGCGGTCGCGGCGGAAAACAGGTAGCCGGCCACAGAAAAGGCCGCCTTGCGGCGGCCTTTTGACTTGCACGGCGTTGCCGGGCTTCTTAGCGCTGACGCGCCTTGAAACGCGGGTTCGACTTGCAGATCACGAAGACCTTGCCACGGCGGCGGACGACCTTGCAGTCGCGGTGACGGGCCTTCGCCGACTTCAGAGAGGACAGGACCTTCATGACAGACTCCGGCAAACGGTGATTAAAGAACGAAGCCCGCGATTGTAACGGCTAATTCCTTCCCCGATCAAGCGCTTGCAGCAAAAAAGTTCAACAGGGGGCGAACACGCGGGCGAGACGGGGCGAAATGGGCGGACAAGAGCCAGGTTCGGCCGGCTCACCTCATAATGTTCGCATGAATAGCCCAGACCCCCATACCAGCATTCCCGTCCTGACCATCGACGGGCCTTCGGGCTCCGGAAAGGGCACCATCAGCCGCCTCGTCTCCCAGCAACTGGGCTGGCATTACCTCGATTCGGGCGCCCTGTACCGGGCGGTCGGCGTGGCCGCCGGCTGGGCCGACCTGGACCTGGCTGACCCCGCCGCCCTGGTCCGCTGCACCTTCGATACCCGCATCGGCTTCCGCGACGACCCCTCGGGCGAGCTGCGGGTGCTGGTCAACGATATCGACGCCACCGACGAGCTGCGCACCGAAACCGCCGGGGCGGCCGCTTCGGCCATTGCCGCGATCCCCGAGGTGCGGGCCGCCCTGAAGGACCGCCAGCGCGCCTTCCGCCAGGCCCCGGGGCTGGTCGCGGACGGCCGTGACATGGGTACGGTCATCTTCCCGGACGCCCCCTTCAAGGTGTTCCTGACCGCCAGCGCCGAAGAAAGAGCGGAAAGGCGCTATAAGCAGTTGAAAGACAAGGGGGTTTCGGTTAGTTTAGATGGTCTGCTGCGGGAGATCCTTGCCCGCGACGCCCGCGATGCCAGTCGCGCGGTGGCTCCGTTGCGCCCGGCCGATGACGCCGTTCGCATCGATACCACCGGCCTTGGCATCGAGGCGGTCGTCGAGCGTGTGCTGCAACTGGTGACGCCATAAAGCGTCGTTGATTGCAGTCGCGTTGAACGAACGTGGCAGGACGATGTTGCAAACCAAACGCCATCGCAATCCCGCGATGGTCAATCAACCAACACATGGCGTGGCTCCATCGCGCCACATAACGGGTGGGTCGACCACGTGCTGCTTGAAGTCATCCGACGTGGATGGCCATGACAGCCGGTGCGGCCCGTGT
This sequence comes from Lysobacter sp. S4-A87, assembly GCF_022637455.1. Taxonomy (NCBI): domain Bacteria; kingdom Pseudomonadati; phylum Pseudomonadota; class Gammaproteobacteria; order Lysobacterales; family Lysobacteraceae; genus Lysobacter; species Lysobacter sp. S4-A87. Next base: position 331,065 of record NZ_CP093341.1, read on the forward strand.
GTTCAACAGAGTATTTTTCAATGACCGAATCATTTGCCGAGCTGTTCGAACAAAGCCAGACCAATCTGGCCAAGCTGAAGCCGGGCGCAATCGTCACCGGTGTTGTCGTGGAAGTCCGCGGCGACGTCGTGGTGATCAACGCCGGCCTGAAGTCCGAAGGCATCGTGCCGATCGAACAGTTCCGTAACGACGCGGGCGAGATCGACGTGGCCGTGGGCGACGAAGTCAAGGTCGCACTCGACTCGATCGAGAACGGCTTCGGCGAGACCGTCCTGTCGCGCGAGAAGGCCAAGCGCGCCATGGTGTGGGACGAACTCGAGCAGGCGCTCGAGAAGAACGAGACCATCACCGGCCGCATCAGCGGCAAGGTCAAGGGCGGCTTCACCGTCGACATCAAGGACGTGCGCGGCTTCCTGCCGGGCTCCCTGGTCGACGTGCGTCCGGTGCGCGACTCCGCGTATCTCGAAGGCAAGGAGCTTGAGTTCAAGCTCATCAAGCTCGATCGCAAGCGCAACAACATCGTCGTCTCCCGCCGTGCGGTGGTCGAGAGCGAGTACAGCGTCGAGCGCGAGCAGCTGCTCGAGAAGCTGCAGGAAGGCGCGATCCTCAAGGGCGTCGTCAAGAACCTCACCGATTACGGTGCGTTCGTCGACCTGGGCGGCATCGATGGCCTGCTGCACATCACCGACATGGCGTGGAAGCGCGTGCGTCACCCGTCGGAAGTCGTGGAAGTCGGCCAGGAGCTGGACGTCCGCGTGCTCAAGTACGACCGCGAGCGCAACCGCGTCAGCCTCGGCCTGAAGCAGCTGGGCGAGGATCCGTGGGACAACATCGCACGTCGCTACCCGGCCAACACCCGCGTGTTCGGCAAGGTCTCCAACGTCACCGATTACGGCGCGTTCGTCGAGATCGAGCCGGGCGTGGAAGGCCTGGTGCACGTGTCCGAGATGGATTGGACCAACAAGAACGTCAACCCGTCCAAGATCGTGCAGGTCGGTGACGAGGTTCAGGTCATGGTCCTGGACGTCGACGAGGAGCGTCGCCGCATCTCGCTGGGCATGAAGCAGGTCACCAGCAACCCGTGGGAAACCTTCGCCGCCATCCACAAGAAGGGCGACAAGGTTTCGGGCCAGATCAAGTCGATCACCGACTTCGGCATCTTCATCGGCCTGGACGGCGGTATCGATGGCCTGGTCCACCTGTCCGACCTGAGCTGGGCAACCACCGGTGAAGACGTGGTCCGCAACTTCAAGAAGGGCGACAACCTGGAAGCCGTCGTGCTTGCCGTCGATCCGGAGCGCGAGCGCATCAGCCTGGGCGTCAAGCAGCTTGAGCAGGACCCGATGGGCCAGTACGTGGCGACCAACGCCAAGGGCTCGATCGTCAAGGGCAAGGTCAAGGAAGTCGACGCCAAGGGTGCGACCATCGAGCTCGACAATGGCGTGGAAGGCTATGTGGCCGCCCGCGACATCGCCAAGGAGCGCGTCGAGGATGCTTCGCAGTACCTCAAGGTTGGCCAGGAAGTCGAAGCCAAGATCATCGGCACGGACCGCAAGGGCCGTTCGATGCAGCTGTCGATCAAGGCCAAGGACGAAGCCGAGCAGCAGGAGGCGCTGGCGGACTACAACCGCTCGTCGTCCGATGCTTCCAGCGGCACGACCAAGCTGGGCGCGCTGCTGCGCGAGCAGCTGGGCAACAAGTCCGAGTAATCGAGCTGTATAGAGCCCGGTGGTATTGAGCTCTAAGTGGTAACCGCGAAGGCGGTCCGGCTCGTTCGGACCGCCTTCCTTCTAAGCCCGAGCCGTAGCGAGTACCCGTTCCAGCCATGACCAAATCCGAGCTCATCGAGATCCTTTCGCAACGTCAGGCCCACCTGAAGGGCGAAGACGTGGATCTGGCGGTGAAAGCACTGCTCGAGATGATGGGCGGATCGCTGTCTGGCGGAGAGCGGATCGAAATCCGCGGATTCGGGAGCTTCTCGCTGCATTACCGTCCGCCTCGCCTGGGTCGCAATCCCAAGACCGGCGAATCGGTTGCGCTTCCCGGCAAGCATGTGCCGCACTTCAAACCCGGCAAGGAACTGCGCGAGCGCGTCAGCGGCGTGGTGCCGCTCGACGAAGCCGACTGAGACCGTCCCGGGTCGGCGCGCATCCCGCGTGGCCTACTCAATAACGATGACAGGCCCTAAGCTACCGTTGGTCACCGCGGTCGTCTGGAGGGCTGCATGCGTCTGCTCCGTTTGCTCATCGCCATCGCCTGTCTGGCCGTCGGTGCCACCATCGGTGCGCTGAACCGTGCGCCCGTGCTGATCGACCTTGGTTTCGCGCGACTGCCCAGCAACCTGGGCGTGGCGCTGATCGTTGCCGTGCTGCTGGGCGTGCTGATCGGCGGACTGGCCATCAGCGCCAGCGTGGTCCTGCCTTTGCGCCGCCGCCTGGCCCGTGCCGAACGCCAGATTCCTTCGACCGCTTCACCGACCGCTTCCCCCGGGGCATGACCAATGGCGTTCATCAGTGAGTGGTTCTGGTTCTTCCTGCTGTTGCCCATTGCGGCAGTCAGCGGCTGGATCATTGGTCGTCGCGGTGGCGAGCGCCACAGCGACACCCAGGTCAGTCGCCTGTCGACCACCTATTTCCGCGGCCTGAACTACCTGCTCAACGAGCAGCCAGACAAGGCCATCGAGCTCTTCCTGCACATTGCCGAGCTCGACAAGGACACCTTCGAAACCCAGGTCGCGCTCGGCCACCTGTTCCGCCGCCGTGGCGAGGTCGACCGTGCCATCCGCCTGCACCAGGCCCTGGTGCAGCGACCCGGCCTGAGCGACCAGCAACGCGTCCAGGCGCTGCTTGCGCTGGGCGAGGACTACATGCGTTCGGGCCTGCTCGATCGCGCCGAGACGGTGTTCAGTGATCTGGTCTCGCTGGACATGCGCGCTCCGTTGGCGCTGCGTCACCTGATCGGCATCTACCAGTCCGAGCGTGACTGGGACAAGGCCATCGAGAACGCCCGCCGCTACGAGGAAGCGACCGGCGAGCCGATGGGCAAGCTGATCGCGCAGTTCGAATGCGAACTCGCCGAGCGCCACCGCGCAGCGGGCGACACCGCCGCGGCACAGGCAGCGGTGAAGCGCGCCTACGAGGCCGATGCCAACTCGGTGCGCGCCGGCATGATCGAGGGCAGGCTCGAGGTCGAGGCCGGAAACGATGCCGGTGCGATCCGCGCATTCGAGCGCGTCGCCCGGGTCGATCCCGATTACCTGCCCGAGATCCTGCCGCCGCTGCTGGCCAGCTACGAGCGCGTCGGTGATGCGCCGGGCGCACGCGCCTTCCTGGCCGAGATGACCGAACACTACCGCGGCATCTCGCCGGTGCTCGCCCTGACGCGCATGGTCGAGCACGAGGAAGGCGTTCCGGCCGCGCGTGCCTACCTGGCCAGGCAGCTGAAGGATCGTCCGTCGGTCCGCGGCGAAGCGGCCCTGATCGACCTGACCCTGGCCGAAGGCGCGGACCCCGCAGCGACGCTGCACGACCTCAAGCACATCACCGACCAGTTGCTGGTTCGCAACCCCAGCTATCGCTGCAACCGGTGCGGGTTCGGCGCCCGCAGCCACCACTGGCAATGCCCGAGCTGCAAGGAATGGGGAACGATCAAGCCACTGCTGAACTACGCGGTGGTCTGACGCATGCTGCAGTGGTTGTTGATCTATTTCTGCATTGGCGCAGCCGGCACCTGGCTGGCGCGCCATTACGCCATCAGGCAGTCGCTGATCGACCAGCCCGGCGAGCGACGCAGCCACGACGTCGCCACGCCGCGCGGCGGCGGCATTGCGATCGTGATCGCGGTGCTGGTGGCGGCATGTGCCCTGGCGCTGCACCGTCCGGCGGATGCGCCGTTGCTTGCCGCCTTCGGCGTTGGCCTGGTGCTGGTCGCCGGTGTTGGCTGGCTGGACGACCATCGTCCGCTTTCACCGTGGTGGCGCCTGTTGGTGCACGCCGTTGCTGCAACGTTGTTCGCGCTTGCGGTGGCCGACGTATACCAGTCGCCATGGCTGGGGCTGGCTGCGTTCGTGGCGGCGATGACGCTGACCAACGTCTGGAACTTCATGGACGGCATCAATGGCCTGGCTGCCAGCCAGGCGGCGATGGCGGCGGCGGGGCTCGCGGCGATTGCCGGAGGTACCTGGGGCCTGCTGGGTCTGGCGGTGGCCGCGGCCTGCGCCGGCTTCCTGCCCTTCAATTTTCCGCGCGCGAGAATTTTTCTCGGAGACGTGGGTAGCGGGGCCATAGGATTCTGTCTGTCGGCGCTTGCCGTGGTGGCGGGCGCCCGTCTCGGAGAGCGTTCCTGGGTGGTGTTGTTGCCGTTGTCGGTGTTCCTGGTCGACGCCAGCCTGACACTGTCGCGGCGCCTGCTGCGTGGCGAGCGCTGGTGGACTCCGCATACCCAGCACGCCTACCAGGTCTGGGCTCGCCGGGTCGGTCATGTCCGGGTCACCCTCGCTTGTACGGGGGGCACGGCAGCAGCCCTGGTGGCGACTTTCTGGCTTGCGTCACAGGCTGGTGCGGCCTTCATCACCGGTATCACACTCGCGTGGTATACCTGCTGCGCTTTTTTATGGGTCGGGCTGCAAAAGGCCGGGACTTCCCGGGCTCCGACTTCAAATTGATTCAGGTTTGCATCCAGAAGAGGGGCATGGAATGAGCTCATGGCGTGATCGTTTGAAGAGTGGCCTGCCGCGCCTTGCGGTGGTCGCCCACGATCTCGCAATGGTGTGGGTCGTCTGGCAAGCCCTGCATCGACTGCGCTGGGGCATTGAAGCCAATGCGCCGGCCATTCCGCTCTGGTCGGCAGAAATCATGCTCGTGCTGGCGGCCCAGGGCCTGGTGTTCTGGCAGGTCGGTCTGTATCGCGGCCTGTGGCGGTTCGCAGGCGTCCCCGATCTGTGGAACATCCTGAAGGCATCGATCCTGGGCCTGTTCGCGATCGTGCTGGGCCTGTTCCTGTACAACCGGCTCGACAGCGTGCCGCGTACGGTGCTGGTCCTCTATCCGCTGGTTCTGATGGGCATGCTCGGTGCGCCCCGCCTGATGTACCGGGCCTGGAAGGACAGCCGCGTGGATTCGTTCGGGGGCAACTCGGTCCGGATCCTCATCCTCGGCGCCGGCCATGCCGGCGAAGCGCTGGTCCGCGACCTGCGTCGCTCGGGCACCTACCAGCCGGTGGGATTCCTCGACGATGCTGCGCGCCTGCGTGGCAGCAAGGTCCAGGGCGTGCCGGTGCTCGGCCGCGTCCAGGACGTGGCAGAAATTGCCCGTGAAACGGCAGCCAAGCTGCTGGTCATCGCAATGCCGGCGGCCGATGCCAATGCGCTGCAGCGCGTGGTGGTGTCGTGCGAACGCACCGGCCTGCCGTTCCGGATGGTGCCCAAGCTGCAGGACGTGCTGGAAGGCCGTTCGCTGCCCGGCGAGCTCAAGGAGGTCGCGATCGAGGACCTGCTTGGCCGCAAGCCGGTCATGCCCGACTGGAAGGCGATCCGTGCCTGGCTGGGGTCGCGTTCGGTGCTGGTCACCGGTGCCGGCGGCTCCATCGGTTCGGAGCTTTGCCGGCAGTGCGCGCGTCATGGCGCCCGCCGCATCACCCTGATCGAGATCGACGAACTCGCGCTGACCACGACCGAAGCTGCGTTGCGTCGTGACTTCCCGGACCTGGAATACGTCGCCATCCTCGGCGACTGCGGCGACCCGGCCGTTATCGCGTACGCCCTGTCGCGTGCCGAACCCGATGCGGTGTTCCATGCCGCGGCCTACAAGCAGGTCCCGCTGCTGGAGCTGCAGTTGCGCGAAGCGGTGCGCAACAACGTGCTGTCGACCGAGACGGTCGCGCGCGCGTGCCGCGGCGCCGGCGTCGGCACGTTCGTGCTGATCTCCACCGACAAGGCGGTCGATCCGGTCAATGTGCTCGGCGCGACCAAGCGCCTGGCCGAGATGTCCTGCCAGGCCTTGGCCGACCAGCGTTCGACGCGCTTTGTCACAGTGCGCTTCGGCAACGTGCTCGATTCGGCCGGCAGCGTGGTGCCGCTGTTCCGCGAGCAGATCCGCGCCGGTGGTCCGGTCACGGTCACCGACCCTGAAGTCACGCGCTTCTTCATGACCATCCCCGAGGCCTGCCAGCTGATCCTGCAGGCGTCGGCGATCGGCACGCACGAGGCGATCTACACGCTCGACATGGGCGAGCCGGTGCCGATCAGGCTGCTCGCCGAGCAGATGATCCGTCTGGCCGGCAAGCATCCCGGTCGCGATATCGCCGTCGTCTATACCGGCCTGCGCCCCGGCGAGAAACTGCACGAAACGCTGTTCCATGCAGACGAACGCTATCGCCAGACCGCGCACCCGAAGATCCTGCAGGCAGAGCCGCGCGACGTTTCGCCCACGCATATCGAGAACGCAGTGGCGCAACTGCGCGAGGCCTCGGTTCGCTATGATCTCGACGCGCTCAGCCACCTGTTGCGAAGTGCGGTTCCCGAGTTCCAGCCGGTAGGCGCACATCCGGATTACCAGGAATCGGCCACGGTGGTCGCGTTTCCCGCTCGTAATGCAAGGAAGATTTGATGTCGGTTCGGATTCGCAAAGCTGTTTTTCCGGTGGCCGGTCTGGGCACCCGCTTTCTCCCCGCGACCAAGACGGTTCCCAAGGAAATGCTGCCGATCATCGATCGGCCGTTGATCCAGTACGCCGTTGACGAAGCCGTGGAAGCCGGCTGTGACACGCTGGTGTTCGTCACCAACCGTTACAAGCATGCCGTTGCCGACTACTTCGACAAGGCCTACGAGCTCGAACAGAAGCTCGAGCAGAGCGGCAAGACCGAACAGCTGGAACTGATCCGCAACGTGCTGCCCAAGGGCGTGCGCGCCGTGTTCGTGACCCAGACCGAAGCGCTGGGCCTGGGGCACGCCGTGCTCTGTGCCAAGCCGGTGATCGGCGATGAGCCGTTTGCGGTGCTGCTGCCGGATGACCTGATCTGGAATCGTGGCCCCGGCGCGCTGACGCAGATGGCCGACGCCGCACAGGCGTCCGGTGCCAGCGTCATTGCCGTGCAGGACGTGCCGCGGGACCAGACCGGCAGTTACGGCATCGTCGCCACCGACGCATTCCAGGGTCGCCAGGGTCGCATCAATGCGATCGTCGAGAAGCCCAAGCCCGAAGTGGCGCCGAGCACGCTGGCCGTCGTCGGCCGTTATGTGCTCAATCCGCGCATCTTCACCCTGCTGGAAACCACCACGCCGGGGGCCGGCGGCGAGATCCAGCTGACCGACGCGATTGCCGCGCTGCTCAAGGAGGAGGCGGTCAACGCCTACCGTTTCCAGGGCACCCGTTTCGACTGCGGTACCCACATCGGCCTGATCGAAGCGACCATCCGGTATGCGCTCGATCACGAGAAGCTCAGCGACTCGGCGCGCCAGCTGATGCAGAACGCACTGGCCGAACTGGGCGTCGAAGAACTCGGCTGAGTCTGCGTTGCGTTCGGAGCGAAGCCGGTCATGAGCGAGCAGGGCACCATCACCTGGGGCGATTTCGAGAAGGTGATGATCTGTGCCGGTACGGTGCAGCGCGTCGAGCCCTTTCCGGAAGCACGCAAGCCCGCGTGGAAACTGTGGGTCGACTTCGGTCCGCACGGCGTGCGCAAGACCAGCGCGCAGATCAAGGACCTCTACGCGGCGGAAGACCTGGTCGGCCGGCAGATTGTCGGCGTGATCAATTTTCCGCCGAAGCAGGTCGGCCCGTTCGTGTCGGAATTCCTGCTGACCGGATTTCCCACCGAGGATGGCGTGGTGGTGACCGCGATCGAGCGTCCGGTTCCCGACGGGACGCGCCTGGCCTGAAGCAGGCGGCAACGGGAAACGAAAACGGGCAGCCCTTGGGCTGCCCGTTCTGCTTGCAGGCCTTGCAGCCTCAGAGCGCTTCGAAGATGCCCGCCGCGCCCATGCCCGTGCCGATGCACATGGTCACCATGCCGTACTTGAGCTGGCGACGACGCAGGCCGTGCACGATGGTCGCGGTGCGGATCGCACCGGTGGCGCCGAGCGGATGGCCGAGCGCGATCGCACCGCCGAGCGGGTTGACCTTGGACGGGTCCAGGCCGGAGTCGCGGATCACCGCCAGCGCCTGTGCTGCAAACGCTTCGTTGAGCTCGATCCAGTCCAGCTGGTCCTTGCTCAGCCCGGCCTGCTTGAGAGCCTTGGGGATCGCGGCAATCGGGCCGATTCCCATCACTTCCGGACGCACGCCGGCGACCGAGAAGCTGACGAAGCGTGCGAGCGGGGTCAGGCCGTAGTCCTTGATCGCCTGTTCGGAAGCCAGCAGCACCGCGCCGGCGCCGTCGCTCATCTGCGAGCTGTTGCCGGCGGTGACGCTGCCGCCGAACTGGGCGTTGCGGAACACCGGGCGCAGCTTGGCAAGGCCTTCAATCGACGAATCCGGGCGCGGACCTTCGTCGATCTCGATGATCGACTTCTTGACGCGGATGGCATTGCCACCGAGATCGGGGATGCGCGAGATCACTTCATACGGGCTGATCTCCGACTTGAACTCGCCAGCCTGGATAGCGGCCATCGCCTTCTGGTGCGAGGCCAGTGCGAAGGCATCCTGGTCCTCGCGCGAGACCTTCCATTCCTCGGCGACCTTCTCGGCGGTGATGCCCATGCCGTAGGCGATCGCGACGTTCTCGTCCTTGGCGAACACCTGCGGGCTCAGAGCGACCTTGTTCCCCATCATCGGCACCATCGACATCGACTCGGTGCCGCCGGCGAGCATCAGGTCCGAGTTGCCCAGGCGGATCTGGTCGGCCGCCATCGCCACGGCCTGCAGGCCCGACGAGCAGAAGCGGTTGATGGTCTGCGCAGCGATGGTATTGGGCAGGCCCGCGAGCAGCGCGCCGATGCGCGCCACGTTCATGCCTTGCTCGCCCTCGGGCATGGCGCAGCCGATGATCGCGTCGTCGATGCGGCCCAGGTCGATGCCCGGGGCCTGGGCGACGACCGAGCGCAGCACGTGCGCGAGCATTTCGTCGGGACGGGTGTTGCGGAAGACGCCGCGCGGTGCCTTGCCGACCGGAGTGCGGGTGGCGGCGACGATGTAGGCGTCCTGGATCTGCTTGGTCATTTCGATATGTCCTGTGTCGTCGTCGCTTAGTTACGCAGCGGCTTGCCGGTCTTGAGCATGTGCGCGATGCGCTCCTGCGTCTTGGGCATCTGCGCCAGTGCGACGAAATGCTCACGCTCGAGCTTGAGCAGCCATTCCTCGTCGACCAGTGCACCGCGGTCGACTTCGCCGCCGCACATGACGGTGGCGATGCGCGTGGCGATCTCGTAGTCGTGCGGCGAGATGAAGCGGCCTTCCAGCATGTTCACCAGCATCATCTTGAAGGTGGCGATGCCGACGTCGCCGGCAACCTGGATGCGGCGGGCGGGCAGGGGCGGGCGGTAGCCGGACTCGGCCAGCGCGCGTGCCTGCTGGCGCGCCACGTGCAACAGTTCGAAGGCGTTGAAGACGACGCTGTCGCTGTCGCGGGCGAGCTTGAGTTCGCGCGCTTCGAAGGCCGAGGTCGAGACCTTGCCCATCGCAACGCTCTCGAATGCGGTCTTGAGCTGGGCGAACACGTCGCCGCCCGGGCCCGCCGCTTCGGAAGCGCGCACGGCGAACTCCTTCAGGCCGCCACCGGCCGGCAGCAGTCCGACGCCGGCCTCGACCAGGCCGATGTAGCTCTCAAGCGAGAACACGGATCGCGCAGCGTGCATCTGGAACTCGCAGCCGCCACCCAGTGCCAGGCCGCGCACGGCGGCAACCACCGGCACCAGCGCGTACTTGATGCGCTGGCTGGTGGCCTGGAAGTTGGCGACCATCGCCTCGAAACCGTTGACGTCGCCGGCCTGCAGCAGGCCCAGCGCGCCGGCGAGGTCGGCACCGGCGGAGAAGGGTTCCTTCGGCTGCCAGATCACCAGGCCGGCGAAGTCGCGCTCGGCGATGCCGACCGCTTCCTGCAGGCCGTTGAGCACGTGGTCGTTGACCGTGTGCATCTTGGTCTTGAAGCTGACCACGGCGATGTCGTCGCCCTCGTCGGCCCACATGCGGATGCCTTCGTTCTCGAAGACCGTGCGGCCCTGCGAGAACTTCTCACCCAGCAGCGGATCCGGGAAGCGCTGGCGCGCATAGACGGGATTGGACGAGCGCGGCACGTTGGCATTGCGGGCCGGGCTGAAGCTGCCGTCGGCCGAATGCACGCCGGCGCGGCCGTCGAACACCCAGTTCGGCAGCGGCGCGCTGCTCATCGCCTTGCCGGCGACGATGTCCTCGGCGATCCAGTCGGCGACCTGCTTCCAGCCGGCGGCCTGCCAGGTCTCGAACGGGCCGAGCGACCAGCCGTAGCCCCAGCGCATGGCGAAGTCGATGTCACGCGCGGTGTCGGCGATCGACTCCAGGTGGAAGGCGCTGTAGTGGAAGGTGTCGCGGAAGATCGCCCACAGGAACTGCGCCTGCGGGTGCGCGCTGGCGCGCAACGCGGCGAACTTCCTGGCCGGGTCCTTCTCCTTGAGCAGGCCGGCCACTTCCGGATCGAGCTCGCCGGCCGAGGCGCGATAGTCCTGCGCCTTCAGGTCCAGCACGAGGATGTCCTTGCCGCGCTTGGTGTAGACGCCGGCGCCGGTCTTCTGGCCCAGCGCGCCCTTCTCGATCAGCGCCGACAGCCACTTGGGCGCCTTGAAGTAGCTGTGCCACGGGTCTTCCGGCAGCGTGTCGGCCATGGTCTTGATGACGTGCGCCATCGTGTCCAGGCCGACCACGTCGGCGGTGCGGAACGTCGCCGACTTCGGGCGCCCGATGGCCGGGCCGGTCAGCGCGTCGACGGTGTCGAAGCCCAGGCCGAACTGCTCGGTGTGGTGCATGCCCGCCAGCATCGAGAACACGCCGATTCGGTTGCCGATGAAGTTCGGGGTGTCCTTGGCGATCACCACGCCCTTGCCCAGGGTGGTGGTCAGGAAGGTTTCCAGCGACTCGAGCACGTCGTCGTCGGTGGTTTTGGCCGGAATCAGCTCGGCCAGGTGCATGTAGCGCGGCGGGTTGAAGAAGTGCACGCCGCAGAAGCGGTGGCGCAGCTGCTCGGGCAGCACTTCGGCCAGCTTGTTGATGCCCAGGCCCGAGGTGTTGCTGGCCAGCACGGTGTGCCCGGCCACGAACGGGGCGATCTTCTTGTACAGGTCCTGCTTCCAGTCCATCCGTTCGGCGATGGCCTCGATGATCAGGTCGCAGCCGCGCAGCTGCTCCAGCCCGGTCTCGTAGTTGGCCGCGGTGAGGCGCTCTGCCAGGGTCTTGCTGGCGAGCGGGGCGGGGCTGAGCTTGCCGAGGTTGGCGATGGCCTTGGCGACGACGCCGTTGGGGTCGCCTTCCTTCGCGGGAAGGTCGAACAGCACGGTGTCGACACCGGCGTTGGTCAGGTGCGCAGCGATCTGCGCGCCCATCACGCCGGCACCGAGGACGGCGACGCGGCGCACAAGCAGTTTCTTAGACATGTTATGCAAATCCTTGTTTGTACAAGACTTTAAGGCTTTGAAGTTAACGCTTGGGTTCGACCTTGAAGCCGGCAGCGGCGAAGTGGATCAGCTCGCGGGCCGCACGCTCACGATGCGCCGCTTCGGTGACACCGGCGGGACGCTTGATCAGACCGAAGTCGGCCATGGCATAGGTCAGGGCGCCGGCGAGGAAATCCAGTCGCCAGTACAGTTCTTCCTTGCTCAGGCCCGGCACGCAGGCGGCAATGGCCTTGCCGAAATCGCGCAGGACGTGGCCGTAATGGTCGGACAGGAACTTGCGCAGACCGTCGTTTTTTTCCGCATAGGCACGGGCAACCACACGGACGAAGGCACCGCCGCCGTGGCGGTCCTGGGCCATCGCCAGGGCCGGCTGCACGAAGGCGGCGAGGATCGGCTCGAGTTCGCCCGGATGCTGTTCCATGGCGGTTTTCAGGGCGCCCAGTCGCTGCGCGCTCATCTCGTCCATGCGTCGGCGGAAGACCTCGTTGACGAGGTTCTCCTTGCTGCCGAAGTGGTAGTTGACCGCGGCGATGTTCACGTCGGCGCGGCTGGTGACCTGGCGCAGCGAGGTCCCGGTGAAGCCGAACTGTGCGAACAGTTCCTCGGCGGCACCAAGGATGCGGTCCTTGGTGGAGAAGTGGGCGGTGGCAGCCATGTACGGTCCTGGGTCGGCGGTCTGAATCAAACGCTTGTTTGATCCTAGTCGGGGGCGGCTGAACCGTCAACGGCGGAGTTCGCCGGCGCGACTGTCCGGGCGTGCAAAAGGGGCCGTCTTTCCGCTAGAATTACCGGAGCCTTGTGGGCTAAACCCGCGTTCCGACGCGGGTTTTTCTGTTATCCTCGGGCGCGAACCCACGGTTCGGCTGCCCGCCTACCCGGAGAAATTCCATGGCGCTGGAGCGCACCCTTTCCATCATCAAGCCCGACGCCGTCGCCAAGAACGTCATCGGTGAGATCTACACCCGCTTCGAGAAGGCCGGCCTGAAGGTCGTCGCCGCGAAGATGAAGCACCTGTCGAAGCAGGAAGCCGAAGGCTTCTACGCCGTGCACCGCGAGCGCCCGTTCTTCAGCGCGCTGGTCGAGTTCATGATCTCCGGTCCGGTGATGATCCAGGTCCTCGAAGGCGAGGGCGCCATGCTCAAGAACCGCGAGCTGATGGGCGCCACCAATCCGAAGGACGCCGCGCCGGGCACGATCCGCGCCGACTTCGCCGACAGCATCGACGCCAACGCCGTGCACGGTTCGGACAGCGTCGAGAATGCCGCCGTCGAAATCGCGTACTTCTTCCCGGCCACCAGCGTCTACGGCCGCTGATAGCGACATCGAAAAGGCCATGACCACGCAACGCGACACCATCGAACTCCACCTCGCTGACGCAGGCACCGCGGCGGCGACGGAGTCGGCTGTCGCGACTGCGCCGGTCGTCGCCGGCCGCGCGGTCGAGCCGGGCAAGGCGAATCCGGATCCGAATCCGAATCCGAATCCGGTCCCGACCGGATCGCGGACCAACCTGTTCGACCTCGACCGCGTCTCGCTCGAGCGTTTCTTCGAAGAGACGCTCGGCGAGAAGAAGTTCCGTGCGCACCAGGTGATGAAGTGGATCCATCACCGCTACGTCACCGACTTCAACGACATGACCGACCTGGGCAAGGCGCTGCGCGCCAAGCTCGAGCAGCACGCAGTCGTGCAGGTTCCGCAGGTCGTGTTCGACAAGGCGTCCACCGACGGCACCCACAAGTGGCTGCTGGGCATGGACCCGAAGAACGCCATCGAAACGGTGTTCATCCCCGACAAGGGGCGCGGCACGCTGTGCGTGTCCTCGCAGGTCGGCTGCGCGCTCAACTGCACCTTCTGCTCGACCGCGACCCAGGGTTTCAACCGCAACCTGTCGACCGCCGAGATCATTGGCCAGGTCTGGGTGGCGGCGCGCCACCTGGGCAACGTCCCGCACCAGCAGCGCAAGCTGACCAACGTGGTGATGATGGGCATGGGCGAGCCGCTGGCGAATTTCGACAACGTCGTGCGCGCCATGAGCATCATGCGCGACGACCTGGGCTACGGCCTGGCCAACAAGCGCGTGACCCTGTCGACCGCCGGCATGGTGCCGATGATCGATCGCCTCGGCGAGGAGAGTGACGTGTCGCTCGCGGTCTCGCTGCATGCGCCCAGCGACGAGCTGCGCAACGAACTCGTGCCGCTCAACAAGAAATACCCGATTGAGCAGCTGATGGAAGCCTGCGTGCGCTACGCGCTGCGCAAGCGCGGCAGTTCGGTCACGTTCGAATACACCCTGATGAAGGGCGTCAACGATCAGCCGCAGCATGCGCGCCAGCTGTTGCGCCTGTTGCGCCAGTTCGACAATGCGGTGCAGATGAAGGACGCCGCGAAGGTCAACCTCATCCCGTTCAACCCGTTCCCGGGCACGCGCTACGAGCGTCCGGACGAAGTGGCGATCCGCGCCTTCCAGAAACTGCTCAACGACGCCGGCGTGATCGCGCCGGTGCGCCGCACCCGCGGCGACGACATCGATGCCGCCTGCGGCCAGCTCAAGGGCCAGGTCATGGATCGCACGCGTCGCCAGGCCGAATTCCGCAAGCAACTGCAGGCGCAGGGGCTGGGCGATGAAGCAGCCTGACGTCCGACTCGTAGGCATCACCCGAGGCGGCAGTGGCCGCCGGACGCTTCGTTTTTGCCTGTTTGCCGTGACGGTGCTGGTAGCCTCCAGCGCCTGCAGCCGGCTGACGTTCGTCCGCCAGGACTTCAGTCGCGGCGACACTGAGCAGGTCGCCCGCACGGTCGAGGTGAGCGACGACAAGCGCGACAAGGCCTCCAATGCCCGCGTCTTCCTGCAGCGGGCCCAGGGGAAGTTGATTGCCGGCGACTACCCGGGCACCGAGCGCGATGCGCGCCAGGCCCTCAAGATCGATCCGCGTTCGGTCGACGCCTACACCCTGATGGGGGCTGCCGCCGAGCGCAGTGGCGCGACCGCGCAAGCAGGCGAGCATTACCGTCGGGCGGCCGAACTTGCGCCGACCAGCGGCGGAGCCCTCAACAACTATGGCGTCTGGCTGTGCGGCCAGGGCCAGGCGGCGGAATCGCTGAGCTGGTTCGACCGCGCGCTCGCCGACACCAGTTATCAGACTCCGGCGATGGCCTTGGCCAACGCCGGCAGCTGCGCACTCCGGGCAGGGCAGGACGCACGCGCTGCCCGCCACCTGCGTGACGCCATCGCCCTGGATCCGTCCAACCCGGTTGCATTGGGGGCCCTGGCCGAACTGGAATTCCGCCAGGGCAGGGCATTCGAGGCCCGGGCATTTTCCGAGCGCCGCCTGGCGGCAGCACCGGCAGACCGCAATGCGTTGTTGCTTGCGTCACAGATCGAGCAAAAACTCGGCGACACGGCAGCCGCCGCAAGATACGTTCAGCGAATGAGGGCGGAGTTCCCTGAGACGCAGGGCTCCGGCATGGGGGATGACGGAAGGCGATGATGGGCTCTTCTAATGACACTGCGCCCGAGATGGGCGCCAGCTGCGGCGTGCGCCTGAAACAGGCTCGCGAACAGGCGGGGCTTTCCCAGGAAGAAGTGGCCGCGAGCCTGAAGATTCCGCTGCGGGTGATCCGCCAGCTTGAATCGGGGGATCCGGGCCAGCTCGGGGCGCCGGTGTTCGTGCGCGGCCAGCTGCGCAGCTATGCACGCCTGCTGGGCATCGACCTGGAAGACCAGCTGCGCCAGAACACCGTCGTCGCGGTCGCTCCGTCCGAACTGGTCAGCCATACCTACACGCCGCGGTACCGCCACCTGTTCGAACAGGTCACGCGCCGTGCCATCTACATTGTCCTGACCGCGGCGATCGCCGTGCCGGTCTGGCTGGCGACCCGCTCGCCCCATCAGTCCACCGTCCAGTCGCTGGAAGTGCCGGTGACGCCGGCCTCGCAGGGCGAATTGCCGGCCGCCGCGCCCGCTCCCACGGGCGTGCAGCGCACCCCGCTGATCGCATCGATGGCGCCCATGCCCGCGGCGTCGGCGCAGGCGAACCTGTCGCTGAACTTCACCGGCGACAGCTGGGTTCAGGTGATTGGCAACAACGGCGCCACCCTGGAGCAGGGTTTGCTGGGTGCCGGGCAGCAGCGCAGTTACGGCGCCGGCGAGGTTTCCCGCGTCGTGCTGGGCAATTCCACTGCCGTGGAAGTGCGGCAGGCGGGCAGGACGGTCGATCTGACGCCGTTCAGCCGCGCGAACGTGGCGCGCTTTACGCTATCCTCTGACGGTTCCCTGACGCCGGTCGCTGACTGACTCGCGCGCGGGTCATCCCTCGTCACCGGTCCATGCGGGCCGGTGTTCCTCATTGGGTTCCCGCCGAAGGGCGGGGGCGACACAGCAGCTTTGGAATGGCAGCTCCCGAATGGCAATAGACGACCTTCTCGACGAACACGAACAAAGCGAGCGCGTCCTGCAGTGGCTGCGCAACAACGGAGCCGGCCTGATTGGCGGCATCGTGCTCGGACTGGCGGCCATCGGTGGCTGGAAGTGGTGGGAACATCGCGGCGAGCAGGCCCAGATGGATCTTTCCAACCAGTACCAGGCGGCCCTCGACGCGATCCAGGCGAAGGACAAGTCGGCGGAGGCCAAGGTCAAGGCGCTGGCAGACGGCACCTACCGCGACCTGGCTTCACTGGAACTCGCCCGTTCGCAGGTCGATGCGCGCCAGAACGACGCCGCGATCGCCACGCTGCGCACGATCAAGAGCAACGACCCGGCCATTGCCGAGGTCGTCAACCAGCGCCTGGCGCGGTTGCTGATCGAGGCCAAGCAGGCCGATGCCGCCCTCAAGCTCGTCGCCCAGGGCACCAGTGCCACGGCAATGGAAGTGCGTGGCGATGCGCATTTCGCGCTCGGCCAGCTGGACCAGGCACGTACCTCCTACTCGCAGGCGCTGGCGAAGCTTGATGTCGCCTCGCCGCAACGGCGCCTGATCGAACTCAAACTCAACCAGGCCGGCGGCGCGCCGGCCACGCCCGAGGCCAAGTCCTGATGAAGCACCGCTCGATGCTGCTGCGTACCTCCCTCGTGCTGCTGTGCGCGGCATCGCTCGCGGGCTGCTCGACGGTCAAGGGCTGGTTCGGCGGCGACAAGAAAAAGGACGATGGCAAGCCCAACGAGCCCACCGAACTGACCGACATCACCCCGTCGGTGACCGTCTCCAAGCTGTGGTCGGCCAACGCCGGCAAGGGCGAGGGACGGATGGGCGCGCGCCAGGGGCCGGTCGTCGCCGATGGTCGTGTCTACGCCGCCGCGATCGAAGGCGGCGTGCATGCCTTCGACCTGCAGAACGGCAAGTCGATCTGGGAATACCGCCCGGACAAGAAGGTCGAGCTGGGCGTGTCCGGTGGTCCTGGCGTCGGCGAAGGCCTGGTGGTTGTCGGCGGCCTCAATGGCGAAGTGATCGCGCTCGACGCGACGACCGGCGAGAAGAAGTGGGAGGCCAAGGTCCCCAACGAAGTCATCGCGGCGCCGGCGATCGGCATGGGCGCGGTGTTCGTGCGTTCCAATGACGGTCGGGTCACGGCCTTTGATGCCGCCAACGGCGAACGCCGCTGGTTCTGGGTGCAGGAAGTGCCGATGCTGTCAGTGCGCGGCAACGACGCTCCGCAGCTCGGCCCGGGTTTTGTCTTTATCGGCAACGACGACGGTTCGGTATCGGCGCTGTCGGCAACCGACGGGCGTCCGTTGTGGGAGCAGGCAGTGGGCCAGGGTGAAGGCCGCACCGAGCTCGACCGCATGGCCGACGTCGATGGCACGCCGGTGCTGGAAGGCACCACGCTGTACGCGACCAGCTTCAAGAAGCAGACGCTGGCCATCGATGCGCCGAGCGGCCGTCCGATGTGGCAGAGCGAGCACGGTGGCGCCGGTCGGATCGGCATGGGCAGCGACCGTCTGGTCGTGACCGATTCGGGCAGCATCGTATTCGGCCTCGACAAGTCCGGCGGCAGCGCCCTGTGGCAGCAGCCGGGCCTGGCCCGCCGCAATGTCACCGGCGCGGCGGTGCAGGGCGATTACGCCGTGGTCGCCGACTTCGACGGTTACGTCCACTGGCTCAAGCTCGACAATGGTGAGTTCGCCGCCCGCGAGCGCGTCGGCGGCAAGGCCGTGCGGGCCGCTCCGGTGGTGGCCGACGGCATCGCCATCATCCAGAACGTGTCGGGCGAACTGACGGCTTTCCGCCTCCAGTAAGGCCGACCCGCACCAGCTCGAACCCGGATCGGCCCAGCGCCAGGCGGCGCTGGGCCGTTTCCCTTTTTGCGACCGGGCGGTCATCATGCGCTGCGTACCGACCTGCCGCCGGCAGGCCCAGCAGCGGCGCACCGGCCCGGTATCGTCGCCCGCCTTCCCGGGCATGGCCAGGCCAAGCCATTCCAGGCACGGCCTGGTTGATTGATCGCTTTACCCATTCCATTCCCCATTCGGCTCTCGCCCATGCTTCCGCTAGTTGCCCTCGTTGGTCGCCCCAACGTCGGAAAATCGACCCTCTTCAATGCGCTCACGCGCAGCCGTGACGCCCTGGTCCATGACGAGCCGGGTGTGACCCGCGATCGCCACTACGGTGTCTGCCGGCCGGAGGGCAAGCAGTCGTTTGCCGTCGTCGATACCGGAGGCATCGCCGGCGAAGACGAGGGGCTGGCCGGCGCGACGGCGCGCCAGGCCCGGTCCGCGGCCGAGGAAGCCGACCTGGTGTTGTTCATCGTCGACGGCCGCGAAGGCGCCTCGGCCCTGGATGACGAGATCCTGGCCTGGCTGCGCAAGTCCGCGCGCCCGACCACGCTGGTGATCAACAAGATCGACGGCATCGATGCCCAGGCCGCCCGCAACGATTTCGCCCGCTATGGCTTCAGCGACGTCATCACCGTGTCGTCGGCACACCGCCAGGGCATCGACGAACTGATCGACCACAGCCTGCAGCGGCTGCCGGAAGAGGGTGCGGCGACCGAACTCGATTCCGATCCTTCGCGCATCCGCATCGCCTTCATCGGCCGCCCCAACGTGGGCAAGTCGACGCTGGTCAACCGCCTGCTGGGCGAGGAGCGGATGATCGCCTCCGAAGTGCCGGGCACCACCCGCGATTCGGTCGCCATCGACATGGAGCGCGACGGCCGCCTGTACCGCCTGATCGACACCGCCGGCCTGCGTCGCAAGTCGCGCGTCGACGAGGCGGTGGAGAAGTTCTCGATCATCAAGACCCTGCAGGCGATCGAGCAGTGCCAGGTCGCGGTGATCATGCTCGACGCCGGCGAAGGCGTGACGGACCAGGACGCCAGCGTGCTTGGTTACGCGCTCGACGCCGGCCGTGCCCTCGTCGTGGCGGTCAACAAGTGGGACAACCAGACCGACTACCAGCGCCAGCAGGCCGAGCAGTTGCTCGCCCGCAAACTGGGTTTTGTCGACTGGGCCGAGGCGGTGCGAATCAGCGCCAAGCATGGCTCGGGTCTGCGCGAACTGTTCAAGGCGATCCACCGCGCGCACGCTTCGGCAACGCACGAATTCAGCACCAGCGAAGTCAACAAGGCGCTGGAAGTGGCTTACGAGACCAACCCGCCGCCGGTCGTGCGCGGGCACGTCCCCAAGCTGCGCTACGCCCACCCGGCAGCCAACAATCCGCCGACGTTCGTCGTCCATGGCACGCGCCTGCGCACGCTCAGCGATTCCTACAAGCGCTACCTGGAGAACTTCTTCCGCAAGCGCTTCAAGCTGGTCGGCACGCCGGTGCGCTTCGTGTTCAAGGAAGGCACGAACCCGTACGAAGGCAAGAAGAACGTGCTCAGTGAGCGCCAGGTCGTCAAGAAGCGCCGCATGATCCGGCACGTCAAGCGCGGCAAGTGACGTTGTCGCCCGCGTGGCGCGGGTGCCACGTCCATGGATTGCCGCCTGCGGGGAATGACGGGCGAACGGCTTGACGGGTGTTCACGTGGATGCACGCCACAATAGGGCCTGATCCGCGCGCCACTGGTGGCCAATGAAACCTACGCTTGACCCCGCCCAGGTCACCCTCGGCATCCTTGCCGGTGGCCGTGCCACGCGGTTGGGTGGTGTCGACAAGGCATGGCTCGAGCGCGACGGATTGGCACAGGTGATCCGTTGGCAGCGCCGCTTCTCGGGCGAGACCGCCGCGGTCCTGGTCAGTGCCAATGGCGATACCGGGCGCTATGCCGAGGCCGGGCTGCGCGCTGTCACCGATCGGGTGGCGGGCGGATTGGGCCCGTTGGCCGGCATCGATGCGTTGGCCGCTGCCTGTTCGACGCCGTGGCTGCTCACCGTGCCGGTCGATCTGGTCGGCGTCAACGAATGCCTGCTGCCGACGCTGGCATCGGCGGCCGGCAACGTCGGCGCCTTTGCCGTGGACGACGACGGTCCGCAGCCGCTGGTTGCCCTGTGGTCGCTGGAGGCGCTGCAGCCCGCCGCCAGGGACGCCCTGGCACGCGGCGAGGTGGCGGTTCATGCGCTGCAGGCCTCGCTTGGCATGGCGGCGATACGACTGGACGGCGTACGCTTCGGCAATCTCAATACGCCCGATGACCTGGCCGCGGCCGGCATCAAGCCCCCCAGATGACATTCCCGATTGCATTGCTGTTCGACGACGCGCTCGCCATCGTCCGCGAGGTCGCGGCGGCGCACCGACTCGAAACCGAAACCCTCGCGCTTTCGCGTACGCATGGCCGTGTCCTCGCCAGTGACGTGCACGCGCCGCTGTCACTGCCGCCCTTCGACAACAGTGCGATGGACGGCTTTGCCCTGCGCCACCAGGACCTGCGCGATGGCGAGACGACCCTGCATCTGGCGGGCGAACAGTTCGCGGGACGGTCCCTGGGCCTGCAGGTCGATCCGGGCCAGTGCGTGCGCATCACCACCGGCGCACCGATGCCGGGCGGTGCGGACACGGTCGTGATCAAGGAGAACTGCCGGGTCGATGGCGATCGCATGACGGTTGTCGGCCACGCGGTCATCGGCTCCAACGTCCGCCGCGCAGGCGAGGACGTAGCGGCCGGTGACCAGGTGCTGCGCGCGGGCTCATTGCTGACGCCCGCGCGCGTGTCACTGGCTGCCTCGCTGGGGTTGGCGTCGTTGCCGGTGACGCGGCGACCGACCGTGGCGGTGTTCAGTTCCGGCGATGAGCTGGTCGAACCGGGCATGGCGCTGGCGCAGGGCGAGATCTACGACAGCAACCGTGAACTGCTGATGGGGCTCCTGCGCGCCGACGGCCTTGAGCCGACCGCCTGGCCGCGCCTGCCTGACGACCCCAGGCGGGTCGAGATTGCGCTGCGCGATGCTGCCTGTGCCTTCGATATCGTGATCACCTGTGGCGCGGTCTCGGCCGGCGAGAAGGACCACATCCCGGCGGTGCTGGCGCAGTTCGGCCAGACCCACTTCTGGAAGGTGCGGATGAAACCCGGCATGCCGTTGCTGTTCGGCAGCCTCGACCAGGCACGCGTGCTTGGCCTGCCGGGCAATCCGGTGTCGGTGTTCGCCACGTACCTCTCGTTCGGGCGCGCCCTGATCGACGCGCTGCAGGGGCGCAGCGACCCGCGGCCGGTCGAACGGGCCCAGCTCGTCGCGCCGATCGACAAAGAGCACCCGCGGCGTGAGTTCATGCGCGCGCGCGTGTTCTGCGATGACCATGGCGTGCTGCGTGCGGATCCGAACCCGGCAGTCGGCTCCCACCGCCTGCGCGCGGTGGCCGATTCCAATGCGCTGATCGTGATTCCCGACGGACCGCAGCGGCTGGCCGCAGGCGAGGTGGTCGAGGTGCTGCGCTATGCGTAGTGGCGCCAGTGCCCAGTGGAGCAATAATGCCGGCATGAACATCGAAGAGATCTCCCCGACCGAGGCGCTGCGCCGCCTGCGCGCCGGTGCGGTACTGATCGACGTGCGCGAGTCGCACGAGCGCGCCACCGGTTTTGCCGAGGGCGCCCGCGGTATCGCGAAAGCGGAGTTGGAGGCGAATCCGGGACAGGCACTTCCCGACCTGGATGCCCCCATCGTGCTGATCTGCCAGTCCGGTCGACGTTCGCTGCAGGCCGCGCAGGCGCTGCAGGAGGCGGGCTATGGCCGGCTGTCCTCGGTCGAAGGTGGCACCACGCGCTGGATCGCCGACGGCCTGCCGCTCACCAGGCCCGAGGGCGATTTCGACTTCTACGACCGCTACTCGCGCCACCTGCGCCTGCCGGAAGTGGGCGAGGCCGGACAGCGTCGATTGCAGGCGGCGCGCATCGCGATGGTCGGCGCCGGTGGACTTGGCTCGCCCGCGGCCTACTACCTGGCCGCGGCCGGCATCGGCACGCTGGTGCTGGCCGACGACGACGTGGTCGATCGCAGCAACCTGCAGCGACAGATCCTGCACACCGAGGACCGCATCGGCGTGGCCAAGGTGGAGTCGGCGCGCGTGGCACTGTCGGCGCTCAATCCGACGGTGACGATCGAGGCGTTCCCGGAACGCATCACGGCGGCCAACGTCGAGCGCCTGATCGCCGACGCCGACGTGGTGATCGACGGTGCCGACAACTTCCCGGTGCGCTACCTGATCAACGATGCCTGCGTGAAGCTGGCCAAGCCACTGGTCTACGGCGCCGTGCACCGTTTCGAAGGACAGGTCAGCGTGTTCGACGCCGGGCGCCATCGCGGCCATGCGCCGTGCTATCGCTGCCTGTTCCCCGAGCCGCCTCCGCCGGAGGCCGCACCGAACTGCTCCGAAGCCGGCGTGCTCGGCGTCCTGCCGGGCGTGATCGGCATGCTCCAGGCCACCGAGGCGATCAAGCTGGTGCTGGGGCTGGGCGATCCGCTGGCCGGTAGGCTGCTGAACTTCGACGCGCTGGCGATGAAGTTCCGCGAGACGCGCCTGTCGGCCGATCCGGAATGCCCGGTCTGTGCGGCAGGCCGCGAGTTCCCGGGGTACATCGACTACGTGCAGTTCTGCGCGGGCTAGCCCCGTGGTGGCGCTAGGGCATGAACTGCTGCAGAGCCTGCTCGAATCCCGGATCGGTACCGATCGTGTTGTGGTTGGCCTGGGGCAGGTCGACCACTTGCGGTGGTCGTCCGAGTGCAGCGATCAGGCGATTGGTGCTGGCGGCCGGAATGACCTGGTCGCGTCCGGCGCGAATGACCATCACATCGCCCTGGTAGCGATGCAGGTAGCTGGCTGAATCGAAGCGGTCCTTGACGATCCAGCGCACCGGGAAGATCCGGTAATGCGACTGCGCGACCGCGGCGAGGCTGTCGAACGGCGCCACCAGTACCAGCCGTGCCACCGGCCGCTGCGATGCGACATAGCTCGCAACGCCGCTGCCCAGGCTGGAGCCGATCACCGAGATGGCCTCGCCGGGATGGCGGGTCTGCACTTCGTCGAACACCGCCAGTGCGTCGGCAAACAGTGCCGATTCACTGGGCGCGCCATCGTTCGCGCCATAACCGCGATACGCGATCAGGTAGATGCTGCGCCCCGGCAGCACGCGCGCGAGTTGCTCGCGCCGGTTCTCGACACGCTCGGCATTGCCGCCGAAATAGATCACCGGCTCGTGGCGGGCGGGATTGACGACCCAGCCGCGCAGGCGCACGCCATCGCGCTCGATGGCGAAGTTGGTCTGCGCCGCGTCGACGCGCGTTTCCTGCGGCAGGTAGATCAGCTCGCGCTGCTTGGCGAACAGCCACGCGCAGATACCGGCGTATCCGATTACCGGCAGGGCCGCCCAGCCGAGCAGTTGTTTGCGCATGCTCAGCCCGCGTGCCTGCGCCGCGCCGCCTCGAATGCGGCCAGCTGTTCGGGAGTCGCCTCTTTCTGGTGCTCGGCCTTCCATTGAGCGAAGGGCATGCCGTAGATCGCCTCGCGTGCTTCGTCCTTGGTCATCGTGATGCCGCGTTGCTCGGCGGCCTCGCGGTACCAGTCGGACAGGCAGTTGCGGCAGAAGCCGGCATGGATCATCAGGTCGATGTTCTGCACGTCGGTGCGCTCGACCATCAAGTGCTGGAGAAGGCGCCGGAAGGCGGCGGCCTCGATCTGGGTGGTTTCGAAATCGGTGTCGGTCATGGGACCTCCGTCGGGGGCGGAGCGGGGTGGCTGGGTGCCGTCCAAGGGACGGCTGAAAATGCACGGCTGTCGAATAAGCGATAATGCGCGGCCTCGACTGTAACGCAGCGACCGCATGACCGCCTCGACCCCTACCGCCCGCATCCTCGACGGCAAGCGCATTGCCGACGACCTGCTCGACAACCTCAAGGCCCGGGTCGACGCGCGGGTCGCGGCCGGCAAGTCGCGCCCCGGCCTGGCGGTGGTGCTGGTCGGCAACGATCCGGCGTCCAGTGTCTATGTCCGCAACAAACGGCGGGCCGCGGAAAAAGTGGGCATCCGCGCCATCGACTACGACCTGCCGGCCGACACCGGCAACGACGAGCTGCTGGCCCTGATCGACCGGCTCAACGCCGACCCGGAGGTCCACGGCATCCTGGTCCAGCTGCCGCTGCCCGACCGCCGCGACGCAACCGGGCTGATCCACCGCATCGATCCGCGCAAGGACGTCGACGGCTTCCATCCCGAGAACGTCGGCCACCTGGCCCTGCGCCAGTTCGGCCTGCGCCCGTGCACGCCGCGCGGCATCACGACCCTGCTGGCCTATACCGACAAGGCCGTGCGCGGGCAGAGCGCGACGATCGTGGGCGTGTCCAACCATGTCGGCCGGCCTATGGCGCTGGAGCTGCTGATCGCCGGCTGCACCGTCACCAGTTGCCATAAGTTCACCCCGCCGGAAGTGCTGGAAGCCTCGATCCGCAACGCCGACATCCTGGTGGTCGCGGTCGGTCGCCCGGGCCTGATCCCGGGCGAATGGGTCAAGCCGGGCGCAGTGGTGATCGACGTCGGCATCAACCGCCTCGACGACGGCCGCCTCGTCGGCGACGTCGGCTTCGCCGCCGCGGCTGAACGCGCCAGCTGGATCACCCCGGTTCCCGGCGGCGTCGGCCCGATGACCGTGGCGACGTTGATGCAGAACACGCTGGAGGCCGCGGAGGCCGCCGATTCGGGTCGCGGCTGGTCGCCGGTGTCCTGAGTCGCCCACAGCGTTCCAGTCGCGACATGCGCATTAAGGTGGCCTTCCGGGTTACAATTCCTTGCTTCATCCTCCCGGCCCCTGCCCATGCTGCGCATCCAGGCTGAAGCACTGACCTACGACGACGTCTCGCTCGTCCCGGCCCACTCGGTCGTCCTGCCCAAGGACGTCTCGCTCTCCACCCGCCTTACCCGCGACCTCACCATACGTCTGCCGATCCTGTCGGCGGCGATGGACACGGTCAGCGAGGCACGCCTGGCCATTGCGATGGCTCAGCTGGGCGGAATCAGCATCATCCACAAGAACATGAGCGTGCAGGCGCAGGCGGCGCAGATCGCCTCGGTCAAGAAGTTCGAGGCCGGCGTGATCAAGGAACCGTTCACCGTCGGCCCCGACACCACCATCGCCGAAGTGCTCAAGCTCACCCGCGCCCGCAACATTTCCGGCGTGCCGGTGGTGGAGGGCGGTCATCTGCTCGGCATCGTCACCAGCCGTGACATGCGCTTCGAGAAGAAGCTCGACGATCCGGTCCGCCACATCATGACCAAGAAGGACCGCCTGATCACGGTGCGCGAAGGCGCCACCGACGAGGAAGTCCTGAACCTGCTGCACAAGCACCGCATCGAAAAGGTGCTGGTGGTCAACGACGGCTTCGAGCTGCGCGGCCTGATCACGGTCAAGGACATCCAGAAGAAGTCCGACAATCCCAACGCCGCCTACGACAGCAGCGAGCGCCTGCTGGTCGGCGCCGCGGTCGGCGTCGGTGGCGACACCGAAGCGCGCGTGGAAGCACTGGCTTCCGCCGGCGTGGACGTGGTCGTGGTCGATACCGCGCACGGACACTCGCAGGGCGTGCTCGACCGCGTGAAGTGGGTGAAGAAGAACTTCCCGCAGCTGCAGGTCATCGGCGGCAACATCGTCACCGGCGATGCCGCGCTGGCGCTGATGGACAACGGCGCCGACGCGGTCAAGGTCGGCGTCGGCCCGGGCTCGATCTGCACCACGCGGATTGTCGCCGGCGTCGGCGTGCCGCAGGTCACCGCGGTGGCGATGGTGGCCGAGGCGCTGCAGGATCGCATCCCGCTGATCGCCGACGGCGGCATCCGCTACTCGGGCGATATCGGCAAGGCGCTGGTCGCCGGTGCCTCCACGGTGATGGTCGGCGGCCTGTTCGCCGGCACCGAGGAAGCGCCGGGCGAAGTCGAACTGTTCCAGGGCCGCAGCTACAAGAGCTACCGCGGCATGGGCAGCATCGGCGCGATGGAGCAGGGCTCCAAGGACCGCTACTTCCAGGACGCATCGGACGCCGACAAGCTCGTGCCCGAAGGCATCGAAGGTCGCGTTCCGTATCGCGGTCCGCTGCGCAACGTCGTCCATCAGCTCGCCGGCGGTTTGCGCGCGACGATGGGCTACGTCGGCTGCGCGACGATCGAGGACATGCGCAAGAAGCCCAGCTTCGTGCGCATCACCAACGCCGGCGCGCGCGAGAGCCACGTGCACGACGTGCAGATCACCAAGGAACCGCCGAACTACCGCGCGGGTTGATGCCCGCGCCGTCCGGCGTTTGTTTGCCCAGCGACTTTGCCCTGCCGAAATCCGATGACCGACATCCACAGCGACAAGATCCTGATCCTCGACTTCGGCGCGCAGTACACGCAGCTGATCGCCCGCCGCATCCGCGAGATCGGCGTCTACTGCGAGATCTGGGCCTGGGACCACGACCCGGCCGAGATCGCGAAGTACGGGGCCAAGGGCATCATCCTGTCGGGTGGCCCGGAATCGACGACCGAGCTTGGTGCGCCCGCCGCGCCGCAGGAAGTGTTCGATTCGGGCCTGCCGATCCTGGGCATCTGCTACGGCATGCAGACCCTGGCCGCACAGCTGGGTGGCGCCACCGAGGCCGCCGATGCCCGCGAATTCGGCCATGCCGAAGTCGAGCTGGTCGCGCGTGACGCGCTGCTCGGCGGCCTGTCCGACCACGACGGCGAACCGCGCATCGACGTGTGGATGAGCCACGGCGACCACGTCGCCAAGGCGCCGCCGGGCTGGACCGTCACCGCGGTCACCGACCGCATCCCGGTCGCGGCCATGGCGCTGGAATCCAAGCGCTGGTACGGCGTGCAGTTCCACCCGGAAGTGACCCACACCAAGCAGGGCACGACCCTGCTGCGCCGCTTCGTCACCGACATCTGCGGCTGCAAGACGCTGTGGACCGCCGCGCACATCATCGACGACCAGATCGCCCGCGTGCGCGAGAAGGTCGGCTCCGACGAGGTCATCCTCGGCCTGTCCGGCGGCGTCGACTCCTCGGTCGTGGCCGCGCTGCTGCACAAGGCCATCGGCAACCAGCTGACCTGCGTGTTCGTCGATACCGGCCTGCTGCGCTGGAACGAAGGCGACCAGGTGATGGCGATGTTCGCCGAGCACATGGGCGTGAAGGTCGTGCGCGTGAATGCCGCCGACCGCTACTTCAACGCCCTCAAGGGCGTCGACGACCCGGAAGCCAAACGCAAGATCATCGGCAACCTGTTCGTCGAGATCTTCGACGAGGAGTCGTCCAAGCTCGCCAACGCCAGGTGGCTGGCGCAGGGCACGATCTACCCCGACGTGATCGAGTCTGCCGGCAGCAAGACCGGCAAGGCCCACGTCATCAAGAGCCACCACAACGTCGGCGGCCTGCCCGAGAACATGAAGCTCGGCCTGGTCGAGCCACTGCGTGAACTGTTCAAGGACGAAGTGCGGCGCCTGGGCGTCGAGCTCGGCCTGCCGCGCGCGATGGTCTACCGCCATCCGTTCCCGGGTCCGGGCCTGGGCGTGCGCATCCTCGGCGAGGTCAAGCGCGAGTACGCCGAGCTGCTGGCAAAGGCCGACCACATCTTCATCGAGGAGCTGCGCAAGGCCGACCTGTACGACCGCACCAGCCAGGCCTTCGCAGTGTTCCTGCCGGTCAAGTCGGTCGGTGTGGTGGGTGATGCGCGGGCCTACGAGTGGGTGATCGCGCTGCGCGCAGTCGAGACCATCGACTTCATGACGGCGCATTGGGCGCACCTGCCGTACGATTTCCTGGGCAGGGTTTCCAACCGTATTATCAATGAGTTGCGCGGTGTTTCTCGTGTTGTCTATGACATCAGTGGCAAGCCGCCCGCGACCATCGAGTGGGAGTGATGCCGTCGCTTCAGCCGCCTCCGGAAGCTGATCCCGACGCTGTGGCCGACGAGCGCTGGATGCGGCACGCCCTGGCGCTGGCCGAGCGCGCCGAGCGCGAGGATGACGAGATTCCGGTAGGCGCAGTGCTGGTGTCGGCAGAGGGCGAAGTCCTCGGCGAAGGCTGGAACCGCAACATCACCGAGCAGGACCCGACGGCGCACGCCGAGATCGTGGCGATGCGCCAGGCCGGCCGCCGGCTCGGCAATCACCGCCTGCTCGGAGCGACCCTGTACGTGACCCTGGAGCCATGCGCGATGTGCGCGATGGCGATGGTGCACGCCCGCGTCGCGCGAGTGGTCTATGGCGCGACCGACCCCAAGACCGGAGCCGCCGGCAGTGTGTTCGACCTGCTCGCCGATCCGCGCCACAACCATCGCGTGCAGGTTCACGGCGGCGTGCTGGGTGAGGAGTCCGGCGCGCGGTTGACGGCTTACTTCCGGCGCAAGCGCGGCAAGACTGTCTGACCTCAGTCGTTGCGCAGGTCGATCCTGTCCTTGGCCAGCTGCTCGTTGAGCTCCAGGTCGAGCATGTGCAGGCCGAGCTTGGCCTCGCGCCCCAGGCACAGCGAGGCGGCGAACATCAGCAGCACGCCGATCATGGCCAGGCCGGTCGGCAGCAGGTCGAGCCGGTAGCCCAGGAATGCATCCACGGCGATGCCCAGGCTGGTGCCGACGAAGGCGCTGATCGCTGCGTACAGCATGCGCACCGCTGCCAGCACCAGATAGGAGCGCCGCCGGTGCGTGGCAATGCGCGCCTCCAGCGCGACCCGGGCCGGGCCCTGGTCGGTAGCGCGCAACACCTCGATTTCGCTGCGCATGCGGTCAACGACGCGGGCCAGGCGGTTGTTCGACGAGATCAACAGCGAGCTGGCCGCGGTCAGGAAGAACGCGGGCGTGATCATGGCCGAGACGACGGCGTAGTGCGACGGGTCGATCGCGACGGGTGAGGGCATGCGGTTTCCGTGACTGCGTTGCGGGAGGCGCGGGTGCGGGCTGGCTGTATGATGCTACCGACATCCCTTCAGTGCGAGCCCATGGCTGCGACCAACGACGAGCATCTGATCTGGATCGATCTGGAAATGACCGGCCTGGATACCGACAACGACTCGATCCTCGAGATCGCCACGCTGGTGACCGACAAGCAGCTCAACATCCTGGCCGAAGGGCCGGAGCTGGCGATCGTGCATCCGGTGTCGCGACTTGAAGCGATGGACGAATGGAACCGCAACCAGCACGGCAAGTCCGGCCTGTGGAAGCGCGTGGTCGAAAGCCGGGTGACCCTGGCAGAGGCCGAAGCGAGCACGCTGGCGTTCCTGGCGCACTGGGTGCCGGCCGGCCGTTCGCCGATGTGCGGAAACTCGATATGCCAGGACCGCCGATTCCTGCATCGCCTGATGCCGCGGCTTGAGCGCTATTTCCACTACCGCAATCTCGACGTCAGCACGGTCAAGGAACTGGCCCGCCGCTGGGCGCCCGACGTCCTGGCCGGTGTCAGCAAGGATGCCCGCCATACCGCGCTGAGCGACGTGCACGACTCCATCGCGGAGCTGCGCCACTACCGGACCTCGATGGGAAAGCTCGGCGGTCTGTAAGCCCGCGAAGCGCACCCGGGTTCCCGCGGCGTTGACCGTGCCATGACCCGGGTGCGCTTCGCTTACCCGGGCTACGGTGCCGGGCTCGCCTACTCGGGCTTGGCTGCGGTTGGCGTCACTACCACCTTCACGCCCTGGTCCTGCGCCACGTGGTGGTACATGCGCACGTCGCGCTGGGGGTAGGGGATGCTGATGCCATCCCGGTCGAAGGCGGCCTTGATGCGCTCGTTGAGATCGCATTTGGTGCTGAAATGGTCGGCGTTGCTGACGTGGCAGCGGATGCCCAGCTTGACCGCGCTGTCGGCCAGTTCGTAGACGACCACGTCCGGCGCCGGCTCGGGGAGGATCCGCTTGTCGGCATGCATGATCGCCAGCACCGCGGCGCGTGCCGCCTCGATGCTGTCGTTGTAGCCGATGCCGACGATCAGTTCGATGCGGCGGACCGTGTCGGGCGTGAGGTTGATGATCGGTGCCGTGGTGATCAGGCTGTTGGGCAGCACGATGGTCTGGTTGTCGGCGCCGCGCAGCTTGGTCTGGAAGATGCTGACCGATTCGACCCTGCCGCTCTTGCCGCCGATGTCGACGACGTCGCCGACGCGGAACGGCTTGAGCGTCACCAGCATCACGCCCGAGGCGACGTTGGACAGCGAGTCCTTCATGGCCAGGCCGATCGCCAGGCCGGCCGCGCCGAGCACGGCGAACAGCGATGCCGGCGAGACCTTCAGGAAGATCTGCAGGATCGCCAGCACGAACACCATCAGGATCAGCACGTACGTCACGCGGCTGAGGAACTGCTGCGCGGTGGGTTCGACGTGGGCGCGCGTCAGTGCGCGCGAGACAGCGCGGGCGAGCCACTTGGCGACCTGGATGCCGATATACAGCGCCAGCAGCGCCGCGCCCAGGCGCAGGCCCCATTCGACGGCGACGTCGGTCCAGCCGTCGGCCCGTTGCAGTTCGTTGGCCAGCTGTTCGAGTGTCAAGATTGCCTCCTTCAAAATGCGACGCCCCGCATGAGCGGGGCGTCAGGTTCAGCGCAAGTCTAACTGCACCGGCGTTAGAAGCCCGTCATCAGGCCGCTTTCGACTTGGCTTTGGCCTTGGCCAGGCGCAGCCAGGTGTCGACGACGGTATCGGGGTTCAGCGAGACCGACTCGATGCCCTGTTCCATCAGCCACTCGGCCAGGTCCGGGTGATCGCTCGGGCCCTGGCCGCAGATGCCGACGTACTTGCCCTTGGCGCGCGCGGTCGAGATGGCCATGGCCAGCAGTTTCTTCACCGCCGGATCGCGCTCGTCGAACAGTTTGGCGACGATGGCCGAGTCGCGGTCCAGGCCCAGGGTGAGCTGGGTAAGGTCGTTGGAACCGATCGAGAAACCGTCGAAGATGTCGAGGAACTCGTCGGCCAGCAGCGCGTTCGACGGGACTTCGCACATCATGATGATCTTCAGGCCGTCCTTGCCCTGCTCGAGGCCATTGGCCTTGAGCACTTCGACCACCTTGCGGCCTTCATCGAGCGTGCGCACGAACGGGATCATGACCCAGCAGTTGGTCAGGCCCATGTCCTCGCGCACCTTCAGCACCGCCTGGCACTCCAGCGCGAAGGCGTCGGTGAAGCTCGGGTCGACGTAACGGCTGGCGCCACGGAAGCCGATCATCGGGTTCTCTTCGTGCGGCTCGTAGCGATTGCCGCCGATGAGGTTGGCGTACTCGTTGGACTTGAAGTCCGACAGGCGCACGATCACCGGATGCGGCGCGAACGACGCGGT
This sequence comes from Lysobacter sp. S4-A87, assembly GCF_022637455.1. Classification (NCBI taxonomy): domain Bacteria; kingdom Pseudomonadati; phylum Pseudomonadota; class Gammaproteobacteria; order Lysobacterales; family Lysobacteraceae; genus Lysobacter; species Lysobacter sp. S4-A87. The sequence goes on from NZ_CP093341.1 coordinate 362,291, forward strand.
GATGGTGGCGATGCCTTCGGCGAGGCGGTCGACATAGAACGCGACCGGGTCGTTGCCGTAGCCGGCGATCTTGGCGTCGATCTTCTTCTTCGTATCGGCGTCCTGCTGGCTGTATTCGAGCAGGGCCTTGGGATGGATGCCGATGTGGCTGGCGATGATCATTTCCAGGCGCGCCAGGCCGACGCCGGCGTTGGGCAGCATGGCGAAGTCGAAGGCGCGCTCGGGGTTGGCGACGTTCATCATCACCTTGAGCGGCGCCTCGGGCATCTTGTCCAGATCAGCGGTGTGGCGCTCGAAGGGCAGGGCACCGTCGTAGATGAAGCCGGTGTCGCCTTCGGCGCAGCTGATGGTGACTTCCTGGCCATCCTTGATCGTGTCCAGACCGTTGCCGGTACCCACCACGGCCGGAACGCCGAGCTCGCGGGCGATGATCGCGGCATGGCAGGTGCGGCCGCCACGGTTGGTGACGATCGCCGCCGAACGCTTCATCACCGGCTCCCAGTCGGGATCGGTCATGTCGGCGACCAGCACGTCGCCGGGCTGCACGCGGGCCATGTCGGCCAGCGAGCGCACCACGCGGGCCACACCGGTGCCTACCTTCTGGCCGATCGCGCGGCCTTCACAGATCACCTCGCCACGCTTGGTCAGCTGGTAGCGCTCGATCTGCGTCGCCTTGCTGCGCGACTTCACCGTCTCCGGGCGGGCCTGGACGATGAACAGCTTGCCGCTGATGCCGTCCTTGGCCCACTCGATGTCCATCGGGCGGCCGTAATGCTTCTCGATGACCAGCGACTGCTTGGCCAGTTCCTGCACGTCTTCGTCGCTGATCGAGAACGTGTTGCGCAGCTCGGCCGGCGTTTCCTCGATGCGCACGCGCTCACCGGGGGTGTCGGAATAGACCATGCGCTGCTGCTTGGCGCCGATGCCGCGGCGCAGGATCGCCTTCTTGCCCTGCAGCAGCGTGGGCTTGTAGACGTAGAACTCGTCCGGGTTGACCGCGCCCTGCACGACCATCTCGCCCAGGCCATAGCTGGAGGTGATGAACACCACGTCGCGGAAACCCGACTCGGTGTCGAGGGTGAACAGCACGCCGGAGGAACCGACGTTGGAGCGCACCATCAGCTGCACGCCGGCCGACAGGAACACGTCCTCGTGCTTGAAGCCGTGGTGCACGCGGTAGGCGATGGCGCGATCGTTGTAGAGGCTGGCGAAGACTTCCTTGACCTTGTGCACGACGTCGTCGGCACCGGTGACGTTGAGGAAGGTTTCCTGCTGGCCGGCGAACGAGGCATCCGGCAGGTCTTCGGCCGTTGCCGAGGAGCGCACTGCCACGGCGACTTCACCGCCGCCGTTCTCGTCGCACAGCTGCTTGTAGGCGGTGCGGATGTCGGCATCCAGCTGCGACTGCAGCGGCGCGTCGATCACCCACTTGCGGATCTCGGCACCGGCCGTGGTCAGCGCCGGCACGTCCTCGACATCGAGCGTGGCGAGCTTGTCGTAGATGCGCTGGTGCAGGTTGTTGTGGGCGATGAAATCCTTGAAGGCTTCGGCCGTGGTCGCGTAGCCGCCCGGCACGGAAACACCCAGGCCTGCTAGGTTGCCGATCATCTCGCCCAGCGAGGAATTCTTGCCGCCGACACGTGCCAGATCGGTAAGGCGCAGCGCGTGCAGCCAGAGGATGTTCTCGTTCAAGCGGGCGGTCTCCAGGGGGGCGGGGCGCATGCCTGCGCAGTTATCCGGATATGATCGCCTCTGCGTCGGATGCATACAAGCTTGATTCGACGGGGTTTTTCGTATTGTGAACGGCCAATTCAGACGGAGTGGGACCATGGCAGGCGTGCGACCGGTGTTCTATGTGTCAGACGGTACGGGCATCACCGCCGAAACCATCGGCCACAGCCTCCTCACCCAGTTCACCGATACCCGGTTCGTGACCGACCGGATCGCCTTCGTCGACAGCATCGAGCGGGCCCGGGAGGTGGCGGAGAAGATCCGCGGCGCGGCCGAGACCCATGGCGTCCGCCCGGTCGTCATCAACTCCTGCATGGACGCCGACGTGAGCCTGGCCCTGGCCGAGAGCGGGGCGCTGATGCTGGACGTGTTCGCGCCGTTCATCGAGCCGCTCGAGCGCGAGCTGGAACAGACGCGCCAGCGCCACATCGGTCGCGCCCACGGCATGTTCGACTTCGAGACCTATCACCGCCGCATCAACGCGATGAACTTCGCCTTGACCCACGACGACGGCCAGGCCGTCGACTACGCCGATGCGGACCTCGTGCTGGTGGCGGTTTCGCGGGCGGGCAAGACGCCGACCTGCGTGTACCTGGCGCTGCATTACGGCATCCGCGCGGCCAACTACCCGCTGACCGAGGAAGACCTCGAGCACGACCGCCTGCCGCCGCGCCTGCGGCCGTACCGCAACAAGCTGTTCGGGCTGACCATCGATCCGGTGCGCCTGCAGCAGATCCGCCAGGAAAGACGGCCCAACTCGCGCTATTCGCAGCTGGAAACGTGCAAACGCGAGGTCACGGCGGCGGAAATGATGTTCCGTGCAGAGAGGATTCCGACGCTGAGCACGACCCATACCTCGATCGAGGAGATCTCGAGCAAGGTGCTGACGACGCTGGGGATCCATCGCGAGATGTTCTGAACGCCGTTGCGGCGCAGGAGCCTGGGTGAAAGTGCCCGAAAGCAGCCCGGAAAACAGGCTCGAAAAAGCAACGCGAGGAATGCTTACCGTAGGCCTACCGGGGCAGGGCGTCAACGCTGCCGCGCAGGCGCCATGGCGTGTAGGATCGGGCGCATGATGACGTCCCTGGCCACGCGAACCGCACGCATTCCCCGCCTGAGCCGCTTTGGCTGGCTGATGGGTCTGTACGCGGAAAACCACGAGCGGTTCACGCGGATGTTCCCACCGGCGGGACTGCTGGTCGGAACCTACCGCTCCAGCGCCGGCGACCACCTGGACCTGCAGCTGGACGTGATCGAGCAGCACCGTTACACCACCGAGTTGCGGATGACCTACGCCATGCGCGACCCGGTCACCGGGGAGCCCGATCCCTCGGCGTTTTTGCGCCTTTACCACGACGCCCGCCAGCTCGAGGTCACCCATTGCTACGTCGGGCGGCGCTGGCAGGACGCGATCGGGATGTACCCGCCACCGGCGGAAGTGCTCGACCACCGCACGCAGATGAACACGTTTCTCGGAAAGTGGCTCGAGTATCTAGCGGAGCGGGGACATGGTGTGGCAACATTGCGCCCCGTTGACGCCGGCACAGCCGCTGGCGGACACGACGAAAAAAATCTGGCAGCGAACGCTTGACGACATCGCTGAACGCCCGCTAGAATTTTCGTCTTTCCAGCACACGTGGGGCCATAGCTCAGCTGGGAGAGCGCCTGCATGGCATGCAGGAGGTCGGCGGTTCGATCCCGCCTGGCTCCACCATCTCTCAACGGGATGCGTGCTGAAGAGTGTCAAACCAAAGTTTTGTCCCCATCGTCTAGAGGCCTAGGACATTACCCTTTCACGGTAGCGACCGGGGTTCGAATCCCCGTGGGGACGCCAATTGAAAACATTCAGGGCTGCCGAAAGGTGGCCCTGATTGTTTTTGGCGTTCGCAAGATCGCGAATGCCAGCACTTCCATTTTCCACGCGGCCTGGGTGGTGCGTCCTGCAAACAAGGATGACGCGGTCGAAGCTTGCACCGCGTACAACGTTTTCGCCTTGGTCGGCTAGACGCCGTTGGCGAAGATTTTCAGGAAGGCATCCGCCGTCGTACTGCACGCCGCCCGGCGCATTGGCTGAAGTCCCGTAAACGCGGAGTAGTTGCCGCTGCCGCATGACGCCATACGCAAGCCGTTAACACCGCCCGGGGCATAGTCCGCAGCAATGCCGCGTGTACGTGGTCACGCAGGAAAGCGCCATGCCAGCTGCCGATGTGCCTCCGAGCCCGATGCCTGAAACCATCCTGCCTGCCGGCACGATGGCGCCGGATTTCACCCTCAGCGCCACGCCGGACCAGACGCTGTCGCTCAGCGAGCTTCGCGGCAAGCCGGTCATCCTGGCCTTCTACCCGGCGGACTGGAGCCCGGTCTGTGGCGATCAGATGGCGCTGTACAACGAGGTGCTGCCGGCGTTCAAGAGCGCAGGCGCGACGTTGCTGGGGATCTCGGTGGACAGCGTCTGGTGCCATCAGGCCTTTGCTCTGGATCGCCATCTTCACTTCAACCTGCTGGCCGACTTCGAGCCGAAAGGGGAGGTCGCGCGTCGCTATGGTGCCTACGATGCCCCGCACGGCGTGACCCGGCGGGCGCTGTTCGTCATCGACAAGGAAGGCGTGATCGCCTGGAGTTACCTCTCGCCCACGGCAGTCAATCCAGGCGCCGACGGCATCCTTGACGCGCTGGACAAGCTCCAGGCCCAATCGTCCGCAAAGGCAGGTTAGACGCCATGTCGAGTCTCAGGATTCCGGTAGGACCGGACGATCACGTCCAGGGCAACGAGAACGCGGTGGTGACCCTCGTCGAGTACGGCGATTACCAGTGCCCCTACTGCGGCGAGGCGTATCCCCAGGTGAAGCAGCTCCAGGCGGAGTTCCCACAGGACCTGCGCTTCGTGTTCCGCAACTTCCCGATCACCCAGTTGCATCCCAACGCCGCCAGCGCGGCAGCCACCGCGGAGTTCGCTGCTAGCAATGGACACTTCTGGGAAGCGCATGACGCGCTGTACGAGAACCAGGAAGATCTCGGCGCGCCGTTGTACGTGGAACTGGTCAGTCGGCTGGGGCTGGATCCGGTCGAGCTGCGCGACGCCATCCAGGCCGACGTGTTCGACGAGAAGATCCGCACGATTTCAACGGCGGCGTGCGTAGCGGGGTCAATGGCACTCCGTCGTTCTTCGTCAACTCGGTGCGCTTCGATGGACCTGTCGAGGCATTGCGGGACGTCATCGCCGAGCTGGTAGCGGCTGCGAAGAAGTAAGTGGCCCGCCGGGCCGTGCGTACGGGGAACCAGTGCGTTTCCACGCGCATGCGTACCGGGTGATCTTGCTGCGTGCTTGAATCAGGCGTGGTTCCTGCTGGCTGGTTCCATCAAAGGAGAAGCGCATATGAAGACCCTCTTGGCCGGGCTGGCCCTCGCCGCCGGCACCCTCGCCGGAACCAATGCTTGCGCACAGGAGGCCAGGCCGACCGTGGTCCTGGTGCACGGCGCATTCGCCGACGCGTCGAGCTGGAACCGGGTGATCGAGATCCTGAAGAAGGACGGCTATCCGGTGGTGGCTGTCGCCAATCCGCTGCGCGGTGTCGCCAGCGATGGGCAGTACGTGTCCGATGTCGTGGCGAGTGTGACCACGCCGGTGGTCCTGGTCGGTCATTCATACGGTGGCAGCGTCATTTCCGCGGCGGCGCGCGGCCACGGCAACGTCAAGGCGCTGGTGTATGTCGCTGCGTTCGCTCCCGAAGCAGGCGAGACTGCCGCCGGGCTGTCGGGCAAATTCCCCGGCAGCACGCTGGGTCCGACGTTGGCTCCGCCAGTGAAGCTGGCGAGCGGAGGTGCCGATCTCTACATCCAGCAGGACAAGTTCCACGCGCAGTTCGCCGCGGACGTCCCGGCTGCGGATGCGGCCCTGATGGCGGCTACGCAGCGCCCGATCACCGAGGCTGCGCTCAATGAGAAGGCTGGCACGCCGGCCTGGAACAGCGTGCCTTCGTGGTTCATCTATGGCGACAAGGACAAGAACATCCCGCCGCAATCACTGGCCTTCATGGCCAAGCGAGCCGGGTCGAAGCAGACCGAGGTCGTCGCCGGCGCATCGCACGTGGTGATGGTTTCGCATGCGGGGGCCGTTGCAAAGATGATCGAGCGCGCTGCTGCGGCGCGCTGATCGTCAGTCGGGGCGGGCGGCTGCGCCCGCCGGCCCTTCGTAGGCCGGCCCTTCGTACGCCAGGTCGTCAAGGATGGGGCAATCGGGCCGGTCATCGCCATGGCAACGACGGGCGAGGTCCTGCAGGGTGCGTTGCATCGCCTGCATTTCGCTGATCCTCGCCGTCAGTTCATCGACGTGCGCCTGGGCAAGCTTCTTCACTTCCGCGCTGGCGCGACTGCGGTCGTCCCACAGGCCGAGCAGCACTTCGATCTGTTTCATCGAGAATCCCAGTCGCCGCGCGCGATGGATGAAGCCCAGCCGGTGCACGTCGGCATCGCTGTAGATGCGGTAACCGGCGAAGGTGCGGCCGGCCTGCGGGATCAGGCCGATGCTCTCGTAGTGCCGGATCATCTTTGCGCTGACACCGCTCAGCTGCGCGGCTTCGCCGATGTTGTGCAGGCCCTGCTGGCGGGCATCGGCGAGTTCGGGTCGTGGCGGGCGGGGCATGTCGCGGCTCCTGGGTGGCGTGCTGCTGTTCAATGGCGTGCCGTTCAAGTGTGCCGTTCAAAGGTGGGGGCGCCAGCGCCGCAGCAACAGGGTATTGGACACCACGCTGACCGACGACAGCGCCATTGCTGCACCGGCCACGACCGGATCGAGCAGGCCCAATGCGGCCAGCGGGATGCCGACCACGTTGTAGATGAATGCCCAGAACAGGTTCTGGTGGATCTTGCGGGTGGTGCGGCGGGAAATGTCGATGGCGTCGGCGACCAGCCCGGGCTCGGAGCGCATCAGGGTCACGGCCGCCGCGTGCATGGCAACGTCGGTGCCGCTGCCCATGGCGATGCCGACGTCGGCCGCAGCCAGGGCCGGGGCATCGTTGATGCCGTCGCCGACCATCGCCACCACGCCGTGCTCGCGCAGCGATGCGATCGCCGCGGCCTTGGCGGCCGGCGCGACGTTGGCGCGCACTTCGTCGATACCGATCTGCGCAGCGACCGCATTCGCCGCGCCCTCGTTGTCGCCAGAGATCATCACGGTGCGCACGCCGATGCGATGCAGTTGCTCCATGGCTTCGCGCGCACCTGGTCGCGGCTGGTCGCGGAACGCCAGCAGTCCGAGCAGGCGCGTGCCGTCAGCGTCGCCAAGCCAGGACACGGTGTGCCCGGATCCGGCCAAAGCTCGCGCCTGGTCGCGCAATGGCGTGATGTCGATGCCGGCGTCCTCCATCATCGCGCTGCTGCCGATCAGCAGCGCGCGGCCGTCGACCGAGCCGTGCAGGCCGCGCCCGGGCACGGCACGCACGTCCGTCGCTGTCTGCGTTCGCGGCAGGTCTGCAGAAGCCTCGATCACAGCCTTGGCCAGCGGATGCTCGCTGCCTTCCTGTAGCGCGGCGGCGAGTGCAAGCAGGGCAGGTACGTCGCCATCGACAGCCACGGTATCGGTCAGCACGGGGCGCCCTTGCGTCAGCGTGCCGGTCTTGTCGAACGCCACGGTTGCGATCCGGTGCGCGCTTTCCAGCGCCTGCGCATCCTTGATCAGGATGCCCGCGCGGGCCGCCACGCCGGTGCCGGCCATGATCGCCGTGGGCGTCGCCAGTCCCAGCGCGCACGGACAGGCGATGACGAGTACGGCGACTGCATTGAGGATGGCCTGGTTCCATTCACCCGTTGCCACGCCCCAGCCGAGCAGGGTGGCCAGTGCGATCGCCATGACCACCGGCACGAACACTGCGCTGACCCGGTCGACGGTTCGCTGGATCGGCGCCTTGCCGGCCTGTGCGTCCTCGACCAGGCGGATGATCCGCGCCAGCGCGCTTTCGGCGCCGACCGGGGTCGTTTCCACGACCACCATGCCTTCGCCGTTGACCGCGCCGCCGGTGATGCGGTCGCCTTCGTTCTTCGCCACCGGCAGCGATTCGCCGGTGACCATCGATTCGTCGGCATGCGTGCGGCCTTCGGCGATCACGCCATCGACCGGGAAGCGTTCGCCCGGGCGAACGACCACCAGGTCCGCGACCTGCACGTCGTCGATGCGGACGTCGACATCGCCGTCGGCGCGGCGCACGCGGGCGGTGGTCGGGCGCAAGGCCTGGAGTGCGCGGATGGCTTCGGTGGTCTGGCGCTTGGCACGCGATTCCAGCCATTTGCCCAGCAACACCAGCGTGATCACCACGGCGGATGCTTCGAAGTAGAGCGCGGCAGGGCCGTGGTGGGCGCTTGCGCTGAGGAGGTGATAAAGACTCAGTCCATAGCCGGCGCTGGTGCCGAGCGCGACCAGCAGGTCCATGTTGCCGGTGCCGGCCTTGAGCGCGTGCCATCCGGCCCTGTAGAAGCGCGCACCGAGCCAGAACTGCACCGGTGTTGCCAGGGCGAACTGCAACCAGCCCGGCAGCATCCAGTGCTGCCCGCCGATCATGCCGACCATCGGCAGGATCAGTGGCAGCGACAAGGCGATCGCAAGCAGCAAGTGACGGGTCTCGCGCGGCATCCGGTCGCGCGCGGCTGTCGTGCCAGCGGTTGGCGATGTGTCGGGTTGGCCTGCGCTGTAGCCCGCCGCGCGCACTGCCGCTTCCAGCTGGTCCGGCGTGACACGGTCGATTGCGCGCACCTGGGCCCGTTCCGTCGCCAGGTTGACGCTGGCATCGAGTACTCCGGGCACCGCGCGCAGCGCCTTCTCGATTCGGCCCGCACACGAGGCGCAGGTCATTCCACCGATGACGAGGTCGATGGTGCGGGTCGGCACCGAATAGCCGCTGGCGGCGATCGCGTCGGCGAGGGCCGGCAGCTCGACCGTTCCGTCAGTCAGGACTTCGGCGGTTTCGGTGGCGAGGTTGATCTCGGCGCGGGTCACGCCGGGCAGGGACTTCAGGGCACGTTCGATGCGGCCGGCGCACGAGGCGCAGGTCATGCCGGCGACGCCGAAGCGCCAGTGGCCGGCATCGGCGGTAGCAGGGAGGGCAGGGCTCATGTCGGACTCCTTCCAGATCAATCAGATGGAGCGATCCTGAGGGTTCCCATCATGGGAAGGTCAATTGGGAATGTTCGATGTGGCTTGACACGGGGCATTTAATTCGTAAATTCGCGAATTATGGAAATTACTTCCGCTCTAGCTGCGCTCAACGCCCTTGGCCACGAGACGCGCCTTGCCGCTTTCCGCCAGCTGGTGCAGGCCGGCCCGGACGGCATGTCCGTTGGCGAGCTCCGCGAGCGCCTCGGCCTGGCACCGGCCACGCTCACGGCCCATCTGAACGTATTGCGCGCCGCCGCGCTGGTACATGACCAGCGCGAGGGAAGGGTGATCCGGATTCGCGCCAACTACCTGCAGATGAACGACCTTCTCGCCTACCTCACCGAAAACTGTTGTGCCGGCGTCGCGCAATGCGACCCGGCCGTCACCTGCGCCCCCCGAAACACAGGAGCTTCGAAATGAACCGCTTCCACGTGCATCTCAACGTCGCCGACCTGGCCAGCAGCATCCGTTTCTACACCGAACTGTTCGCCGCGCAGCCGTCCGTGGTCAAGGATGACTACGCCAAGTGGATGCTGGACGATCCGCGCGTCAACTTCGCCATCTCCAACACCGGTCGCGCTCCCGGCGTCGATCATCTCGGCATCCAGGTGGAGCGCGCCGATGACCTGTCCGAACTCGGGCGGCGCCTGGATGCGGCCGGCGGCGAGGTCGTTCCGGAACCCGGCGCGATCTGCTGCTATGCCAACTCCGACAAGATGTGGACACACGATCCGCAGGGCACCCGCTGGGAAACCTTCCACACGCTCGGTGACGCCACGAGTTATTACGCAGCCGACGCCTCCTGCGGCGCTGACGGGGCCAGTTGCAGTCCGTCGAGCACGCAGCCAACGCCCACCGCGCGTGCGAGTGCGGCGGCGTGCTGCGCACCTGCGTCCAGCTGCTGCTGAGCAGGCCACGACATGGACCTGCGCAGAGGTGGTGAATCGGATACAGCGCGCATCAGGGCGCTGCTGGTGGATTGTGGATTGCCGACGGAAGACCTGGATGACACGCCAGTCGACTTCCTCGTTGCCGGAGAGGGTGGCGATACCTTCGGTGTCGTTGGCCTGCAGTCGTTCGGACAGGTCGGCTTGCTGCGATCGCTCGCAGTGCATGCCGACGGGCGCGGCAAGGGCGCCGGCAGCGCGCTGGTCGACGCGCTGGAATCACATGCGCGCGCCGCCGGCGTGCGCCAGCTGGTGCTGCTCACGCAGACCGCGGAACCGTTCTTCGCGGCGCGCGGATACGCACCGATTGCCCGCGCCGCCGCGCCGGCGGCAGTGCAGGGCAGCGCCGAATTCCGCTCGATCTGCCCGGCGTCGGCGACGTGCATGAGCAAGGAACTTCAGCCTCGATGAGCACGACCATGAAACGTGTGTTGTTTGTCTGTGTGGAAAATGCCAACCGCAGTCAGATGGCCGAGGCCTTCGCCCGCATCCACGGCGGCGACGACGTCGAAGCCTTGAGCGCGGGATCGCGGCCATCGGGCCAGATCAACCCCAAGGCCATCCGCTTCATGTCCGAGCTGGGCTACGACCTGGGCGGACATGCCTCCAAGTCGCTGGACCAGGTCGAAGGCGAGTTCGATGCCGTCATCACCATGGGCTGCGGCGACGACTGCCCCTGGGTGCCGGCCAGGCGTCGCGAGGACTGGGCCTTGCCCGATCCAAAGCACATGGACGATGACGGCTATCGCGCCGTGCGCGACGAGATCTCGGCGCGGGTGAAGAACCTGCTGGCACAGCTGTGATGCCGACGCTGCTGCAGAGGCTGACTGCCGAGTTCATCGGCACTGCATTGCTGCTGGCGACGGTGGTGGGCTCGGGGATCATGGGCGTTGCCCTGTCGGCAGGCAACGACGGCATCGCGCTGCTGGCCAATGCCGCCGCCACGGCCGGGGCGCTGTATGTGTTGATCGTGTTATTCGGTCCGATCTCCGGTGCGCACTTCAATCCCGTGGTCACGCTGGCGATGCGCGCACGCGGTGAGCTGCGAAGCAACGTCGCCGCGGCCTACGTCGCGGTGCAGCTTGTCGCGGCGATCGTCGGGGTGGTGCTTGCGCACGCCATGTTCGGGCTGGCGCTGATCCAGCCCGGTGACCACGTGCGCAGCGGACCATCGCAATTGCTTAGCGAAGCTGTTGCGACGTTTGGCCTGCTGTTGACGATCCTGCTCGGCACCCGCCATCGGCCGGCGGCCGTGCCGGCGCTGGTCGCCTGCTACATCTTCGCGGCGTACTGGTTCACCGCGAGCACGTCGTTCGCGAATCCGGCGGTCACCCTGGCGCGGGCGCTGACCCGCACCTTTGCCGGAATCCGGCCCGAGGATGTCCTGGGCTTCGTCGCCGCGCAGCTGGTCGGAGCGCTGGCAGCACTCGCCATCACGCAGGTGCTGATGCCCGTGGACAAGCAGGCGCATCGCATCGAACCTGCCCGCCTGCAACGCTGACCTGCCACGCTGATCCGCGGGTCGGCCCGTCGCCATCGACGGGCCGACCGCATCGACTCAGAACCAGAGGCGAAGGCCCGCGACGAAGCGGGTGTCGCGGGTATCCTCGCCTTCGTCCTGCCGATAGTCCGCCGTGTCACCAAAGGCGCGTTCGTGGCTCACGCCGATGTACGGGGCGAACTTCCGCGTCACCTCATAGCGCAGGCGCACTCCGGCCTCGACCGTGCTCAATCCCGATCCGATGCCACGATCCGGATCGTCCTTGCCGTACAGCTCGATTTCCAGCAACGGCTGCAGGATCAGGCGGTTGGTCAGCAGCACGTCGTACTCGGCTTCGAAACTGGCGGCACTGCGACCGTCTTCGCCCAGGTACGCGGTGGCCTCGATCTCGAACTTGTAGGGCGACATGCCCTGGAAGCCGATCGCGCCCCAGGTCTGCGAATCGCCCGGCTTGAAGTCGTGCTTCACGCCGGCAACGAGATCCCACCACGGCGATACGCTGTGCCCGTACAGCAGCTCTACGTCGGCCGATTCGGTGTGGCCACGTGCGCGTTCGCCCTCGCTGCGGAACCAGAGGCGGTCGATATCGCCGCCGACCCAGCCCTGCAGTTCCCAGGCTTCACCACTGCCCTGATCGAGGTCGACCGCTTCGAGGCGGTCGATCAACACGTAGTGGTTCATCCCGGCCCCATGCTCCATCGAATGCGCCAGATCGGGAAACGCCGCGGCGCGGTCGGCGTCGCTCACGGGCGGGATGGGTTCAGCCGGTTCGACAGGTGTGGCGGTCTGGTCGGATGAGCCGTGATCCATCGCGGCATGATCGTGAACCGGCTCCTGCGCCGGGGCAGGAGCGGCATGGCCGGCATGCGGGTCTTCGACCTTCGGGGCCGGTTGCGCGTGATGCGCATGGTCCTGGGCAAGCGCGGGCGTCGTCAAGGCAAGCGCAAGCGTGGCGGCGAGCATGGACTGCTGCAATGAAGGCCTCATCCTCATTCCTCCACCCGCACTTCGCGCATCATTCCCGCTTCCATGTGGTAGAGCAGGTGGCAGTGGTAGGCCCAGCGACCGAGGGCGTCGGCGCGCACGCGATAGCTGCGCTTGGTGCCCGGAGGCATGTCGATGGTGTGCTTGCGCAGGTGGAAGTTGCCGTGCTCGTCCTCCAGGTCGCTCCACAGGCCGTGCAGGTGGATCGGGTGGGTCATCATGGTGTCGTTGACCAGCACGATCCGCATCCGCTCGCCGTAGTTCAGCCGCAACGGCTCGGCATCCATGAATTTCTGGCCATTGAACGACCAGGCGAACTTCTCCATGTGCCCGGTCAGGTGCAGCTCCAGCGTGCGGCTGGGTTCGCGGCCATCGGGATCGTCGAACAGGCTCTTCATCGCGGCGTAGGTGAGCACCGTGCGACCGTTGTCGCGCAGCCCGATGCCGGGATCGTCCAGTTTCGGCAGCGGCGACATGGTCTGCATGTCGACCAGCGGATTGCCGGTTTCGCTGGCCGGATGCGTCTGCATGCCGCCACCGGAATGATCCATCCCCGGCATGTCATGGCCCATGTTGGCGCCGCAGCCGCCTTCCATGCCTTTCATTCCCGCGCCCATGCCCATGCTGGCGCCACAGCTGCCCTCCATGCCCTTGCCATGGCCACCGTGGCCCATGTCGGACATGGTCAGGATCGGGCGTGGATCCAGCGCCGGCAGCGGCGCTTCAAGACCCTGGCGCACGGCCAGCGTGCCGCGTGCGTAACCGGTGCGGCCCATGTCCTGGGCGAAAATCGCATAGGCATCCTGGCCGCTGGGTTCGACGATGACGTCGAAGGTTTCGGCCACCGCGATGCGGAACTCGTCGACGGTGACCGGATGGATGTACTGGCCGTCGGCGGCCACCACCGTCATCTTCAGCCCCGGGATGCGCACATCGAAGTAGCTCATCGCCGAGCCGTTGATGAAGCGCAGCAGCACCTTCTCGCCGCTGCGGAACAGACCGGTCCAGTTGCCCGCCGGCGCCTGGCCGTTGAGGAGGTAGGTGTAGGTGTTGGCGTTGACGTCGGACAGGTCGGTCGGGGTCATCCGCATCCGGCCCCATTCGCCACGGTTGCGCAGCGTGGCCGACAGGCCGTCGCGATCGGCGTCGCGGAAGAAGTCGCCAACCGTGCGCTTGTAATGGTTGTCGTACTCCGACATCTGCTTCAGTCGCCGGAACAACGCAGCGGGATCCTTGTCGGTCCAGTCGGACAGCAGGATGACGTGCTCGCGGTCGTGCCGGTACGGCGCGGGTTCGCGGGGGTCGATGACGATCGCGCCGTACAGCCCGGCCTGTTCCTGGAACAGCGAATGGCTGTGATACCAGTAGGTGCCCGACTGCTTTATGTCGAAGCGGTAGACGAACGTTTCGCCAGGATGGATCCCGTCGAAACTCAGGCCGGGCACGCCGTCCATGTTGGCCGGCAGCAGGATGCCGTGCCAATGCACGGAGCTGGCCACGTCGAGGCGGTTGGCGACGCGCAGCGTGACCGTGTCGCCTTCGCGCCAGCGCAGGATCGGCGCGGGCAGCGAGCCGTTGACGGTGACCGCGGGCCGGGTATGGCCGGTGAAGTTGACCGGTGCGGTGCCAATGGAGAGGTCGAACTGCGTGCCGGTCAGGACCTGCGGCGCGGAGGCGACGCCCGGGTTGGCCATCGCGGGCAGCCGCCACAGGCCCAGGCCGGCGGCGACACCACCCACCGACAGGCCAGTGACGAAGCGGCGGCGGGACTGGCTCGGCGCCGAATCCGGGGCAGAGGGATCAAAGGACATCAGAGAAAGCTCCGTGCAAAGCGATCGAATGCGGGAGCGAAGTGCCGACCGTGACGCGGGCCCAGCAGGACAGGGCTCCGCAGGACAGGGTCACGCCGGTACGGCATCAACGCCATGGAACGTCGGCACCAGCGGTGCCGTGCACTCAACCAATCGGAGGTCGTATCGGGTTCGCCAGCGCCGGAGCGACGTGGCTGGGACTCAGCGCACGAATCTCCGCGGCACGCTCGATGACGGCGGGCAGGGCCGGTACATCGGCGAGCGTGGCCGTCGCGTACTGCAGGCAATCACAGGCGCAGTGCGAGGACTGGCAGCAGTCGGGCGACGCCTGGCTGCCGTGGCGGTCATCGCAGGCAGCGGACGAAGCCATGTCCCCCATCACGTGTCCCGTAGCTACGGCAGTGCCCTCATCGACCTGCGTATGGCAGGGCGGGGCAACTTGCGCCGCGGCCGCCAACGACGCCTGGGTGGCTGCCATGTGCGTCAGCTGCATCTGCGTGGACGCGACTGCGTAGCCGGATCCATTGAGGACCAGGCTGAGGCAGAGCAGCGCACGGAGCAGGAAGGCACGCAGGGACATGGCCACAGTTTAGCGCGGGTACCCTGTGCATGCGACCGCACCGCGCCAGCGCTTCATCCTGCAGGCAGGCTAGCCCTTGATCCGCACCGACACGCTGTCGGTGCCGGGACCTTCGACGAATACGCCCACGCGCTCGTTCAGGCGCTTGAGGACGAGGTGGACGTGGGTGCCGGCGATCGGTACGCGACGCACTACGATCTCGTCGATGCCGATCGGCAACTGCGGGCGGTCGAGCTGGATTTCCGCGTGCGTGCCGTCGATGGTGATTCCCAGGCAGGCCTGCACCAGCATGAACGCCGAGCCGGCGGCCCAGGCCTGCGGCAGGCAGGCCACGGGGTAGGCAACTGGAGCGCTGCCGTGCGAGCGCGGGAAACCACAGAACAACTCCGGCAGGCGCATGTTGAAGTGCACGGCCGCCTCGAAGGCCCCGCGCAGCACGCGCACCGCGCTGGAGCGCGGGCCATAGGCGGCGATGCCGGCCGCACAGATGGCCGAATCGTGCGGCCACACCGAACCGTTGTGGTACGACATCGGGTTGTAGTGGACCTGGTCCTGCGCCAGCGTGCGGATGCCCCAACCGCTGAAGAACGGTGAATCGAGCAGTTGCGAGCTCACCTGCGCGGCCCGTTGGCTGCCAGGCAAGCCGCTGTAGAGCAGGTGCCCTGCGTTGCTCGAGCGCACCGCGCACAACTCACCGGCGCCGTCGATGGCAATGCCATAGAAGTTGCGGTCGGCCATCCAGAAACGTCGTTCGACTTCGGCACGAAGCCGCTCCGCACGTTGCGACCATGCGGCGGCCTTGGCGTCGTCGCCGCGCATGCGTGCCATCCCTGCCATGGCCCGTAGCGCGGCGAAGGCGTAGCCCTGCACCTCGACCAGTGCGATGGGTCCCTGCGGCGAGCGTCCATCGGCGTGGAACACCGAATCGGAACTGTCCTTCCAGCCCTGGTTGGACAGGCCGCTCGCCTCGCCGCGCGCGTAGTCCAGGAAGCCGGCAGGATTGGCATCGCACACGCGCTCGATCCACGCCGTGGCAGCTTCCAGCGCCGGCCAGATCGCATCGATCAGGATGCGGTCACCGGTACGTTCGAGATAGGCCCCGGCCAGGCCGACAAACAGTGGCGTGGTGTCGACGCCGCCGTAGTAGCGACCGAAAGGCAACTCGCCCAGCGCCGACATCTCGCCCTTGCGTGTCTCGTGCATGATCTTGCCGGGCGAGGAATCCATGAAGGACGACTCTTCCTGCGCCTGGTGCCGGGCGAGGAACGTCAGCACGCCCCGCGCCAGTTCCGGATCCAGCCACAGCGTCTGCAACGCGGTGATGACCGCATCGCGGCCGAATGGCGTGGAGAACCAGGGAATGCCGGCGTACGGGTAGGGCCCGGTATCGAGCTCGCTGGTCAGCATGGTCAGGTCGGCCCGCGAGCGTTCCATCCAGTCGTTGAACAGCGGACCTTCGCTGCACACCCGGGCGCTGCGCCGGTTGCGAAGGCGCATGCGCTTGCGGGCATGCGCGGCCGCAGCGCGGAAACGGCTGCGGTCCGCCGGTGCCTGCTCGCTGCCCACCTCGACGAACATGACCCGTCGCCCACCCGGCGCGAGCACGACCACGAAGTTCGCCGCGGAGGCATCGACGTGGTCCGGCAGATCGGAGAAGGTCACGCATGATGTGCGCAGCTGCTCGTCGAGGCCGCGATAACGGTAGACCTGGCCATGCTCGAGCACTTCCACCGGCAACAGCTCGCCGCGGCGCTGGCGCATGCTGCCGCGAACCTCGAACATGTCGGAAAAATCGGCGGCGACCTCGAAGCACAGGGGGACGTGCGCCGGCGCGCTGCCGTAGTTGAGCAGCTTGATCCGCTCGTACATGCGGTCCTCGTGGAGGAAGCGCACGCGCTTGACATAGACCAGGCCTTCGCCGGTGGACGTGCCGCCAAGCGGCGGCAACAGGCGGTTCGTCATGTGCGCGACGAAGAAGACGTTGTCGCGCGTGACGTAGGAGCTCAGCAGCACCGGGCTGGTATCGCCCAGGCGAAGCCGGAAGCGCGAAAGCAGTCGCGTGTCATTGTGGAAGTGCCCGTCGGCGCCGCCCTCGATGTCGCCCTGGCGGTTGGCGACGACGAACGTTTCGCCCTCCTTGAGGACATAGCCGGTGTTGAGCGAAGCAGCGGCCGCAGGATCCATGCCCATCCCTCAGCCGGCGCGACGATGCTGTGCGGCCTCCCGCAGCAGGCGCCAGTAGACCTCGACGTATGCGCGGGCCATCACTGCAGAGGTGAACTTGCGCTCGAAGCTGTCGCGGATCGCGCGCCGATCCAGTGCGAGCAGGGCGGGCAAGGTCGCGATCGCGTCCTGCTCGCAGTCCACGATGAATCCCGACAGGCCCGGCTCGATGACCTCCGGAACCGACCCGCAGTTCCAGGCCAGCACCGGCGTCCCGCAGGCCATGGCTTCGATCATCACCAGGCCGAACGGTTCGGGCCAGTCGATCGGGAAGAGCAGGGCGAGCGCGTTACCCAGGAACCGGTTCTTGTCGACGTCGGAGATCTCGCCGATGTACTCGATGCCAGGTGAGTCCAGGAGTGGCTCGATCTGCGCGTGGAAATAGGCCAGGTCGACGGCATCGATCTTTGCGGCGATGCGCAGCGGCAAGCCCGCCGCCAGGGCTATGGCGATCGCGCGATCGACGCGTTTCTCGGGCGAGATCCTGCCCAGGAAAGCGAGATAGCCGCCATGCGGACGCGGTGAGTAGTCATACAGCCCCGCCGGCAATCCGTGATGGATGGTGTCGACCCAGTTCAGGTCCTCCATCGAGTGGCGTTGGCTGTCGGAGATCGACACCAGCGGAAACTGCGGCCAGCGGCCGTGGGCGTTCGCCAGGTCCTTGAGGTCGAGGCGACCGTGCAGCGTGGTCACGGTCTTGTCCGCACAGCGTTCGAAGAACGGGTAGTGCAGCAGGTCGACATGGAAGTGCAGCACGTCGAACTCGTCGGCGCGCCTGCGTACTTCGTGGAGCATCGAAAGGTGCGCGGCCAGGTCCGACTTCAGGGGCGCCGGGTCCAGTCGAATGGCCTGGTCGCGCATGGCTGCAAGCTTGGCACGGGTGCAGGTGTCGGCCGAAGCGAACAACGTGACTTCATGGCCCTCGTCGACGAGGGCATCGGTGAGGTGTGCCACCACCCGCTCGGTTCCGCCGTAGAGCAGGGGCGGCACGGCCTCGTAAAGAGGGGCGATCTGGCCGATGCGCATTGCGGAAAATCTACTCCGTGCAAAGTAAACGCAGCGTGGTCCCATGAATGCGTTGAATCCATCGACGTGGCGTTGCAGCAGGCTTAACAGGCATTGGGGCGTATCGGGGGAAGCGTCATGCGTCGACCATGATGGCTTGCGGCGTTAGGACACCAGCCTTCGACCCGATGCCATTGCGCCCGGGCCCTGCCGCAATCCTTCGTCAATGGCGCCCAGGATCTCGGTTAGCGTCGCCGGCTTGACCAGGTGCTGCTGGAACCCGGCCAATCGCGTGCGGTCACGGTCGCTTTGCTGGCCGTAGCCGCTGTAGGCGATGAGATAGGGCGCCTCGCCGTAGGACTGCAGCATCCGTGCCACGTCGTAGCCGGACATTCCGTCCTTGAGCTCCAGGTCGCACATGACGATGTCGACCGGATCCTCGCGCGACAGCCGCAGTGCGCTTTCGGCATCGGTCGCGATGCTGGCGCGGTGCCCCTCGAGCTCAAGCAGCGTCTGCAATGCCTCGGCGTTCTCGAGTTCATCTTCGACGATCAGTACGTGGGCGCGGATGGCGGGCGCGATCCGGACGGGGCCTTCGTCGCACTCGCAGCCGTCGGTCACCGATTCGCACGGCAGCTTCAGTGTGAAGGATGCGCCACGCGCCGGGCCATCGCTGTGCACGCTGACCTGGCCCCCGTGCAGTTCGGTGATGTGCTTGACAATGCTCAGCCCCAGCCCGAGTCCGCGCGACTGCCAGGCCGGCGATTGCACGAACGGGTCGAACATGCGGGCGACGAAGTCCTGGTCGAGCCCCTGGCCTTCGTCGCTGACGGTGATAGTCGATTCGCCATCGCTCTCGACCACCGACATGAAGACGCGCTGCCCGGGTTCGCAGGCCTTGATGGCGTTTGACACGAGATTGTCGAGCACCTGGCGCAGGCGGGCATGATCGCCGCGGACATGGCATTTCCCTTCGCGGTCGGGCGGCACCAGCACGACGCCGTACTGCTGTGCGACGGGCAGATTGTCGCGGTGGACCTCGTCGAGGAGTTCGCCGATCTCGACCAGGCTTCGGCGCAGTTCGACCTTGCCCTGGGTGACGCGCGAAATGTCGAGCAGGTCATCGACCATCCGCCGCAGGTGCTGGCTCTGACGATGCAGCGTGGCCAGAGCCTGCTTCCGTTGCTCAGGGCCGGTGCCCTGGTGGTGGAGCAGGTCGCTGGCGGTGGTCACGCCGGCGAGCGGATTGCGCAGCTCATGGCTGAGCACGGCCAGGAACCGGCTGATGCGCTGGTTGGCGAGCGCCAGCGTCTCCATCGCCCGCTTCTGGTCCTCGATGTCGGTGCTGGCGCCATACCAGCAATGCACCTTGCCGTCGGCACCGATGATGGGAACGCCCTTGACCAGATGCCAGCGGTAGCTGCCATCGGCGCGGCGGAACCGCATTTCAAGGTTCAGCGGTTGTGCGGTCGCCATGGAATTGCGCCACGCATCGGTGCCCGCATCCATGTCCTCGGGATGGACGATGGCCTGCCAGCCTTCGTCGCCGCTCAGTCCGGTGTACTCGTACCAGTACCGGTTGTGGTAACGCATTGTGCCGTCGGGCTCGGCGATCCAGACCATCTTGGGGAGGTGGTCGAGCAGGGCGCGTTGTTCCCGGTCCGCCTGGAAACGTTTGAGCACGTCGCCCGGCCTGCGGCTTGAGCGCACTTCGGCGGCAAGCCAGGCGAGGATGCCGGCGATCGCGGCAAAGGCGGCAAAGTCGATCGGACCGGCACCGGCTTGTCCGCGTACGACCACGGCGCCGATGATTGCGGCGATCGTGAGGAATCCGCATCGCCGCCCGAAGATGGCGGCGGCGAGCAGCACGGCCGCGTAGCCGAACGTCATCGGCAACTGTTGCGAGGGCAGGCCATAGGCAAGCGACGACAGCGCGCCCAGCAGCAGCGCGACGACGACATCGCCCACGAGAATGGCGATATGGGCAGGCATGCTCAGCCGTCGTCCGGCCAGTCCCGGACCAGATCGGCACAACGCCGGCAGGCGGCTTCGGCCCGGGCCAGGTGCTGGCGGACCCGGTCCAGGCCCTCTCCGTGCTCGATCAGGCTTGCCGCAGTGGCAGTGGCCATCGTGATGACGTTCAGTTCATTGCGCAGGCTGTGGCGCCAGCGGCGGGTGTCCTCGCTGAGCGGAACGTCGTTCACGTCGGAAGACTCTCGCTGCGGCGCAGGCGCGCAAGCTGGTTCTGCACGGTGCGGACACTGACACCCAGCGCGAGCGCCGTCCGTGCACGGTCATTGTCGAAGTGCGCGAGGGTCCGCAGCAACATCTCCTGTTCGACCTCGGCGTAGCTCATGCCGATGTTGAATCCGACCGCGCCGCCGCCCATCGGGACCGGGCGCGGCCGGTGCCCGAGCGGTCGTACGCGCACCAGCGGCCCGTCGCTGGACAAGTAGCAACGGTGGATCGTGCTGTGGAGCTCGCGAACGTTACCCGGCCAGGCATGGCGCATCAGGATGCGGTCGCTGCCATCGGCAAAGCGTCGGCTGGTGCCATGGCGGGCATTGAGGCGGTCGAGGAAGTGCTGCGCGAGGAGCACGATGTCGTGGCCACGCTCGCGCAGCTCCGGCATGGCGATCTGGTAGTCGGCGAGGCGATAGAAGAGGTCTTCGCGCAGGGTTCGTGCCTCGACTGCCAGGTGCGGATCGCGATTGGTGGCAGCCACCACGCGTACGTCGGTGGCAATGGCTTCGGTGCCGCCGACGCGGGTGACGGCACCAGTCTCGAGCACGCGCAGCAGGTATACCTGCAACGCCAGCGGCATTTCGGTGATCTCGTCCAGCAGCAGCGTGCCGCCGTTCGCCTGCTCGAAATAGCCGGCATGGCGATGATTGGCGCCGGTGAAACTGCCACGCTCGTGACCGAACAGATGGCTTGCCAGCAGCTCCGGCGCGACGGCTCCGGCATTGACCGCGACGAATGGTCCGCTACGGCCGCTGGCATCGTGGATGGCCCTTGCCACCAGCTCCTTGCCGGTGCCACTGGCGCCAGAGATCAGCACCGACGCATCCGAAGGCGCGACGCGGTCGATCGCGTCGTGGACGCGGCACATCGCCTCGCACCGTCCGATCATTCCATGGCGGAGATGCTCGGCCGACAGGCTGGCGCGTGCCGCTGCGGCCTGCTTCAGCAGCGCATCGAACTGAACCGGGCACAGCGGCTTGAGCAGGTAGTCGACCACCGGCCTGGACACTGCCTGGATCGCAGTTTCCACCGAAGGCTGGCCGGTGACGATGATGGCCTGGCCATGCTCGGGCATGGCTGGATCGTCGAGCAACTCCAGCCCGCTGCCATCCGGAAGCTCCAGGTCAAGCAGGAGGAGGTCCAGTGGCGGAAGATGCGCGAACTGACGCGATTGCTCCAGTGAATGCGCAACGTAGGGGCGGAAACCCCGCAGCCGGGCGAAGTCGGAAGCAGCCTCGGTGAAATCGCGGTCATCATCGACGATCAGCAGTGATGCGGGCATGGAGGTGCTCCGGCATACGGTCGTCCGGAGACTATGCCGTTCGCGGTGAACGCGCATTGAAGGGGGCGCCGGGGCGCAGTCAGGAAACTATTTCCGCGTGACGGAAACATGTTCCGTCGATCACAACGGGGAGTGAACCATTCGGTTCCCAGGCCTCGCCTGCGGCGCTGTTTCGATGGCACGGTAGTTGCGTACTGCCTCATACCGGCCTCGTGGACTCTCCACGCCGGGATGAAAGCAGCCCGAAACAGGAGTCAGGATGAACACCAATCTGTTCTATGGGACACGTTCCAACGTTGTCGAAGTCGTGGACATCGAGCGCGAGATCGCTTCATGGATGCGCCACTACCGCCAGTACGTTGTCGTCTTCCGAAGCGATGACTACCTGCCCGCAGTCAAGTTGGGTCTGAGCGCGTACCTGCGCGGCCAGTCCTTCGATGATTGCCTGGAGGAGCTCGAGAAGAGCTACCTGCGCGTGCGCGGCGAATCGCGCCTGGACTGGTACGAGGCGCTTCCGGTCGCCCGTGCTTCATGGACGCGGCTGGCGGAACAGCAGTCGGGCGGCGCCGCGGGACGGCAGCCGGAGCTTTGCGGCCTGGGCAACGCGGCCTAGCAGGAGGTTTGCCGAAGTTGTGGGGTGGGTGCAGTTGTGGGGTGGGTGCATGCGGCGGCTTCGGCCGCCGCATGCATCGTCGAACGTCGTCAGACTCCTCAATGCGGCTTGGCAACACCCTTGAGCAACTCTTCCGAAGATTCCTCATCGCCGCTGTAGGCGAAGTCGGCGAGGGACACGAACCCGACCAGCTGGCGCTGGCGGTTGATGACGGGAAGCCGCCGGACCTGCAGGTCGGCCATGTTGCGGGCGACGTCGTCGACGTCGTCATCGTCGTAGCAGTAGTGGATCGCCTCGCTCATCACTTCACGTACCAGGGTTTCGGCGCCGAGGCCATTGGCGACCGCGCGAACGGTGATGTCGCGGTCGGTGACGATGCCGATGATCCTGTCGCCATCGCCCACGGGCAGGCTGCCGATGTCCATGCGCTTCATCGTTTCGGCGGCTTCGCGGATGCTCTTGGCCGGGTCGGTCAGGAACACGTCGGTGGTCATGATCTGGCCTACTTTCATGGGTGCACTCCTAGCGTGGCTTGGTGTGCATCCAGCCTGCTCGCGCGTTCGTTGCGTGACCGTCAACGGAAGGTGTGGTCACGGCAAACGCAGCGACATGAACCGGTGATTCGATCCGGCTTTGTCACGTCGGCCTAACGGCTGGCTGAACTCCACGTAGCTGGAGCGTCGATGGGTTCGCGGATGCCTAGAGCAACCCGTGCTCGCGTGCGTAGGTATACAGGTCGATGTCATTGCCGATGCCGAGCTTGGCCATGGCATCGACCTTCTGCCGGCTCACGGTCTTGACGCTGCGGTTGAGCTGCCGGGCGATCTGCGACACGGTCAAGCCGGACGAAAAGAGGCGGAACACTTCGGCTTCGCGAATGGACAGGCTGACCTTTTCGTCCATTGCCTCGGAGGCCTGCAGGGCCTGCTCCATGGCCGCACCGACATAGTTGCGCCCCTGTGCGACGGCTTCCACCGCCTGCGGCAGCTCACTCAGCGCCTCGGACTTGTTCACCAGCCCGCGTGCGCCCGTCGTCATGATCGAGCGGAGTACGCCCGGATTGCTGACGATGGTCAGCACGATGACCGGCAACGCCGGCCACTTGCGATGGAGCATTCCGAGCAGGCTCAGGCCATCGGACATGCGGCCACCGGGCATGTTGAAGTCGGTGATGATCAGGTCACACGGCACCGCATCGAGAACGCGGTGCAGGTCATCCGCGGTGGCGGCCTCGGCGACCACTTTCAGCTTGTGATCGCTCCAGCAAGGTGCGCACACCGTTGCGAATGATCGGATGGTCGTCGGCCAAGACGATGCGCATGTTCGCCTCGGATGGCTTGGGGGAGCGACCGAAAGGATAAGACATTTCCTCGTAAGACGTGTGTGGCTTTTGCAAACCTTGGCCGCGGCCTTGTTCAGAATCGGCAAATAGCGGAGGCATTCGCCAGGTCCGCTATGCAGGCTCCTTCTCCGGCGTGACGGGTACCAGCGTGACGCGCTGGATCTCCGCATCCAGCAACTGCGGGTGCAATTGGAACTGATCGCTCTCCAGCAGGGCGCGGCCGGCATCGCGCACCACCACCCGTTCGAGCTGCAACAGCGATCCGTCGCGGAACAGTTCGATGTAACTGTCGAGCACGCCGCTGAGCGTGCCCTGCGCGGTGTCGGGCGCCGCCACGATCAGCTGCAGGCCGAGCGAGCGCAGGTAGTTGGTGGTGGCGCGTGCGTTCTGCGCATCGATCTTGTCGCCGAACTCGTCGAGCATGATGACGCCCAGGCCACCGTGCTGCCCCTCGGCCTTGCCATAGGCGGCCGCCAGCGCGGCACCGGCGATGACGTAGAGCGGCGCGCGGTGCTCGCCGCCGGAGCCCGAGCGCATGCGCTCGCTGAGCGTGCCGATGACGGTCTCCTCCTGCTTGATGACCACCTCGAAGCTGAAGAACCGGCGGTAGTCGTCGAGCGGGGAGGGCGAGGTCGCTCCCTTGCTGCCGACTTTGTCGTCGATGATGTCGCGGAACGCCGCCGGAACTTCGCCGGCACTGCCGAACAGTGTGTCGGTCTGGCCGACATCGGCCGCCTTGTTGATGAAGCGGTGCAGCTCGCGGAACTCCGGCGCGACGTCGTACTTGAACTGGTAACGCTCGTTGTTGGAGAACGCCGGGCTGCGCTGCAGCGTCCGGTTGAGCGTGTTGATCTGGTGCCGCAGGCGGGTGAAGTTGTCGTACAGCGCCGAGGCCACGTTCGAACGGAACGTCTCCACGGCGGTGGTGTAGGCCTCGTCGGCGGCGGCCTGGTGCTGCACCAGTTCGGTGCCCTTGAGGTGGTCGATTTCCTTGTGCAGCAGCGCATTGGCCTGTCGCCACTGGCCGGGCTCCATGTCGAGCACCAGGGCATGGTCCTTGCCGTACTGGGCCAGGCCGCGCCAGGCCTCCGGCAGCAGGCCGTTGAGGATGCGGTCGCTTTCATCGGCGCGGGCCTGGCAGCGTTGCACGCGGCCGGGCAGGTCGGCGATCTTCTCGTCGAGTTCTTCGCGCTGGTGTTCGACCAGGTTGGCGTCGACATCGGCGTGGCTGAACGCTTCGCTGGCGCGCCGGGCGATCACGTCGCTCTGTTCGCGCAGCGCCTGCAGGGCGGATTCGGCTTCGGCGCACTTGCCCGTGGCGACGGCCTCTTCACCGACCAGTCGTTCGACCAGCGCTTCCAGTTCCTGGCGACGGCGATCGGATTGCTGCGCCTGCTCGCTCAGGCGGATCAGGTCCGGGTCGCTGGCGGCGTCCTGGTTGTCCTTGAGGGCACGGTAGCGCGCGGCCGCCTGGCGGTGCTTGAGCAGCAGCTCATGTGCGTCGCGAGCCATGTCCTCGGCACTGCCGATCCGGGCCAGGCCCGTCGCGCTGGCATGCACGGGACGCCACTGCGCCTCGAGTTCGCCGATGCGCCGTTCGGCGACGTCGAGCTCCTCGCGCAGCAGCTTCTGCCGCTCGCGGCTGCTGGACGCACCGATCTTCAGTTCGCTGGCAGCAGGCAGGCGCAGCCGTTCGACGCCGCCGCCCTTGGCGACCAGGCCGTCCTGGCTCAGGCCGTGGCGGCTGCGCACGACTTCGGCTTCGGTGGCGACGCAACGCAGGTCACTCAGTTGCCGGCGCAGGTAGGCCAGCGCGTCGCTATTGTCGCCGGCGAGCAGCGCGGACACCTGGCCGGCCGCGGGCGTGGCATCGCCGCGGGACTGGCGCGCGTGGCTGCACAGCGCCAGCTTGACCCCGTAGACCGAGCGCGCGCCCTGCAGGGAGCGGTACAGGCGCACTGCCTGCTCCTCGTGCTCGGGTGCGATCAGCAGCGCTTCGACATGGGTGCGCAGATAGCCTTCGATCGCCCGCTGCCAGGCCGGATCGGCTACCTGGACCAGGTCGCAGACCGGCCGCGCTTCGACGCCGGCATCGGCGAGGTAGCTCATCAGCCGGGCCACGTCCGGGCGCAGTTCCGATTGGCCGGCGTTGAGGCGGGCAAGGTTCTGGCGAGCAGTCAGCGCGCCCTGGCGGGCCTGGTCCAGCGCGTTGTGGCGCTCGCGTTCGTAGGCGCTGACGGCGGCGATGATCGGCGCAGCGTGCGCCGTCGCCTGGCGCAGTTCGTCGTGCAGCGCTTCCGGCGATACCAGGATGTCGGCATCGGCCACCAGCGCAGCCAGCTGGTCATACAGCGACTGCCACGGAGCCAGGGCGGCGGTGAGCAGATGCGCATCGACGCCGGGCAAGCCGAGCTTTCCGGCCGCCTGTAACTGGTCGCGGACGAAGCCGGCGCTGCGCATGAGCTCCTTCTTCAGGCGCGCGAGTTCTTCCTGGTAAGGCGCGGCCAGTTGTTCGAACGAGGCCTGCTCGTGATACCCGCGCGTGCCCTGCAGCCGCTTGCTGGCTTCGTCCGCCGCCAGGCGCGCGTTCTCGCGGTCGCTGCGTGCCTGCGCCAGAGCGAGGCGCTTGCCGCGCAACGCGTCCTGCGAGGC
This sequence comes from Lysobacter sp. S4-A87, assembly GCF_022637455.1. Classification (NCBI taxonomy): domain Bacteria; kingdom Pseudomonadati; phylum Pseudomonadota; class Gammaproteobacteria; order Lysobacterales; family Lysobacteraceae; genus Lysobacter; species Lysobacter sp. S4-A87. The sequence continues at coordinate 388,353 of NZ_CP093341.1, forward strand.
GGCCAGTGCATCCTCGCCGGAGTCGACCAGCTCGGAATGGAGATCACGCTGATACTCGGCGCCCAGTGCCCGGTACGAGGCGGCCCGCGTGGCCTGGTGGGCGACCTTCCTGTACTGCTGCTCGACCAGTTCGGCCTCGTCGATCCTTCGCGCCACCTGCTCGATCTTCTCCTTGATCAGCCGGAAACCATCGAGCAGTGCACGGAACTTGCCGATCTCGGTGGGGCGCTCTTCGGCCACCAGCGTGCGCACGAACAGATCGACGTCGCTGACGCGTTGCAGGTTGAGGGCGTTCTGGAAGGCCTTGCGGTAGGCCACGGCATCGAGCTGCGCGGTCGGGCCCGGTCGCAGCCGGAACAGCAGGTCCTTGACGAAGCGGTCGCTGCTGCTGTGCAGCTCGGCCTTGCTGCCGGCCTGCTTGCAACGTTGTGCGATCAGCTCGCGGAAGCGCGCCCATTCCTGCGGCAGCTGCTCGCCCTTGACCGTCTCCAGATGGTCGTCCAGCGACAACGCCACGCGCGGCAGCAGGTACAGGCCGTTGACGCGATGGTCGGGTTCGGCCGCCGATGCCGCCAGGGCGATACCCGCGGTCAGCGTTTCGCCGCTCTCCTGGTCCTGGAACACCAGGCTCAGGTAGGTCGTCGCCGTTTCGCGATCGCGGCCGTCATCGCCGGAGCGGTACACGCCCAGGCAGTAATCGCGGATCGTGCGGGCGCGATGGCTGCCGCCGGCCTGGGCGTTGAAGCGGATCTGGTTGCGGTCGCCGCCGAGCATGACGATCTGCAGGGCATCGAGCAGTGCGCTCTTGCCTGCGCCGTTGGGCGCGATGATCGCCGTGCTCAGGTCCAGCTCCAGCGTCTGCGCCTGGAACAGGAAGAACTGGACGAGGTGGGCGTGCTTAAGCTGATACATCGTCTGGCTCCATGGTCTCGTCGCTGGCGCTGTAGTCGCTGGCGCTGTCGCTGTCGTTGATGCTGCCGTCGACATCGTCGTCCTGGTTGTGCTGGTCCAGGCGTTGCAGCCAATGCGCGCCGACGATCTCCACGATCGCCGGTCGCACGAGGATGCGGAACGGTTGCGGGTCACCCAGCTCACTGTCGGTGGTGCGGCACACCGACCAGCGCTTGAGCGCCCGCAACTGGCTGCGCAGGGCGCCGGTCTCGGGCAGTTCGCGGCCGGTCAGCGTCTGGTAGGCGTCCTGCAGCTCTGGCAGTTCGACCAGCACATCGCCTTGGTCCTCAACCTGGCCCTGGCGCATCGCCTCGTCGTAGCGTTGGCGCAGCACCAGGATCAGCAGCGTTTCGTCCAGGCTCACCGCGGTGCCTTCACCGTGGGTGGGCAGGGCGGTGACGTAACGGAAGTGCGCATTGCGCTCCAGGCGGATACCCAGTGGTTCCAGCGCGGCAGCGAAGTCGGCCAGATAGGTTTCGACCAGGTGGTAGGCGTTGCGCGACGTGCGGTCGGCGCTGTAGAGCACCTGTTCGGTGACTAGGCGGTAGGCCGCCCGTTCGAAGTCCTGCGCGGTGTACATGCCGCCGGAGAGTTGGCTCAGCGTGGGCCAGGAGCGTTTCATGCGGCGTTCCTCGTGCGATGCAGGACGAAGCGGGGCGATTCCAGGAAGTCGTTGGCGGTGTGCTCGCCATCGCACAGCTGGATGCGGAAGCCGCGCAGCATCCGGTGGATCGGATCGTCGCGACGCAGGCCGCCCTCGCGGCGGCTGCGCAATGCGAGCGTGATCAGGGTCTGGTAGGCACGGAAATCCTCGATGCTTTCGATTTCCATGGCATCCGAGTCGACGCGGTCGGTCGCGCCGAGATGGCGATCGACGTAGCGCAGCAGATCCTCGGGCTTGACCAGGCGCGCACGCGTCATCTGCCGCAGCAGGTTCAGTCGCGCCAGCTGTTCGGGAGTGGGCTCGCGGCTGGTGTTGGCGGTGCGCGGAATGGGTTTTTGCCGCTGCTGCGGCGCGCGCAGGCGCTGCTCGTCCATCAGCGGCCCGGGCGCGACAGGCAGGCGCAGTGCGTCCTGCGGTGCCGTCAGTACGCCCCGGCAGGCGCGGCGCAGCAGCACGTCGAGCTTGTCCGGCGCGCGCAGGCGGTAGTCCAGGAAGGCCAGGGCGCGTCGGTTGGCCTGGCGGATGTCATCGTCCAGGCGCGCCAGGTACTCGTCGATGCGATCGATCTCGTACAGCCGGCGCAGGCTGCGCTGCAGGCGCTGCTCCGCGCGGTCGCGGTCGCCGCCGGTGGCGCGGTCCTGGTACCAGGCAACCAGCTGGCCGCGGACCTCGCCCTGCTCGATGTCGCGCACCATGCTCAGGATCGAAGTGCGGCGGGCGAGGGGATGGTCGGCGTTGTGAAGTTGTGCGTAGTCGCCGACGAACAGTTCGCCGACGTAGCGTTCGAACAGCTGGCGGGCGAACTGCGCGGTGCTCTCGGCCTTGATCAGTTCCGGCATCAGGTCACGCACCTGCACGCTGATCGCCGAGACGTACGACAGCAGCTGTCGCGACTGTTCTGCGGCCTCGTCCAGGCTGTCGCCACCGGCGTTGCCGGCCACGACCTGCTGCAGCTGCAGCTCGATCGAGCGGACCTTGGCACCGAAGAAGGCCGGCCCGCGCTCGGCGAAATCCATCAGCGCCGAGAGCAGCTGCGCCACGGCGTGGGTCATCGACACCATCTCGCGGGCGCCAACGCGCTCCTGGCGCAACCAGCCGGCTGCGCGGAATCGCTCATGGATCGCATTCGCGCGCATGGCCAACGGAGCGTCAGGCGCTTGCCCGTCGTCTTCCCACGGGTCGTCGGTCAGCAGGTAGCGCTCGATGGCCGAGGTGATCTCGCGGCGCGGGAAGCCGACGCTCGGCGGCATCGGCGCGTCCGGACCGAAGAACTCGGCGAACAGCTGGCACAGCAGCTGCCAGTAGTGGAGCCGGTTGGAGGAGGCGAGGGGTCCGAAGAGACCGTCGGGAACAACAGCGAACAGCGGCGGTGCCGGCGAACTGTACTCAGTCAAAAAACGCTCCGATGCCGGTCCTGGTTGCTGTTGCTGGGTCCTGTCGCGGGCGGTCCGAGGTGATGGCCGGTGGATCGGGCGCCGCGTGGAAAGAAATGTATCCCGGGACCGGTTGGGTGGGAATCGGCAGCCGCGCCAGCTTCGGGCAAAGCCTGAGGATAACCGTGTAAGTCTTTGATAGGTGGTGACTACGCGCCGCCATCGGAACGTTCCACGGCCTGCGCGCGGGCCGCATCCCTCACGTCACCGTTATCGATGCGCGACAAGACTCCAGATCGGTTCGCCCAAGTGCGGGAGCGAGGTTCGCTGACACCGATGGCCGATGCCTCCCTGTTCTTCAGTCTGTTCTCGACCTTGCTGGCCATCATCAATCCGCTGGAGGCCATACCGGTCTTCCTCAGCCTGATGGATGGCAAGGGCGATGAAGAGCGGCGGAAGACGGCGCGCAAGGCATGCTTCAACGTGCTGATGCTGTGCCTGTTCTTCCTGGTGTTCGGCAATGTCCTGCTGCGGTTGTTCGGCGTCCCACTGAGCATGGTGCGGGTGGTCGGCGGCGTGATCCTGATGCGGATCGGGTTCGATCTGTTCTCGCCGAGCCAGAACAGCATGGTGTCCGGCGGTGCGGGCAAGAACGGCGACGTGTCCTTCATTCCGCTCGCGATGCCGATCATGTTCGGCCCGGGCGTGATCGCCACCGTCATCGGCTTGACCTCGGTGATCCGCAAGTCCGACCACCTGGTCGTTTCCTTCGGCGTTGTCACCGCGGCCATCGTGGCGGCGGTGCTGTGCACGTACGTGTCGTTGATCTACGCCAGGAAGATCCTCAGCAGGATCGGCCCGCAGGGCGTGGATGCGGCCACCAGGATCGTCGGGTTCTTCGTGGCGGCGATGGGGGGGGGCCTGATATTCCACGGCACGGTGGAGTTCCTGCAGTCGTATGGCGTGCTGCTGGGCGGGCCGGCGGCGAGCTGACAAGCGCGGCTACGCGACGCAGGCGGCGTTGCCGGATCATGTTGAGTGCGTCGGCGATGCAGTCGGCGTGGCCTGTTTGGCGGGCTCTGCACGTACGCGGCTGATAGCGCTCCCAGAAATTAACGAGCGCCGGGGGAAGTTACGAATGCAACTATCGCTACCACGTCCTACGGGCGTGCGTTATGGCGCTGCGTGGCGAATTACCAGCCAGATTTTGCTGCACTGCACGGTGACATGTATGGAAACTTAATGTTTAGTCTGCGGCCAGATGATAGCGCTATCACTTCTGCCCGCCACTGGCGGGTCCCGGAGGCCCACCGCACCACCACCGACCCACGCGAACTTGAATCGAACACGAAAGCCACGCCAAAGCACTGCTGCACGGGCGGTCCGTTGAACGCTCGTAATTGAGATCAAGCAGGCAGCCGCCTGCAGCCGCCCTCCAAGGGGCGATACATCAATCGATCGAAGTTGAGGGGGTAAGGCCTTATGAGTCGGTATCGGTGCCACGTTCTGTGGGCGTCCTTGGCGCAGGCGACAGCCGGGCGTCGTGCCGTGGGTACGGCAATGGACGGTTCTCCTTCTGCCGGGAGGAACTTGCAATGAGCCAGCTGTCCAAGCGCTTCAGGAAGCAGATCAAGTCCACGGCCATGTTCACCTTCGTCGGTGGCGTGCTGGTCATCAATCCCGCGTACGCGCAGGATGCCGCCGCAGCGACGACGCAGGCGACGACAGCCCAGACCACCACTGCACAGACAACGGCCGTGCCGACAACGGCGGCGCAGGCCACCACCGCCCAGACCACTGCCGCACAGGCCACGACCGCGCAAACGTCATCCGACCAGGCGACGACGCTGGACACCGTCACGGTGACCGGCATGCGCAACAGCCTCAATCAGTCGATGGAGATCAGGCGCAATTCGGCCGGCGTGGTGGATGCGATCAGCGCCGAGGACCTCGGCAAGTTCCCTGACACCAATCTTGCCGAATCGTTGCAGCGCATCACCGGCATCTCGATCGAGCGTCGCGACGGCGAAGGCGCCCAGATCACCGCGCGCGGCTTCGGCCCGCAATTCAACATGGTCACCCTCAACGGCCGCACCATTCCGGGCGCGGACGCATTCGGTGCGCCTGGCCAGGTGCCGATCGGCGGTGTGGACGGCGGCACGCGCGCGTTCAACTTCGCGCAGCTGGCGTCGGAAGCGATCAGCACGCTGCAGGTCTTCAAGACCGGCCAGGCCAGCGTGCCCAGCGGCGGCATCGGCGCGACCATCGACATCGAGACCGATCGTCCGTTCAACCACCAGGGCATCGTCGCGACTGCCGGCGCCAAGGCGGTCTACGACGAATCGCAGCCTTTCGACACCGACCTGACGCCGGAAGTGTCCGGCATCTTCAGCTACACAAACGACGACAAGACCTGGGGCGTCGGGATCTCGGGCAGCTACCAGAAGCGCCACGGCGGTTCGGTGCAGGCAACCGAGAACGCCTGGAACATGCAGCGCTGGACCGGTACCGACCCGGCCCTGCGTTCGGACGCCACGGTGACCAATGCGCCGGCGATCGGCCAGCTGTACGGCATGCCGAACGATCTGCGCTATGCGTTCGCGGACTTCGAGCGTGAGCGCATCAACGGTCAGGCGGTACTGCAGTTCGCGCCCATCGATTCGTTGACGTTTACCCTGGACTACACGTACTCGACCAACGAGATCATCGAAGACCGCGGCGAGCAGACCATCTGGCTGCAGCGCGCCAACAGCTTCACCGACCTCACGTTCGACACCGGCCAGGCGGTGGCCACGCCCATCTACATCCGCGACATCGTCGGCACCAAGGACTTCGGCTACGAGCAGCAGCACCAGGAGCAGGAGTACAAGCTCGATTCGCTGGGCTTCAACGCCGCCTGGGACGTCACCGATCGCTTCCGCCTGACGTTCGACGCCCACAACACCACCTCCGAGAGCGTGCCCAACGATCCGGTCACCGGCGGTGGCTCGACGTTCTTCAGCATCGCCGGCACCAACAACTGCACCGTCGGTCCTTACTGCGGTGGCAACTGGGCGCAGGAACTGAGCTTCAACAGCGGCCTGCCGATCGGCGCGCGCACGTGGTACCCGAGCTCGGCGGACGCCGTCGCGGGCACCAATGGAACGCTGAACCCGGACTTCCCGACCGGACAGATCGGCTCGCAGGTGCTGCGCATCAACTACCAGCGCCAGGAAACCGAGATCAAGCAGGGCCGCATCGACGGCGAGTACGTGTTCGACGACGGCCGCTTCCAGTTCGGTCTCGACTCGTCGGAAACGACGATGACGCGCAAGCAGGCCACCGAGGCCTACTCGACCCTGGGCGACTGGGGCGTGGCCAACACCGGCAACGAGCCGGGCCTGGCAGAGCTGATCCGTCCGATCGACATCGTCGGCATGTTCGACGACTTCAGCGCTCCCGGTGCAGCCCACGGTGCGTGGCAGGGCAGTGCCACGGCCGGTGCCTTGTGGGCAGGCGACTTCTACGGCGCGGCTACCCGCTTCAACCCGCAGCTGGCCGCCGACAACCGCGTCAAGGAAGACACCGACGCCGTGTACGGCCAGGTCGACCTGGAAGGCACGCTGGGTGGCTTCCCGACCCACACCCGCATCGGCGTGCGCTACGAGAAGACGTACCTGACCTCGACCTCGCAGGTTGCCTTGCCCAGCGCCATCCAGTGGCAGGCAAACAACGACTTCCGCATCCTGCGCTCGGACGACCAGGTGCCCTTCAGCGAGACGCACAGCTACGATTTCGTCCTGCCGAACCTGGACTTCGCACTTGATCTCACCGATGAGATCAAGGCACGCGCATCGTTCAGCAAGACCATCGCACGCGCGCCTTACGGCAACCTCTACTCGGGCCCGACGCCGAACCAGCCGACCGGTTCGATCCTGATCAACCCGTCCACCCGCGCCAACGGCGAGGCGCAGAACCCCGCGCTGGATCCGCTGGAATCGGACAACCTCGACCTTGCGGTGGAGTGGTACTTCGCCGACGCCAGCTTCGTCTCGGTGACGTTCTGGAACAAGGACGTGAAGAACTTCATCGGCACCTCGGTGGTGCGTGAGCCGCTGTACGGGCTGACCGATCCGACCTCCGGACCCGATGCACAGGCCGCGCTGGACTTCCTGCTCAGCCCGACGTGCAGTGCCCAGGTGACCACCGCCGGCAACGACGTCGACCAGGCCTGCTCGGCCAACGACACCGCACTGTTCGCCGCACTGGCAATGCTGCGCAATCCTGAAACCGGTGGTCTGGCGGCCTACGACGGCAGCTCGGCGCAATCGCTGGCGATGGAGAACAACTACGACCTGGTGGGCGAGGCCGACGATCCGCTGTATGAGTTCGACGTCAACCGTCCGGTCAACCAGAACGACGCCAACCTGCACGGTTGGGAAATGGGTGGCCAGTACTTCTTCGGCGAGACCGGCTTCGGCGTGTACGCGAACTACACCCTGGTCGACGGCGACGTCGCCTTCGACAACACGGTGATCGAACGCGACCAGTTCGCCCTGCTGGGCCTGAGCGACACGGCCAACGTGATGCTCATGTACGAGAAGTACGGCTGGTCGGTCCGCCTGGCCTGGAACTGGCGTGACGAGTACCTGATCGCGGCGAACCAGAACGGTTCCAACCGCAACCCGTACTACGTCGAGGAATACGATCAGTGGGACATGAACATCGGCTACGAGTTCACCGACCACTGGTCCGCCAGCTTCGAGGCGATCAACCTGACCGGTGAGGACGTGCGCTGGCACGGCCGCTCCGACAAGCAGATCATCAAGCTCGTGGACCAGAGCGCCCGCTACATGCTGGGGGTGCGCTACAAGTTCTGAGGACCCTCCCAGGGCTTTGAACCAGGGCAGGGCCGCTGCGAGAGCAGCTGTCCTGCCCGTTTTTTTTTTACCACCGGGGCGCCCCCGGGACGCTGTGGGCAGGACCGGAACCGGGGCCTTTCCTTATTCGCCCGGCAAGCGCATAACATCATCCGAACCCGTCCTCGTACCGGCCATGTCCCAATACGAACTGCTCAACAACATCAAGCACAAGGACCTGCGGGTCGTCACCCGTTTCGGCCGCGAGTTCGGCGACGACATCGGCATGGTGGTGGCCTTCCCGACGGAATTCGCCGAGTTGCAGCGCGAGTACCCGATCTTCTTCCGCAAGGACGGCGAAAGTGGGCAGTGGCAGGCGGTGGCGCTGCTGGGTTTCGAGCGCAACGAGAACCTGTTCCTGCACGACGGCCGCTGGAACGCCAGCTACCTGCCCGGAGCGGTCGCCAAGGGGCCGTTCCTGATCGGCTTCCAGGAACAGCGCATCGAGGGCGAACTGCGCCGCGAACCGGTGGTCCACGTCGACCTCGACAACCCCCGGGTCAGTTTCGCCGAGGGTGAACCGGTGTTCCTCTCGCACGGTGGCAACAGCCCATACCTGGAGCACATTTCCGCGGTCCTGCGCGGTATCCGCGACGGCGTGGAAGCGGGCGCGGCGATGTTTGCCGCCTTCGACGCACTGGGCCTGATCCAGCCGATGAAGCTGGACCTGCAACTGGACGAGCAGCATCGCGTCAGCCTGGCCGGGCTGCATGGGATCGACCGCGAACGCCTGGCCGCGCTCGACGCGCAATCGCTGCACGGGCTGCATAGCGCAGGCTACCTGGAGGGCGCATACCTGGTGCTGTCATCGCTGCACAACCTGCGCCGGCTGATGGCCGAGAAGCAGCGCCGCCTGCGACTGGCGGCGGAGATCGGGTGATGGGCGAAGCAGTCGACGTGGCTGCGCGGATCCGCGTGATCGACTGCGCGGGGCCCGGTTCGCTGCCGATCGACGAACTGCTCGCATCCGGGCAACCGGCGGTACTGCGCGGACTGGCGGGAGAGTGGGGACTGGTGCAGGCGGCGTCGCGCTCGATGCACGATGCAATGGATTACCTGCGCGGTTACTACAACGGCCAGCCGGTGACCTATTCCTGGGGCGGTCCCGAAGTGGCCGGCAGGCCGTTCTACAACGCCGGTTTCACCGACTTGAACTGCGAAGTGCGGCGCAGCGATCTGGGACAGGTGCTCGACGAGATTGCCGCGCACGCGGACGATCCGCGCCCTCCGACCTATTACGTCGCGTCATTGCTGATCGATTCGCGCCTGCCCGGCATGCGCGACGACAACGACCTGGGCCTGGCCGCGCATGGCATCCAGGCTGCGCCGAGCATCTGGATCGGCAACCGCGTCACGGCCTCGTGCCACTACGACGCCCTCAACAACATCGCCTGCTGCGCGGTCGGTCGCCGACGCTTCACGCTGTTCCCGCCCGGGCAGATCTCCAACCTGTATCCGGGGCCGCTGGAACCGACGCCAGGTGGCCAGGCGGTCAGCGTGGTCGACTTTGCCGCCCCGGATTTCGAGCGCTATCCGCGCTTCCGTGACGCGCTCGCCGCTGGACAGAGCGCGGTCCTCGAACCAGGCGATGCGATCTTCATCCCGAGCCTGTGGTGGCACCACGTGCAGGGTCTGGAGCCGTTCAACGTGCTCGTCAACTACTGGTGGAGCAGTGCGGCGGCCTACGTGCCCACGCCGATGCACGCGCTGTACCACGCCCTGTGGACGCTGCGCGACCGACCCGAGCGCGAGAAGCAGGCGTGGCGCGACATCTTCGACTATTACGTCTTCGGTCCGGCCGATCGTGCCGGCGAGCATCTGCCTGAAGCGGCCCGCCAGGTGCTCGGACCGGTTGATGAAAACCTCGCGCGGCAGCTGCGCGCGATGCTGATCGGCAAGCTCAATCGTTGAGCCGGCAACGCCGGCGTCCATTGCAGAGCAGGGGATAGAAATGCAGAAGGGCAGGATTCGCAAGGTGGTGATCGCAGGCGGCGGTACCGCAGGCTGGCTCGCAGCGACCGCGCTGACGCACCAGTTCCGCGAGCAGCTGGAGGTGGTCCTGATCGAATCCGAGCAGATCGGCACGGTCGGCGTCGGCGAATCGACCGTGCCGCCGATCCGCAACTTCCATCGCTTCCTGCAGATCGACGAGCAGGAGTTCCTGCGCTCGGTCGCCGGCACGTTCAAGTTGTCGATCTCGTTCGAGAACTGGCGTCGCCATGGCGAGCGTTACATCCACCCGTTCGGCATCACCGGGCAGAGCACGCTGGTCTGCGGCTTCCATCACTTCTGGCTCGACAGCCTGCGCCGTGGCATGACATCGGAGCTGGGCGACTACTGCCTGGAAACCGTGGCCTCGCGCGGTGACCGCTTCGCGCTGCTGGAGTCGCCGCAGGTCAACTACTCCTACCACCTCGATGCGGGTCTGTATGCGCGCTTCCTGCGCGGCAAGGCCGAGAGCTACGGGCTCAAGCGGGTCGAAGGCAAGATCCGCGAGGTCAGGCAGGACGGCGAATCGGGTTACGTCGAATCGCTGGTGCTGGAAGACGGGCAGGTGATCGAAGGCGATCTGTTCATCGACTGCACCGGCTTCCGCGGCCTGCTGATCGAGCAGACGCTCAAGACCGGTTACGAGGACTGGAACAACTGGTTGCCCTGCGACCGCGCAGTCGCGCTGCAGACCGAATCGGTGGGGGCGCCGGTGCCCTACACGCGGGCCATCGCCCACGAGGCTGGCTGGCGCTGGCACATCGCGCTGCAGCACCGGGTGGGTTGCGGCCTGGTGTATTCCAGTCGCCACATGTCCGACGACGAAGCCCGCGACAAGCTGCTGCGCGACGCGGCTGCACCGGTGATCCGCGAGCCATGGCCGGTGCAGTTCCGCACGGGTCGACGATTGAAGGCGTGGAACAAGAACGTGGTGTCGCTGGGCCTGGCCAGCGGCTTCATCGAGCCGCTGGAATCGACCAGCCTGCACCTGTCGATGACGTCGATCGTGCGCCTGATCGAATCGTTCCCGCTGGAGGGCATCCCGCAGTCGCTGGTGGACCTGTACAACGCGACCGGTCGTGCCGAGATGGAGCATGTGCGCGACTTCATCATCCTCCACTACCACGCCAACCAGCGCGACGAAGCGATGTGGAAGCAGTGCCGCGAGATGGAGATTCCCGACTCGCTGGCGATCCGCCTGCGCGCCTGGCGCGAGCGCGCGCACGCCTGGCAGGGTGCGAACGAGCTTTTCCGGGTGGATTCCTGGACGCACGTGATGCTGGGGCAGGGCATCGTGCCCGGGCAGCATCATCCGCTGTCGAGCGGGCTGTCCGACGACGACATGCGCAGGCTGTTGCCGGGGATCCGCAGACCCATCGACGAGGCCGTCGCGCGCATGCCATCGCAGCAGGAGTTCATCGACCGGTACTGCAAGGCCTCGCCCGAGGTCTGGGCGGCTGGCAGGCCGAAAGTCCCGGCCTGACGGCACGCCGCGCGGCGTGTGTCGCGCCGAGGTTGGCCAGGAGCGAAGCCGTCGGCACGCCCTGGCCGGCGAAGCGCGATTTCAGAAAACGAAGCCGAAGCCGACCATCGGTCCGCTCATGGTGAGGTCGATCTTGCGGCGCTCGTCCTCGACCTCGACCGACAGGTACCGGTAGCCGAGCAGCCACTGGCCGTACTTCACGTGGTACTGCCCGACGATGCTGGCGTTCCATGTACCGTCGGTGTCACCGAACGACCCATCTCCTCGCAGGGTCAGCCGCCAGCGCTCCGCGAACGCCCACGTATAGCGGGCACCGAGCATCAGGTCGCTGTATGAATCGTTGGGGTTGAGCACGAGCGGCCCCAGCTGCACGTCATGCGGCTGGAAGGCGACGCTCAGGTCCACGTCGATGTAGCGCAGCCCACCGAACAGCTCGATGCCCTTGAGCCGGCCCTCGCCGGGGCTCCATACCGCCGCCGCTTCGAACAGATAGGAGTCCAGTTGCGAGTCGGTGCTGAGCCGCTCGAAGTCCTTGTTGTCGCCCAGCCCGATGTAGGTGAAGTCGGCGAACATGCCGAACGAATCGTTCTGCACTTCCAGATGCGCCTGGAACGCGCCGTCGATGTCGTCGATCAGGTCCGGAAACCGTGTGCCCCCGGTGCTCACCGGGAACCGCGTGGTCAGGTCCGTGCCGACGCTGGCCGCCCACAGGTAGGGGGCTACCATCCATTCCCATTCACCGTCGTCCTGCGCATGCGAGGGCAGGGGAATGGCAGCCAGGAGCGCCGAGGTTGCGGCGAGAGTCGTGAGGTGGGTCCGCTTCATCTGCGCTCGTCCTCATGGGTGAAGACTCCGACACGCAGGTCCGCGTCGATGCCTGCGTCGCGCTTCTGCCAGCGCCCACGCCGGCAAATTCGACGCAGCTTGCGGTCAGCGGCATTCAGCAGGAGTGAAGGCGCCTGATCGAAGGCGCCTGGGCTGCATCAGGCCGCCGGCAGCGTGATCGTGGCGACGAGTCCACCGCCATCGCGACCACGCAGCTGCAGGCGGGCGCCAATGGCGATGGCCAACTGCTGGGCGATGGCCAGGCCGAGTCCGGCGCCGCCGGTATCGCGGTTGCGCGACGCCTCCAGGCGGTAGAACGGCTCCATGACCGATTCAAGTTCGGCATCGGCAATACCCGGTCCGCGGTCGAGCACGCTGATGGCGACCGTGCCGTCTGCGTCAACCGTCGCGGCCACTTCCGCGGCACCGGCGTACTTCACGGCGTTGTCGATGAGGTTGCCGACGACCCGGCGCAAGGCGCGAGGTCGCGTAGTCACGGGCACGCCGGCGTGCGCGGTGACGCTGACCGACTTGCCGGTGTCCTGGTAGTCCCAGACCAGGCTGTCGAGGAACGCATCGAGGTCAACCTTGAGTGCCGGCTCGACGCCGCCGTGCGCGCTGCGCGCATAGGCGACGCCGTCGCGGACCAGGTGCTGCATCTCGTCGATATCGGCGACCAGTTTGGCGGTCGTGGGTGATTCGTCCATGGCCTCCACTCGCAGCTTCAGTCGCGTGATCGGCGTCTGCAGGTCGTGGGAGATCGCCGACAGGATCTGCAGGCGTTCCTTGAGATGCAGGGCGATCCGGTCCTGCATCGCATTGAAGGCCGACACGGCCTTGGCCACTTCGGTCGGGCCTCCTGTGGGCAGTGGCGGCCCACCGCCGGTCGGGCTCAGCGAATCGGCGGCATCCGCCAGCTGTGCCAGCGGGCGGGTGATCTGGCGCACCGCCAGCCAGGCACATGCCAGCAACAGGATCAGCTGCGCGGCCAGCACGTAGGGCAGCCAACGCGCGACCGGCATCACCGACGGCGTGAGTTCGATGGTGACGGGCGCGCCGTCGCTCAGCGCGAGGTGAACCTGCAGGCGTTCGGGGAGCATGGATGTCGTATTGCCGCGCACCGGATAGCGATCGCCCAGGACGCGGCCGATGAGGCGCGTGATTTCCCGCGCCTGCTCGGTCTCAAGTTCGCCGCCTTGCTGGCCCGGGCCGAGGATGTAGCGGTAGGTCCTGCGCTCGAACTTGGGAATCCAGGGCGGTCGCTCGGCTGCCGGCAGACGGTCGAGCATGGCGATCGACGTGGACACGTCCTTCTCGAGGTTGCCCATCATCATCGACGTCGCAGATTCGTAGCGCTCGTAGAACAGCATTCCGAACGAGAGGCCGTGGGCCACCAGCAGCCCCGTGAACAGGATCAGGTACAACCGCGACGAAATCGTCCGCGGCAACAGGCGCGACCACCCTGTAGGTTCGCTTGCGCTCATGCGCCCTCATCCAGCAGCGTGACGGGCATGCTGAAAACATAGCCCTCGCTGCGCACGGTCTTGATGTAGGCCGGTTCACGCGGATCATCCTTCAGGCGCTGGCGCAGTCGGCTGACCAGCAGATCGATCGAACGGTCGAACAACTCCGCCTCGCGGCCCTGGGTCAGGCTCAGCAACTGGTCGCGGCTCAGTACGCGTTGCGGATGGTCGAGGAACACCCGCAGCAAGCGGAACTCCGCGCCACTGAGCGCAACGGCCGTGCTCTGCGGATCGAGCAGATGGCGGGCGGTGGTGTCCAGCCGCCATTGGCCGAACTCGAGCAGGCGACTGGCCTCGGTGACCTGCAGGTTCGGCGGCAACATGCGCGTGCGACGGATCACTGCATTGATCCGCGCCAGCAACTCCCGCGGCGAGAACGGTTTGGTGACGTAGTCGTCGGCGCCCATCTCCAGCCCGATGATGCGATCGGTGGCGTCGTCGCGCGCGGTCAGCATGATGATCGGAATCGCCTTGTGCTTGCTGGCGCGCAGGTTGCGGCTCAGCACCAGGCCATCGTCACCGGGCATCATCACGTCCAGCACGATCAGGTCGATGGCGTTGGTGTCGAGAATGGCGCGCATCTCGCGGCCTTCCGCCGCCAGCGACGTGCGGAAGCCGTTCTTCTGCAGGTAATCGGCCACCATGGTGCGAATGTCGTGGTCGTCGTCGACGACCAGAATGTGATCTACGTGGTCCATGAAGCAAGTCCTGCTGGGGATGCGATCGGGAAGGCTCAGGTGCCGGCCACCGGGGCACGGCACCGTCCGCCACTGCCTTATTTTGCTTCGAGAAGGCGACGCACCTTGTCTTCGGTTTCGGCGTAATTGCCTTCGCCGAAGTGGTGATAGACCACGTGGCCTTCCCGGTCGACCAGGTACAGCGCCGGCCAATAGCGGTTGTTATACGCTTCCCAGGTTGCGTAGCCGTTGTCCTGCGCCACCGGGTACTCGATGCCGAAGCGCTTGACGGCATCCTCGACATTGCCGCGTATCTTCTCGAAGCCGTACTCCGGCGTATGCACGCCGACCACGACCAGGCCCTGGTCCTTGTAGCGCTCGTGCAGCTGCTTCACATGCGGCAGCACGTGCACGCAATTGATGCAGGAGTAGGTCCAGAAATCGACCAGGACCACCTTGCCGCGCAGCTGCGACATGGTCAGCGGAGCGCTGTTGATCCAATGGTTGATTCCCTGGAATTCCGGGGCGAGCGGGGCGGGGGAAATGCTGGTGCCCGGGACGGGGTCCGCAGCACTGGCGCCTGGCGTACAGGCGACGGCGAGCACGCTCATGCAAAGGGCGGTGAGGATGGGCTTGATCACGTTCATGGTTATAGACCTGTTGAGACTGAGGGGAGCCACTGCGTGGCCCAGGCGGAGAACAGGACGTCGTACTGGAAGAGCTGGAGCGTCGCGACGGCGATCGCGATGGCGCCGAACACACGACGGATGAGCTCCGCGCGACGATTGAGGAAGGCCAGGCGCGAGGTGATCCAATGGCCGCCATAAGCAATGGCCAGCATCGGCAGGCCCGCGCCGACGGCGTAGACGGCAAGCAGCGAGGCGGCCTTGCCCGGCGCCTGTGAACTGGCGGCCAGTGACAGCACCGAGGCCAGGATCGGACCTGCGCACGGCGTCCAGGCCAGCCCGAGCGAGGCCCCCACCAGCAGCGCGGCGACACTGCCGCTGCGGTGCGGACGGGGGCGCGAAGCGTCCGTCCTTGGAGACCGCCACTGCTGCACGCGTGCGACCAGCCAGTTGAACGGCGCCGGCCACAGGCATGCGAGGCCGGCGATCAGAAGCAACCAGATCGATCCGGTGCGGATCACCTGTTGCAGCTCACCGGACGAGGACGACAGCGCGCCGATCAGGATGCCGCTGGCGGCGAAGGTCGCCACGAAGCCGGCAATGATCAGCGCCGGTTCGAACCGGCTGCGTCCCGTGCTGGTGGCCAGCACGATGGGCAGCACCGGCAGGATGCACGGCGACAGGATGGTGGCGATGCCGGCCGCGCCCGCCAACGCGAACTCAAGCCCGACTGCATGCGCGAACATGCCTCAGCCCCCTTCCATGCCGTGGATGTGGACGACCGGGGGCGCCGGTTCCACGTCGTGGTGGCTGGCATGCGCCAGCTCCGGCGACAGGGCGGCGGCGGAGAGCAGGACGAGGGCTAGGGCATTGCGGAACATGTCGGGACCGTCGGTTGGGATCGGGATGCCATTGCATCGCCGCGGTGTATCGCGCGGGTGTCGGGCCGGGTCTGATTTGTATGCAAGGTGTGCGCGCATTGGCGAACCTACGTTTGCTTACAAAGACGCGTCGCTGACCTTGCGGCGACCTGCGCGGCTACGCCACGGGAAATCGCGTGCGTGACGCGGACAGGCGAAACGAGCCGGCCGGTGATCCGGCCGACTCTTCGCTTCAATCAGGGGCCCGCCCGGAATCGGGCGGGCAGGGCAGGGCTCAGACGAGGTTGATCGTCACGCCGATGTTGCCGCGCGTGGCCTTCGAGTACGGGCACGTCTGGTGAGCGGCTTCGACCAGTTCACGGGCGATGACCGGGTCGATGCCAGGCAGGCTGACATTGAGGCGCGCCTGCAGCTGGTAGCCGCCGTCGTTCTGGCCGAGGTCGACTTCGGTGTCGACAGCCAGCTCGGCCGGCAGCTTGATCTTCATGCCGGCGGCGGCCGAGCCGATCGCACCAATGAAGCAGGCCGACCAGCCGGCCGCGAACAACTGCTCGGGATTGGTACCTGCGCCGGACGAGCCGGGCGATGAAAGCTTGATGTCGAGGCGCCCGTCGGAACTCTGCGACGAGCCGTTGCGGCCGCCCGTGGTGTGGGTCTTGCCGGTGTAAAGCACTTTGTCGATCTGCGTGGTCATGGCGATACCTGGTAGCTGAGGGATGAGATGAGCATCGGCTTGCAGGCAACGCGTCGTACGCAAGAAGCAGGTGCAATCCGATGGGCGGTATTCTTCCCTCGCCGTGTTCGCCGGATGTGTCAGGTATCGGCCGTCATGCAAGCTTGTGTGGCAGTGATGCGCGACGACACAGTTCGATACAAACTCAGATTCCCGTCGAACGCGGACGTTGCGGTTCGCGTGCCTGGTGGACGGTCGCCAGCACCATCGTGCGCGGCCTTTCGTTCACCGAATCGACGTGACAGCCCGTGGCCTCTATCGCACTGACCACGTCATCGCCCCAGAACCGGCCTTCGATGCGAACGCTTCGACGCGCCAGGTCGATCTGGATGCGCGCGCCCAGATCGACCCGGAGCAGGGCACGCAGGAGCTCGCTTTCGTCTGCCCGGGCGGTGGCGAGGGTGAGTTCCAGATGTGCGTCGGGCTTGTTCGCACTGGAACGCGGCTGGACGGAGCGGGCGGCGGCGATGGTAGGCATGTGGGTATCCAGTGGGGGTGGACGGATTTCGCTGAGTGTTCACGCACTCATTAATCAGGGCAAAAAAAGGGACTAGCCGGAAGCCACGGCGCGCCAGAACGCCTCGAAACCCGCCGTGCGGTACTGCTCGGCGGCGTCGGGTTCCTTGAGCATGAAGTCCATGGTGGTTTCCGCCAGCGCGACCAGGATCGCGCCGGTGTAGGTCGGCGGATGTTCGCGCAACTGACCCTTTGCCATGCTTTCCTGCAGCATCGAATGGAAGTCAGCAAAGCCCGCGGAGGCGACCGTGCGGGTGTCTTCGGTGATGCGATCGGACACGACCAGCTGCGCCACGACCTTGCGCTTGTCGACGTTGACCAGGCCCCAGTCGACGTACGTCCGCCACACGTGGCGCGCACGCTGCTTGATGTCGGCGGCACGCGGGTAGGTGGAGAGCATGGCCTCGCGCAGCTCGCGCTTGATCTCCAGATAGAGATGGTTGAGCAGCTCGTCCTTGTTGCTGAAGTAGGTGAACAACGTGCCCTCGGCAACACCGGCAACCTTCGCGATCCGTGCCGTGGGGGCATTGATCCCGTCCTCCGCGAACACTTCGATGGCGGCGGCGAGCAGGGCGTTTCGTTTGTCTTCGCTGCGGGGACGGGCCATCGGAGGTGAGTACGAGGTTAGGTGAGTGCGTGCTCAATCATATTCCCGCGGTTTCGCTGGCGCAAGCCCTGGACGCAGGGTTGGCAGGGGAGAGGATAATCATCGTGTGACGATATGCATATTGCTGTTAAACGATGCATGACATATCGTCCAGCGGTAACAACGCAGGAGAGCCACCATGTCCCAAGCCGACTCCACGGCGCTGAGCGTCTCGCGGATCCTCCTCAAGATCCTGCGCATCCTCAACATCGGCACCGGTCTGGGCCTGGTCATTGGCTTGCCGGCCAGCTTCCTGTTCGAGCCGACGTTCTTCGAGTTCTTCAGCAAGAAGCCGCCGAGCATCGACCCGGCGATGCTTCTGCCGGCATTGCGGGTGTGGATGGTGATGGCGTTGCTGATGGTCGCGCTGGTCCATGTGCAGCTTTCACGACTGCTGTCGGTGGTTGCGACCGTTCCCGAGGATCCCTTCGTGCCCGAGAACGCGGCGCGCCTGAAGACCATCGCCTGGTGCATGTTGGGCATCGAACTGCTCAGGCTGACGTTCGGGATACTGGCCGGCACGATGAACGCTGCAGGCTCGAACATCGACTGGAAATTCTCGGCCAGCGGATGGGTGGCCGTCGTCCTGCTGTTCGTGCTGGCGCAGGTCTTCGAAGCGGGAGCGCGTATGCGCGCAGACCTGGACACGATGATCTGACATGGCCATCTTCGTAAAACTCGACGAAGTGCTGCACGACCGGCGCATGACCCTCACCGAACTGTCCGGGAAGGTCGGGATCACCCTCGCCAACCTGTCCATCCTCAAGACCGGCAAGGCGCGTGGCGTTCGCTTCGCGACGCTCGAGGCGATCTGCGAAGCGCTTGATTGCCAGCCCGCAGACCTGCTCGAGTTCCGACGCGGCGGGAAAGGCCAGCAGACGGCTCCCGACCCACCGGGCAGCGAAGAGCCGTAAACGCCGTCGCGTGCCCGGAGTAGGCTGGGCACGCATCTCAACGGCATACTGGATGCACCGCGGGGAGCGGACGGCTAGGGGGGCTTTCATCATGGGTATCAAGGCGTACGCCTTCATGGCGATGCTTGTGTTTGCGTCATCTGCCAACGCCTGCATCAATGCGGTGGGGACCGATCACACCGGACGGACGTTCATGCCGGACTGGTACACCGGCAAGGGGATGACCGACCCCATCTTTCAGCAGACCGCTCGGAACAACTGGCTTGCGGGCGCCGATCGAACCATTCGGGATGCCCGCACGGAGCCCGACTTCGGCCATCTAACCGACCTGGGCGTGCTGTTGATCTACCAGGGGCAATACGCATTGGCGGTCCGCCACTTCCTGTTTGTCGAACGACGCTTTCCGGGACGCCTGGGGACAGCCCTGGAGTTGGCTGGGCACGATGACGTGGCGTTGCGATGGATCCGCATCGGCATCCGCCGCAACCAGGCCGAGCACTACGGCTCGGAATGGCTGCATGCGCGCATCCTCCAGGCCAAGATCGCACTCGCCGCCGACCCGGCCTATCTCACCGGGCGATCGGTGGCCGGCGTGTGGTTCGAGCCGAAGCTGGTGCCTTCGCTGCCTGACAGAACGCCGGCGGGCAACAACGGCAAGCCGGTCGAGCCGTGGAAGCTCAATCAGGCATTGGCCTATCAGCTTTACGAGCGCACCCAGTTCGTGCGGCCGAAGGATCCCATCGTCGCCAATCTCCTGCTCGACTGGGCAACGTTGAACCTCGCGGGTGGCCCCATCGAGAACGCCGACGCGCTGTACGACGCCGCCGTCGCATACGGCGCACCTCGCGATGCGCTGGTGCGAAGCAGGCAGGACTACATCAAGCGAACGCTGGCGCAGGCGCCCAAGGGGAAGACGCCCACGAGCGACGATCGCTGCGCGATCTGCCAGCCGCGCCCTCTGCCGTCACCGCCGCAGTGACGGGGACGAGCCATGCACGGACTGAGGGCCAAAGCGTTGGCTGTGCTCATGGCGGGCATCGCGGCTTGCGATCATTCGGCGAAACCGGAGCGTGTGGACATCACCCGCAAACCGTTCTGCTACGCTGATCACAGTCCATAGGGGGATGGTCGCGTGCTACGACACGGAGTCGTGCTGGTCGCATTGCTGGCCAGCGGAGGCGCTTCGGCGCAGGGGGTCTACAAGTGTGTGAGCAAGGGCGGGGCGGTGAGCTATCAAAGCGATCCGTGCCCTGCGAACGCTGCTCAGCCAAAGTTCTGGTATGCGCAACCTGAGCCGCCGCCGACCTATGAGCAACTTCAGGCACGCGAGTACAAGCGTCAGCGTGACGCGGCTGAATCAGCATATCTCTCGCGACTCGCGGGCACGGATGGCCATTCGCGAGGGCAGGCGTCGGGGCATGTTGTCCAGGTGCAGCAAGGCAAGATTCCCATGGCCTGCGAAAGTGCTAAAGCCAGCCGTGAGGCCGTGTTGAAGGCCGCTGGGCTTAGTCGAACCTATGAGTTGTTGCAGGCGCTTGATGACCGCGTGCGCGAGGCGTGCAGATGATGATCTGTCCGCTTGCTATCGATTGGGGCGATGTGGGTTCTTGGGTTGAGAGCGGCGTAACACTGTTGACCGGTCTGGGCGCAGTGGCCGGGGCGATATTGAGGAAGATGCCACCGGCAGCTGCCCACGCTTGTTAGGTCCGATAAACCGCGCTTATCGGCGGTATGGCATGACACCACAGCCACCCCTTGGGCGTCTGGTCGCGCTCCAACGGGTATCCGGGCTGCCTCGCCCGTCGCTCTCGAGAGGGGCCTATGCATATTGGCGCGACCGGTGCGTTCGTTCGCTGCTGTGTGGGGGCGAGAAGATGGATGCGCCGCGAATCCTCGAGATTGTGACGACAAACGCAGTCTCAACGATTGCCTTACATCTGCCTAACAATGGCCTAATGATGGGTTAATTCGGGGGCACCAGCATGGCGTCCCATGTTGACACGCAAACTCCGACACTCAGATCCAGGCCTTCAGGTCGAGCACGTCGACGCCGGGCACCGTTCCCGAAGCGAGGTCGAGGCGTTCATTGCGCACGTCTATCGTCGTCGCTACGACGCAGATCTACGCTCCTTCCTTCCACACCTGCTGGCATTTCGCGATGGTGGTGGCGACCTGTACGCCGCGGTGGGAGTTCGATACGGCGTCGAGGGCGATCTGTTCGTCGAACAGTACCTCGACGAGCCTGCCCAGACTGCAATTTCCGCGCGGCTGTGCATTCCCGTCGAGCGCAGCGATCTGGTCGAGGTCGGAAACTTCGCCTCGCTCGCGCCAGGCGATGCGCGCACGATCATCACCCGATTGACGCAGGTGCTACACGGCGAAGGGGCTCGCTGGGTGCTGTTCGCTGCGACCAGACAGCTTCGCAACGCCTTCAACAGGCTGCATCTGCGTACGCAGATCCTCGCGCCGGCACGCCCTGATCGCCTGGGGGTCGACTGTCAGGACTGGGGTCGGTACTACGAGGCGCAGCCGCAGGTGGTGTGGGGCGACATTGCGGCCGGTCATGCCCACCTCCACGGCTGGCCCTCGCCGGCAGACATGACCGAAGTCGTGGAGCTGCACGCCTGCGGAGGGTGCGCATGAACCAGTTTGCCCCGCTCTTGTCTGGCCTTGGCAGTGGTCGGGCAAGCATACTTTCCGGCGCCGGCGAGCTGAGCGGGTCCGCAGTTCGAGACATGGCGATGCGTTACGCCCAGCGCCTCGAAGGTGAAGGCGTGAAGGTAGTGGCCAGCCGTCTCGACAACGGGCCGGACTGGTTGGCGCTGGACCTCGCAGTCCGAACGCTCGACCTTGTTCACGTCCCCCTTCCGACGTTCTTCACACCCGGTCAGATCGCCCATTCCATTGCTTCGAGCGGCGCGCAGTGCGTCGTTGCCAGTTCGGCTGACATGATCTTTGCCGCAGTCGGAGGAGAGGCCGTGCGCCTGGGCGAAGGGTTGGCGCTATGGAGGTTGCCCGCCACCAACCGCAACCTGCCCCACGGAACCGCCTGCATCACCTATACCTCGGGCACGACGGCGCAGCCAAAAGGAGTTTGCCTGTCCGGTGAATCGTTGATGACGGTAGCTGGCTCCCTGGTCGAGGCAACGCAGTCATTGGCGACGCGTCGCCACCTGTGCCTGATGCCGATGTCCACCTTGCTTGAGAATGTAGCGGGCCTCTACGCCTCATTGATGGCGAGGTCGGACATAGCCGTTCCCTCGCTGGCGGACATCGGTTACACCGGGGCATCGGGCCTGGACATCGCTCGACTGCTCGGGTGCCTCGACCGGTACCAGCCGGAAAGCGCGATCGTGCTGCCGCAACTGCTGCTGGGCCTGGTAATGGCGGCCGAACAGGGGAATCGGCTGCCGTCTTCGCTCCGCTTTCTCGCGGTAGGCGGGGGCCGGGTAGGAGTGCGCCTGCTACAGCGGGCACAAGCGGTCGGGCTGCCGGTGTATGAAGGCTATGGGCTGACCGAGTGTGCCTCGGTCGTCAGCCTGAACCGCCCCGGCGCGATGCGACCGGGAAGCGTCGGCCGACCGCTGGCGCACGCTCAGGTGCAGGTACGCGATGGCGAGATCTTCGTGGATGGAGCCCGCTGTATTGGCTATCTGGGCGAAGAAGGTCCACCGCCGGGCCCCATCGCCACCGGCGACCTGGGCCACATCGATGACGACGGCTTCGTGCACATTACGGGCCGCCGCAAGAACGTGTTCATCACCGCATATGGACGCAACGTCTCGCCGGAGTGGGTGGAGAGCGAACTGCTTCAGCACCCGCTCGTTGCGCAGGCCATCGTCTGGGGCGAAGCACGTTCGAGCAACATCGCCGTGCTCTGGCCACGACGCGCGGACGCAACCGACGCGGAGATTGCCAAGGCCCTGTCACAGGTCAACGCGGAACTCCCGGACTACGCCCGCATCGGCGCCTTCGTCCGCGCTGACGCGCCATTCACCGCGAGCGCTGGACTGCTCACCAGCAACGGCCGCGTGCGTCGCGAAGCGATCCTGCAGCGCTACTCCCGTCAGATCGCGGAACGCTACGCGCACACCGACCAGAACCTTACTGAAGAGATGCATCCATGACGTTTCACGAAAGACTGCTAGCCGAGACGCAGGCAGAACGCCTGTCCTTGCTGTCCATTCCGATCATCCAGGATGCACTGGCCGGGATCATCCAGCGCCAGGATTACGAAGCCTTCCTGCAGCAGGCCTATCACCATGTCCGCCATACGGTGCCACTGCTGATGGCGTGTGGCTCCCGCTTGCCCGCGCGCCTGGAATGGCTTCGCACGGCGGTGGGTGAGTACATCGAGGAAGAAATGGGTCATCACGAGTGGGTGCTCGATGACCTGGCCGCGTGCGGGCTGGATCGCGATGCCGCGGCGACTTCCTCGCCTTCCGCCGCAACCGAGCTGATGGTCGCGTACGCCTACGACACGATCGCGCGCGGCAATCCGGTCGGATTCTTCGGCATGGTGCTGGTTCTTGAAGGCACCAGCGTGGCTTTGGCCACGCGTGCGGCCGTTGCCATCGAATCCGGTCTCGGGCTGCCGAGAAATGCGTTCTCCTACCTGCTTTCGCATGGCGACCTTGACGTTGAACACGTGGGTTTCTTCGAGGGCCTGATGAATCGCCTGGACGATTCTGACGACCAGGCCGCCGTGATCCACGCGGCTCGGCGCTTCTATCGGCTCTACGGTGACATCTTCCGGGGGCTGCGCGCCGATACCGCGGCCAACAGGGAGGCCGCATGATCGTGCTGTCCGGGCGATGCGTTGTACTCACCGGCGCCAGCGGCGGAATTGGCGCACCTCTTGCCGGGGCACTGGTGCGCCGTGGCGCACACGTGATCGCGGTTGGCCGCCAGGCCGCAGGTCTGGAGGCGCTCGTCGACCAACATGGAGCCCGTGCAATCACTGCCCTGGCCGCCGACGTCACGGATCCGGCAGGTCGACAGCGGGTGGCCAGTGCGGCTCGGAATCACTCTGCATCGCTGCTGGTACTTGCCCACGCCCAGCCCGCATTCGGTTTGTTCGACGAACAGCCAGAGCGCCTGCTTCGGTCCGTGATCGACGCCAACCTGATCGCACCAATGCTGCTGATCCGCGACTTGATGCCGGTGCTTGCCAACCACAGGCAGGCGGCCGTGGTCGCGATCGGATCGACGCTGGGAAATCTGGCGCATCCCGGTTTCGTTGCCTACGGTGCGAGCAAGTTTGGACTGCGCGGCCTGATTGAAGGTCTCGCACGCGAACATGCCGATACCGTGGTGACCTTCCAGCACCTGGCTCCGCGCGCCACGCGCACGGCGTTCAATTCCGCCGCCGCGGAAGCGATGAATCGCGAGTTGGGGGTTACCCACGACGATCCCGCAGAAGTGGCCGAAAGGCTCGCTTGGGCCATCGAGGATGGCGAGAGGCGACTGCAGCTGGGATGGCCCGAATCGTTGTTCGTGCGCATCAACAGCCTCTGGCCTGCTCTGGTTGACAAAAGTTTGAGTAAGAAGCTCGCGATCGTGCGTCGCCACGCGAGCGCACGCAATCCCAACAAAGACCGCCTGGAGGCCACACATGATCAAGCTTGAAGCAAGACTTTTCGGCGCCGCCATGGGCTTGCTGATCGCAATCAACGCTTGGGGCGGGGAACCTGGCCCGGCGGTGACCGCGGTGCAGAAGCGGTGGGACGAGGTGATGTTCGCAATGCCCAAGCCGCAGCGGGAGCACGAGCTGGAATTGCTGGCGAGCCAGGCCGGTACCGCCCGCACCGCCAATCCGCGCGATCCGAATGCGCTGATCTGGGAGGGAATCGTGCTGTCGAGCTGGGCGGGCGAAAAGGGGGGCGTGGGTGCACTGAGCCTGGTGAAGCGCGCCCGTGCCGACTTCGAGCAGGCCATCGCCCTGGACGCCACAGCGATGGAGGGGTCCGCCTATACCAGTCTGGGTTCGCTCTACTACCAGGTGCCCGGGTGGCCTTTGGCGTTCGGGAATGACGACAAGGCGCGGGAATTGCTCCTGAAAGGGCTGAAGATCAACCCGCGCGGCATCGACGCGAACTACTTCTATGGCGATTTCCTCCGCGACCAGAAGGATTGGAAGGGAGCGGAAGCGGCTCTGACGAAGGCCGTTGGCGCGCCTCAGAGGCCCGGGCGGGAGTTGGCCGACCAGGGGCGGCGCAAGGAGGCCCAGGCGCTGCTCGGGACAGTGCGTCAGCAACTTGCCGGCCGTTGAGGACGAGGCCAGACTGCAGTCATGCGAGTGCTTCTCGTAGAAGACGATCCGTCGCTGGGCGAAGGCATCCGGACTGCGTTGCGGCGCGCGGCCTATAGCGTCGACTGGATGCAGGACGGAGTGAAGGCCTTGGCCGCCATTCGCGACGGCGGGTTTGATCTGGTGGTCCTTGATCTTGGCTTGCCCTACATGGATGGCATCGAAGTGATCCGCGCGGCGCGGCGCGCGGGTTCTTCGACGCCAATCCTGGTGCTGAGCGCTCGCGAGCGCGCATCGGATCGCACGCTCGGCCTTGACGTTGGCGCGGACGATTACCTTGGCAAGCCTTTTGACACATCCGAGTTCCTGGCGCGGGTGAGGGCGCTGATGCGGCGTAGCGCAGGTACCGGGAACCCGCTGTTGATCGTTGGGAGGCTGGAATTGGACCCGGCGCGTCTGGCGGTCAGTTGGCGGGGGCGCAACATCGATCTGCCTAGGCGCGAATTCGCCCTGCTGTGGTCGCTGATGGAGAGTCCAGGCCGCGTTGTGACGCGCGAGACGCTGCAGCAGCGGCTGTATGGCTGGGATGAGGATGTCGCCAGCAACGCCGTCGACGTGCACGTCCACCATATCCGCAAGAAGTTGCCACCGACCTTGATCCGCACCGTCCGAGGCGTAGGCTTCGCGCTGGACGAGGCTGTGGCAGCCGACGCGGCGACCTGAGGGATGCGATGACATCGATCCGGAGATTGATGCTGGTGTCGCTGATCGGGACGATGTCCGTTGTGATGGCCGTCGCCGGCTATTTCAGCTACCGGGCCGGGCTCCAGGAGGCCGGCGAGATGTTCGACGCCAAGCTCGCGCACTCGGCGCGCGTGCTGGTGAGCCTGGTTGACCAACCGCTTGACGAGCTGGTTGCCCACGGTCCCGCCGAGCCACTGACCATCAATGTCTGGCACGGCGTCGCAAAAGGCGTCGGGGATGATCTCGTGTTCCCGACTGGCCACGCATATGAAACCAAGTTGGCCTTCCAGGTCCGCGACACGTCCGGCCGCCTGCTGCTCCGCTCCGACAGTGGCCCGGACCACGCACTGGCACCGCTGCAGGCCGGCTATCGCAATGTCACCATTGACGGCCAGAACTGGCGAAGCTTCACGCTGATGGCACCGTCAGGCTACTGGTACCAGGCGGGAGAGCTGTCCGATATTCGCAGCGAGCTGGCCCAGGACATTGCCTTCGGCACGTTGTTGCCCTTGCTGATCGCTCTGCCGGTCATGGCTCTGCTGGTGTGGTTTCTGGTTACGTGGGCTCTGCGCAATGTTGTGAATCTTTCGCGCCAGATCGAACAGCGCGAGGCGGACAACCTGGCTGCACTGGACCTGCAGGCCGTCCCGAAAGAACTGCTGGGTGTGGCGCGGGCCGTCAACGGGCTGATGCAGCGCCTTGATTCGGCGATGAAGCGGGAGCGACGGTTCACGGCAGATGTGGCACACGAACTTCGAACTCCCATCTCGGCCTTGAAGGTGCACGCAGACAACGTGTGCGAGGCCCGCGATGGCGCGGAGCGGGAAGAGGCACAGCGGTTGATGCAACGAAGCGTGACGCGATTGAATCATCTGGTTTCGCAGATGCTCTCGCTCAGTCGTGTCGACGAGGGGGCGGGTCTACGGGCCAACGTCCCGGTCGACATGGACTCGCTGGTTAGCCATCAGGTGATCGAGCACCGGTCGATCGCGGCGAAGCGAGGCATCACCATCGAACTGCATTCAGTTCCGTTGCAGGTGGCCGGCGATCCCATCGCCCTGGACTCACTGGTTCGGAACGTTCTTGACAACGCGGTGCGATACACGCCAGAACACGGGAAAGTTATCGTCACCGTGTCGCCGCACGAGAGCAACGCCAGACTGGAAGTCGAGGACAGCGGCCCCGGCATTCCGCCGGAGGCCAGGCAACGCGTGTTCAACCGGTTCCACCGCGAGCTGGGCACCGGTGTCGAAGGAAACGGTCTCGGGCTCGCGATCGTGCGCAGCGTTCTGATGCTCCATCGAGGACGGGTAGAGCTTGATGCGTCGCCAGGACTGGGTGGCCTGCGCGTCATCGCCGAGATACCGCTCAGGTGATCCTGGAACGCCATGTTACCCTGCTGACATGGCGAGAGCGGATTGCCAGGGCTGCTCATTCCCGGGAAGCGTTCGTGGTGTTGCTCGCTTTGATCGTGGCGTTCGGCTTCCTGGGCGCGCGCGGGATATGGGACCCGGACGAGGGGCGATATACCAACGTCGCTCTGAACATGTTGGATAGTGGCGACTGGATCACGCCGCGGCGGCACCACGAGGTGGGGCACTGGACCAAGCCCCCCATGACCTACTGGGCTATTGCCAGCAGCGTAGCCGTTTTTGGCGCCAGTCCATGGTCTGCCCGACTCCCGTCGGCGCTGTCCTATCTGGTCTGCGTCCTGCTGGTATGGAAGATGGCGGTCCGGCTGGCGCCCGGAAGGCAGGCCGCGGCTGCGACGGTTTACGCCACCATGCTGTTCACGGTGGGGGCGTCGCAGTTCATGACGGCTGACTATCTTCTGGCGGCATTCGCCACCGCGGCGATGTGGGCTTTTGTCGAAGCCAGATTCGGTGATCCGGCCCACGGTTTGAGATGGTTGGTCCTGATGTGGATGTCCTTCGCGGCGGCCTTCCTGACCAAAGGGCCCCCCGGTCTCATGCCCTTGGCGGTAATCATCGTCTTCGACCAGTGCATGCCTGGAAGGGACCGGTTCCGTCTGTTCCGTGGCATGGGCGTCCTGCTGTTCGCAGCGCTTGCGCTTCCGTGGTACGTGGCGGTCATTCGCGGGCATCCAGGCCTTCTCGCATACTTCGTCGGCGAAGAAGTCATCAACCGGATCGCGACCAGCGAGTTCTCGCGCCATGGCCGCTGGTACGACTGGATCTGGATCTACATCCCGACGCTGTTGCTCGGAACTATCCCGTGGACGAGGTGGCTGCTACGGTGGGTCAAGGGGTTGCCGAAGGCAGTGGCCTCCTGGTGGCGGGATCCGGGGCGGCGCGCCCGAGAGGCGCCACAAGTGCTCATTTCGCTGTGGATCGCTCTTCCGCTGCTGATCTTTTGCGTGGCAAGGTCGAGGATGCCACTGTATCTACTTCCGCTCTTCACTCCGCTGGCGCTGGCGCTGGCACTGGCACTGAGAATGCCGCGGGAGTGGCAGGTAACAGCGTCCTGGCGTGCACTTGGTGCCTGGGTGCTGATTATGCTGCTCATGAAGTTCGCAGTCGCAATTTGGCCTACGCACAAGGATGCGTCCCGATGGGCCGAAGCGATACGGGCCAGGACATCAGGGCCATTGAGGGAAGTGATCTTCGTCGAGGACATGGCACGCTACGGCCTTCACCTCCATTTGGGGCCGCACACGGAAGTAGAGAAGATTGCCTTGGCACCGTATCCGCAGCAGGCCATCAACCCTGAATACGACGATCCACTGGCGCGCGAGCTGGGCGAACGGGAGGCGAATACGTTGTGGATATGCAAGCAGGAGACCTTTCCCGAGGTTCGCAGCAGAGCGATGGCATTGGGATATCAGGTCGAACCACTAGGCGAGCCATTCAACGGCAGGGTCTTCTTCACTGCGCGATAGCGTGAGCAGAAATGGGGCGGGACCGGATCAGCGAATCGTCAGGCGATCGACAACCTCGCGAACTCCGGGTGCCGACCAGGCTGCGCGTTCGGCAGCCAGGCGCTCGCTCCATGTATCGACTTCACCATCGAGGCATACCAGTCCGTCAAGGACGTCGACCCGAATCTGTCGTGCTGGAACTTCGCAGTTTCGCCTGAGCGCGTGTTCGATGCTCTTCTTGGCCCGCACCGTCTGCATGGCAGACCGATCGACTGCAATCAGAATGTTGTTGCTGATGCCAGTGATGCCGGACAGGTGCGACAGGGTGCGCTCCGCACCGTCGCGCTGGAACTGCCACCGGACCTCGCCTTTCAGCGTCACCCAGCCCCGCTGGACGATCAGTTCGATGGTGCCCGGTAGCGTGGAGTCCCACGCCAGAAGGGCACGGCCCCGTGCCAGGATCTCCTCGTCGCAAACCTGGCCATCGCCGGGGCGAACGATGATGCCTTGTACTACTGCCTTCACGCCTCTGACCCGCCAGGCGGCGCGTTCGGCGGCAAGCTTCTGGATGTAGGTGCCCACGCAGCCGGCTAGGGTTATGACGCCATTGTCGGCCTTGACGACGATGCTGTTCGTATCGATGCACCGCTCGAACGCCAGCTCCTCGTGCACTCGCTGTCGCAGTTGCTTGTCTTCCATCTTGGGTCTCCGGAACGCTGGCTCCGCCGTGCTGCCGCAAGTACATGCCCACTGGGGGTGGGCGAAGTTGATCTGGATCAGCCTTTCCGCCCGCGCCGATTGCATGACCTGGATCAAGGAGGACGGGGCGGTTTCCTCCACGATCCAATGCTGAACCGCATGGCCACAGGTATGAACGTCGACTCGGTCCCCATCTGGCTCTTCTTCTTCGGCACCATCGCCATGATCATGGCGTCGGTGGAAGCCGGATACCGGCTGGGCCGGGCTTCCCATCGCCGCTCGGCAGACGAGAAGGAGGCGCCCGCCTCGGGCGTGGCGGGGGCCATCCTCGGCCTGACGGCGTTCATGCTCGCTTTTACCTTTGGCATTGCCGCGGAGCGCTACGACTCCAGGAAGGCACTGGTCCGCGATGACGCGAACGCGTTGCGCCTCACCTATCTGCGCTCGGACTTCCTGCAGGAGGCCGACCGCGGCGAGACGCGCGAGCTGCTCCGTAAGTACCTGGATCTTCGCCTGGCCTTCGCCAGTGGCGGCAGCGTTGAGCCCGGCAAGGTTCGCGTGATGCTTGCCCAGTCGGACCAGATCCAGCGGCGCCTTTGGGATATCGCCGTCGCCAACGGCAAGCGCGATCTGAACTCCGACGTGGCCGCGCTGTACGTCGAGTCGCTCAGCGATGTCTTTGCCACGCACGCTTCACGGGTTGCCATTGGCCTGCAGATGCGAATACCGAAGGGCGTCTGGTTGGTTCTGTCCGGGCTGATCGTCTTCGGGACGATGAGCATTGGATATCACGCGGGCGTGTCAGGATCCAGGCGCGCCAAGGCGTCGGTGATCCTCGCACTTTCCTTCGCAATGGTCATCACCGTCATTGCGTCGCTGGATCGGCCCGACGGCTACGTTCGTGTGACCCAGCAGCCGCTGATGGACCTGCGCAGCTTCCTGGCCACGAGCCCTTGAATGTCCATCGTAGGCGTGGCCTGTACAACTCGACACAATGGAGGCAAGTCATGGCCATGAACGAGATCAAGGATTTTCTGCTCTGGTGTGCATGCATCAACTATGCAGTCCTGCTTGTCTGGTTCATTCTCTACGTGCTTGCCAGGGACTGGCTCTATTCCATGCACGGACGCTGGTTCAGGCTGTCGGTAGAAGGATTCGATGCCATCCACTATTCAGGAATGGCGATCTACAAGATCGGCATTCTGTTGCTCAACCTGGTTCCCTTCGCCGCGCTGTGCCTGATCCCGTGATTGTCGCGTGGCATCAGGTCGGAACGTTGACAACGATCAATATCACGGGGCCGAAACCAGCCGACTTTGGTTGCGTGGACGATCCTTGGGAGTGACGTATGCGAGTCGGTGATATCTGTACAGGTGAAGTAGCCTGCATCCAGTTGAATGCGTCAGTCCGGCAGGCTGCGGAAGCCATGCAGCGCTGCCATGTGGGCACTCTGGTTGTCGTCGCAGGCGACGAGCGCGTGCCAGTGGGTATCCTCACGGATCGGGATATCGTGCTGGCGGTGGTTGCCACCGGCATAGATGCGCAGGCGGCGACCGTAGCAAGTGCGATGACCACATCCGTTGCAACGTGTCGCGAGCTGCAGGATCCGTTCGATGCGATCGAGATCATGCGCTATCGCGGCGTTCGCAGGCTGCCTGTGGTGCGCGAGGACGGACGCCTGGTCGGCATGGTCTCTGCCGACGACATCTTCGCGGCTGTCTCCCTTCGCCTGCGCGGGCTCAGCGAAGCAATGCTGAAGGAACAGGTCCGCGAAATGGAGTGCGGACCGCGAAGGGCGATGGGAGGCGGGTGAGGTATGGCCCGCAGCACCTTGATTGCGTACTACTCCAGGAGCGGCCACACCCGCGCGGTCGCCCATGAACTGCGGCAAGCGCTCAATGCGGACATCGAGCGGATCACCGAGCCGCGCCCGCGCCGAGGCGCCTTGGGCGCCCTGCGCACGGTGTTCGATGTGATCACCCGTCGTTCGACGGCCATCGTTCCGGCGCGGCTCGATCCCGCCGGCTACGGCGTGCTTTTGATTGGCGGACCGGTCTGGGCTGGCCGCATGGCGGCGCCGGTGCGCAGCTTTGCCAAGCGCTATGGGGGAGGCGCGCCCCAGGTCGCGTTCTTCTGCACCGAAGACACACACGGTTCCGAGAATGCGTTCGTTGAGCTGGAACTGTTGTGCGGGCGGTCACCGCTGGCCACGCTCGTCGTCGACCGCAGTCACCTGCCTGCCGAGCTGCATTGCCTCGATGCCGCCCGCTTCATCCAGAGCGTCAAGGCTCTGCATTGAGTGGTCAGTGGCGCATCAGTATGGGAAGCGGGCTGTGCTCGAGCATGTAGCGCGAGACGCCGCCCAGGACCCACTCGCTCAACCGCGTGCGTCCGAACGCTCCCAGCACGATCAGGTCGGCATTGACACCCAGTGCCGCGTGCAGGAGTGCGGCGCCGTCAGTCTCGTGGTGGCCCAGCTCGACGGGTTCGCGCACGCACGACAGGCCATGACGTGCGAGCTGGCGCTCCAGGTCGACATGCGGCATTCGTGCTGCAGCCGGTGGCTGCATGTTCTTTCCGACCAATGCCACGATGCGTTTGGCCCGATCCAGGAGGGGAAGTGCCGCATGCAGCGCCCCTGCAGCCGCCTGCGAGCCGTCCCAGGCGACGGCGATGCACTCGCCTTCAGCGGACGACTGGCATCCCTCGGGTACGACGAGGCACGGCGCCTGCGAGGTCACGAGTATTTCAGCCAACGCCGGTTCCGATCCCCATGGCACGCTGTCGCCGGCCGGGAGCACGAGCAGGTCATGCCACCGCGCGAGCGATTGCAGGGCGTAGTTTGCGTCGGTCTGGCAGATCAACAGATCGCTGTGTGAGACGCCCATCGAGGATGCCCAGCTGCCGAAGCGGCGCCTTTTTCCTTCCAGGGCGTCCAGGTCCGGAGGAGGTCGTACCGCCGCCATCGCTACCATTCCGCCGACGTCGCCGGCCATCGCGGCGGCAACAGGGGGGCAGCACAAGGCGCCGGTCAGCGAGGCCTTCAATCTCGCTGACAATCGCCCGGCAAACAGGGCGCTGTAATCCCACTCGTGGTGTGTGGCCAGATGGATGAGCACATCGCGCATAAGGCACTCCCGGTGCAAGGCTGGTCCAAGTCTCGGCCAATCAGAAGCCTGCATCGCTGATCCAGATCAATCTCCGCGACCGATGCGCTTGCCGTCCTGCGTTTGGTAAGCTGGATCCACCCACGAGCCCGAGCCGCCTCCGTGCAAGCTTCCGAGGGTCCCGTCAGCGAAGCCCGGTCACACGTCCTGATCGTGGACGACGATCCTGACGTGAGCGCCCTGCTGGCTCGCTATCTGGCCGGACACGGCTTTCGGACGAGCATCGCCGGTAGCGGTGCCGAGCTGGACCTGGCACTGGGGAACGGTCCGGTGGACCTGATACTGCTCGACCTGGGCCTGCCGGACGAGGATGGCCTGATCGTGTTGCGACGCCTGCAGACGCACGGCATTCCGGTGATCGTGGTTACCGGGCGTGGCGAGCCTGTCGAGCGGGTGGTGGGGCTGGAACTTGGGGCGGACGACTACGTCACCAAGCCGTTCGACTTCAGGGAGTTGCTCGCCCGAATGCGTTCGGTGTTGCGGCGGGTCCAGCCCGAGGAGCGTCCCGCGTCACCTTCACTGCGCGCGGTCGCGTTCGATGGCATGCAGCTGGACACGTCGACGCGTCGGCTGACGGATCGGCAAGGCTGCGCCACGGCACTGACGACCGGCGAGTTTGCGCTCCTGTGCACGCTCCTGGACCATCCGAACCAGACGTTGTCCCGGGACCAGTTGATGAACTGCCTGCACGGGCGCGACGTCGGGCCGTTCGATCGCTCGATCGATGTGCAGATCGGCCGGCTGCGCCGCAAGGTCGAACGCGATCCCGCGTACCCGCAACTGATCCAGTCCGTTCGTGGTGTCGGCTACGTGTTTGCGGCGGCGGTCCGGCAGAAATGAGTCAGGGCAGTCTGCTCGCCCAGTTGTTCGAGATCGTGCCGGATGCGCTGATCCTGGTCGATGATGGCGGCAAAGTCGTACAGGCCAATGCCAATGCCGAGCGTCTTTTCGGCTTCGCCACGGGACGCTTGCTAGGTCTGGAAGTCGAGGCGTTGATGCCGATGGCCTCGCGCCATCGCCACGGACTTCATCGCCAGGATTACATGGCCAGCCCGCGTATTCGCCAGATGGGTGAAACCGGCCAGTCGCTCATCGGTCAACGCCTGGACGGGCAGCAGTTTCCCGTCGAGATCGCCCTGAGTCCCGTGGACACGGAGCATGGGACGCGTTACCTGGCTTCGATCCGTGACGTGTCGGAAAGCCAGCGCGCACGGCAGGCGATCATCCGTGCCCGCTACGATGCGCTGGTCGCGAGGATCGGCCACCTCGCGCTCGAATCGACCGACGAGAACCAGCTCATCCAGACCCTGCCGCCTTTGCTGGCGGCCGAACTGGATGTGGACGTGGTGGCGATGGCACTGATCGGGCTGGACGGCATGATCACCGAGGTTCCCGCTTCCTTCGGCACGGAGCCGGAGGTCATCCGGACATGGACGGCGCGGCAATGGTCCGCGATCAGTCAGGAATTGCTGGGTGATCGGCCAATGTTCCTGCGCGATGTCTCGCTCCTCGCCGAGGACGAGGCGTTCGCGGAGGGCGCGCTTATTCCCCTGCTTGGCAGGGATCGGCCGGCGGGAGTGCTGATCGGGCTGTCGCGGCGGCCGAACGGTCTCGACCACGACGCTCTGCACCTGTTGCAGTCTTCGGCCAACCTGCTGGCGGCGCTGATGCAGCGCCGCCGTACCGAGGAGGAGCTGGCGCACGCGCAGCGACTGGACGCAATCGGCCAGTTGACGGGAGGCGTCGCGCACGATTTCAACAATCTGTTGACGGTCATGTCCGGTTGCCTGCAGTTGCTTGAGATCGAGTGCCAGGATCGGCCAGGTGCGCAGGACCTGATTGCCGGTGGACTGCGTTCGGTGTCGCGTGGTGCGGAGCTCACGACGAAGCTGCTGGCATTCGCGCGTCGCCAGCACCTGACGCCCGGTGGGGTCGTTCCGCACTCGCTGCTGCAAGGGTTGGGTACGATGCTGCAGCGAACGCTGGGCGACATGGTCCGGCTGACCATCGACTGTCCGGACTCGGTGCCGGCCGCCTACGCCGATGTTGCCCATCTCGAGACAGCCTTGGTGAACCTCGTGCTGAATGCCCGCGATGCGTTGCCTGCTGGTGGCGACATCACGCTGTCCGCGCAGGAGCGGTGGGTCACTGCCGGTGATGGACTTCCGGACATGGCACCCGGCCACTATGTCGTCTTCTGCGTCGAAGACAACGGCATTGGTATGTCGGCCGAAACGCTCGCCCGCGCTATCGACCCGTTCTTCACAACCAAGGACTCAGGGCGCGGCAGCGGACTGGGCCTGAGCATGGTGTATGGCTTCGCTCGACAGAGCAATGGCTACCTCGGCATCGATAGCCAACCAGGTCGAGGCACCGCGGTGGCGATCTATCTGCCGGTCGCGCGCTCTGCAGACAGCCCTGCAGCGCCCGCAAGGCCATCCCTGCGCGGCGACGGTGAGACCGTGCTGGTGGTAGAAGACGAGTCCGATGTGCGCGCGGTCGCCATCGCGTTCCTGCAATCGCTGGGTTACAGGCCCCTTTCCGCGGACAGTGCCACGCAGGCGATGGCGGTTTTGTCGGAGAACCCGGACATTTCGCTGCTTTTCAGCGATGTCATCCTCGGGAATGGAATGAACGGGTATGCGCTGGCCCAGTGGGCGAAAAGCCGGCACCCGGGCCTTAGGGTCCTGATGACCTCAGGCTACGACGAGAGCGCCGACGCCGTGGATGCCGATTTACGCGACAGGTTCGAACTGCTTCGCAAGCCCTATCGTCGCGAGGGATTGGCGGAAGCGATCCGGACTTGCCTGTGGTAACAAGCTTCAGTGGGTGGTTTCCTGGCTCAATGAAGCACGCAGACCGGCGGCGTCCAGGATTCGGATCTCTCGCCGGTCCACGCCAATCAGGCCCCTTGCCTGCAGCCGGGTGAGTGCACGCACGACCGTCTCGAGCTGGATCGACAGGAAGTTGCCAACATCCGCACGGGTCATGCGCAGGAACATGCTGCTGGCGCTGAAGCCAAGGGCTTCCAGGCGCGTCGACAGGTCCAGCAGGAAAGAAACCACCCGCTGGTCGGCATTGAGGCTTCCTGTCACCAGCATCCATTTCCAATCGCGCCGGATCTCGCTGGCCAACATCGCCGTCAGCTGCTCCTGGAACTGCGGCAGTCGCTCGCGCAGATCGCCGCAGGGAAGCTCCCAGACCTCACCCACGTCGAGTGCGATCGCGTCGCAAGTGAAGCGCGGCATGTCGAGCGCGTCCATGCCCAGCAGGTCGCCGCGCAGGCGGAATCCAGTGATCTTCTCCCTACCGTCATCGCTGAGGATCCGCGTCTTGAAGAATCCGGCGTGGACCAGGTAGAGAGCGTTGCGCGGCTGTCCGGCGCGGAACAGGTACTGACGTGCACGCACGCGTCGACGCAGCAGGGGCAGGCCAGCCACCAGCGCTTCCAGCCCAGGCAGGTACGGCGCGCAGTGAGTCAATGACGGCGGCGACTCCAGGTTCGGCGGGGCAATCGCGAAGTCGTCTTGTACGGCCTGCATACCTAGCATGACGGCAGCTCCTATGCGGGGATCCCATGCCGACCGTAACTCGCCAATGAAACGCCAGAACCCCGCATCGGTAACGGTTTGTAACGATCAGTAACTGCCACCACCATGATCCAGGTCAATACGGGCGAATCGATCGATGCCAACCTTGGCGCGGATTGTCAGTCCAGGCTGGCGCGGAGGGCGGCATGAATCGGGTCAAAGGCAAAGTCTGCATCGTGACCGGCGCCGCGGTTGGCATCGGTGAGGCGTGCGTGCACCGGCTGGCCCAGGAGGGGGCGACAGTGGCTCTGTTCGACGTCCTGGATGAAGAGGGGGCGGCACTCGCCAACGCGCTGCGAGGGAAGGGCGCGCAGGCCCACTACTGGCACGTCGATGTCGCCACCGAGGCAACAGTAAGCGATGCCATCGATGGCGTGGCCGGTCGCTTCGGCGCGGTGCACGTGCTGGTCAACAACGCCGGGATTGCCGGCGTCACCAAGCCGACGCACGAGGTCACCGAGGCCGAATGGGATCGTGTGCAGGCCGTCAACGTCAAGGGTGTCTTCTTCTGCACCAAGCATGCGATCGCGCATCTGCGCCGCTCTGGCGGTGGCAGCATCATCAACCTCTCCTCAATCTACGGCCTGGTTGGCGCAGCCGATGTGCCGCCCTATCACGCGTCCAAGGGGGCTGTGAGGTTGATGAGCAAGACCGATGCCATGTTCTACGCCAAAGACGGCATTCGGGTGAACTCGATCCATCCTGGCTTCATCTGGACCCCGATGGTCGAGCGGCATCTGCGCGACAGTGGCGCCACCGATATCGAGCAGGCCCGGCGAGAGGTCGGCCTGATGCATCCGCTGGGCCATATGGGCGATCCGGACGATATCGCCTGGGGTGTGGTCTACCTTGCTTGCGATGAGTCCCGTTTCGTCACAGGCAGCGAGCTTGTCATCGACGGTGGATATACCGCGCATTGAACCCAGCGCTACGTGTGGCAGACCGGGTCCGCCGGATCCGAGTCGACCCCGCAAGTAGAGGAGAAGCCATGCGACCCGACCAGGAAGGCGGATCCCTCGTGCACCGGCTTCGAGGGCGATACCAAGCGCCGCCACACGCCGTGGCGCACTTCCGACGCGGCATAGCGCTGCGATTCGCGCAGCTGCGCGCCAGCGGATCAGGCGCCCTCGCCGCGTTCTTTGCCGTGCTTGGGCCTGGATTGCTGGCGGGCTTGTCGGATGACGACCCTGCCGGAATCACGACGTACTCCGTGCTTGGGGCCGATCACGGCTACCGCCTCTTATGGGTCATTCCCGCTTCGACGATCCTGTTGGTCCAGTTCCATCTGATGGCATTGCGAATCGGTGCCGCCAGCGGCAAGGGGTTCGTAGGCGCGATCCGTGCGCGCTGGGGCGATGCGCCGGGCTACTGCGCCGTGGTTGCCCTGCTGCTCGCGAACTTCGGCACCATCTGCGCGGAGTACGCCGGCATCGCGGCCGCGTGTTCCCTCATCGGCATTCCCCCCTGGATCAGTGCTCCAACTGCCGCGGTCCTGATCTCGCTCGTCGTGGTACTTGGGTCGTTTCATCGCGTGGAACGCGTACTCCTGATCGTATCTGCGACGCTCGCGCTCTACATCGTGGACGGTGTACTTGCGGGGCCGGACTGGGGGCTGGTCTGGAGCAGCACCGTGGTTCCCCGTTTGCCAGATGACACCACCGGATGGACCGCCGTCGCAGCCACCCTGGGGACCACACTGGCGCCCTGGGGGCTCGCATTCATCCAGTCGTACTCAGTGGACAAGAAGATCACGATCGCCAACCTGCGCTTCGAGCGTGTCGATGTCGTCATCGGCTCGTTGCTGACAGGCGTGATCGGGCTGGCCATCGCAGTGGCTTGTGCCGCCACCCTTCACCGTGCCGGAGTGCGTATTCGGGATGCAAGTGATGCGGCGATCGCGCTGCGCCCACTCGCCGGCCCCTTCGCAACGGTGATATTCGGTGCGGGTCTGCTGGGCGCATCGCTGCTTGCGGCGGCCATTGTCCCACTCGCTACCGCTTACTCCATTGCCGAGGGGGCTGGCTCACCGGCGTCGTTGGATCTGGATGCGCGCCATTTCCGGTTGTTCTACGTGGCCTTCGTGACCCTCACGACGGTGGCTGCCACCGTTGTCTCGATGCCAAGGGTGCCGCTGATCCCGCTCATCTACGGCAGTCAGGTGATCAACGCGGTCATGCTGCCGCTGCATGTGATCATGCTGCACTTTCTTGCCAAGGATCCGGCTGTCATGGGTGACGCGGCATTGGGTGAGGCGTCGCGCATTGCGTCCCGGGTGAGTATTGCGCTGATTCTGGCGTGCGTGGCTGTGCTTGCATGGAGTTGGACTGGTTCCAACGTGAAAGCAGGTCCAATGTGAAGGCAGATCAATGTGAAAACAGCACCGGCAGCTTTGCGGAGTCAAGAAGATCCCGAGTCGTGCCGCCGAGCACCCATTCACGAAAGCGCGAGTGGCCGTAGCCACCGGCCACCAGCAGTTCGGCGCCTGACTGATTGCAATGGCCAATCAGCTCGGCCGCCACGGATTCGCCCCGCTGCGGAAGAATCAACACGCGCACGTTGATGTCGTGACGAGCAAGGTGGGCGGCAATGTCGGCGCCCGGCTGCTGGCC
This sequence comes from Lysobacter sp. S4-A87, assembly GCF_022637455.1. Classification (NCBI taxonomy): domain Bacteria; kingdom Pseudomonadati; phylum Pseudomonadota; class Gammaproteobacteria; order Lysobacterales; family Lysobacteraceae; genus Lysobacter; species Lysobacter sp. S4-A87. The sequence goes on from NZ_CP093341.1 coordinate 426,989, forward strand.
GTCGTCGCTCAGCTCCGGCGACCCGGATTCGACTTCGACCACGTCTACCGATGCGCAGGTGCGCAGGATTGGCATCGCGTCGTGCAGTGCCCGGGTGGATTCCCGCGTCGGCCGCCACGCCACAACGGCGTGACGCGGCGGGAACGTGGGCTTGCAGCAGGGGGGCACCACCAGCACCGGGCGTCCGGAACCGAGGAGCAAGGCGCCGAAGAGCGCATGGATGGCCAGCCGATCGCCCTTGCTGCCCTCGGCCGAGGTCATCACCACAAGATCGGCGTAGTGCGAATGCAATGCAGATTGCGGCAGCGCACTCGCGGCCATGGACTCGACCATGCGCACATCCGTTGGGACCGGTTCGTCGGCCAGACGTTCGCGCAAGCGGGCAGCCTGGGCTTCTGCCATGGCACGCGTCTCCTCGTAGATCCGTTGCATCGACGAGGCATCCGGTGGCACGCCCCAAGCGCCGGGAACCGGGGCTGGCAGGTAGATCGTCCCCACCACCGCCAGATGAGCATGCGAATGGCCGGCCAGTGCCAGCGCTGCTTCAAGTGCGTTTGCGTCACCGGGCGAATCGGTGAGCGGGACGATGAGATCCTTGAACATGTCGATGCTCCACGGCGAGTATGTGCGCATTACGCGCCGTCCAGGACTTCGCTTCGTGATCTGCATCAACAATCGAAGCTGGCGCACCTGCAGATGGGACCCGATCACTCCCACCCTAGTGGGAGAACAGCACCGGTGTTGTCGCGTGGCGTAGTAGGGTCTGGGTGACGCCGCCGAACACGATCTCCGATGCGCGCGACCTCCCGTAGCCGCCCACCACGATCATGTCGGCGCGCATCTCCTTCGCGTAGTCGACAATGGCCAGGCCGGTCGACGTCCCGGCGTCGTTGCGCCGGACCGGGTTGACCTCTATGCCGTGGTGGCGAAGATGCAGCGCAATCTCCGCGCCCCCGGCATTGTGCATCGGTGGGGACCTGAAACTGCCTTCGACCATCAGCAAATCCACGCTCTCTGCCTGCTCAAGCACCGGCAAGGCGTCGTGCAGCGCGCGCGCAGCCTCACGGCTCGGTTTCCAGGCAACAAGAATCCGACGGAACGAATCGGCAGTGGACTGCGCCGGCACCAGCAGCAGCGGACGTCCGCTTTCCATCATCAGCCCGGCAAACAAGCGGTCCTCATGAGCCTGGAACCTTCGCTCGATTCCCAGGACCGTCACATCCGCGCAGTACGCATGCGCAATTGCCTGTTCGGCCGGCGTCAACCAGTACTGTTCGGACTGGATTACATCGCTCGCGCCGTCCCCATGGGCGAGTTGCTCTCCAATGGTCTTGACCAGTGCCAACGTCGTCGCCTCCGCGCTTTCATGCATGGTGGCGTATACACCGGCGGGGTAGTACGCCCAGGCAGATGGCACGGGAGCAACGATGCTTACGCCTGCAAGCGCGACCAGGCGTGCGTTGCGCGCCACGGCCAGGGCCCGGGCAGCCTGCAGTGCCGGCATGTGGAGGCCGCCAAAGAAACAGGGAAGAAGGATGTCTCTGTACATGAGGACTCTCCGTTTGCCCTCGCAGCTTGCACACAATGACAAGGGGTCAAGTTGACGCAGATCAATGGTGGATTCCTGGTGCTGTGGGTCGAACCTTGATCCATGTCAATGACCTGTGGTCAATGCAATCTAGGCTTGGTGCACACAGTTGATGCGGGGTCCTACATGAACATGCAGCCACCGATCGCCGCGGAGGGTTCCGAGCAGGCATTCCCTCGCTGGCTGGAAACGCTCCGTGACCGAACCAAGGTTCTGATCCGTCCGATAGATGTCCACGACAAGCAGGCCGAACGCGAGTTCATCGAAGGGCTCTCCGACGAAGCCCGTCGCTTCCGCTTTCTTGGTCAGGTGCGCAGCCCAAGCGAGGCATTCCTGAAGCAGCTCACAGATATCGACTATGTCCACCAAGTGGCCTTTGTCGCGGTAGCCAACGAGGACGACCGCGAGCGAATCGTCGGCGTGAGCCGCTATTGCACGGACGCCACTGGTGCTCACAGCGAATGCGCCGTGACCGTAGACGAGCATTGGCAGCACAAGGGATTGGGCACGGTGCTGATGCGCCACCTGATCGCCGTGGCCAAGTCGAGGGGCGTGCGCACCATGTTCTCGATCGACTCGGCCGAGAACGCGCCGATGCGCGAATTGGCTACTTTCCTCGGCTTCAGGAGCAGACTCGACCCCGACGAAGCCAGCCAGGTCATCCACGAGCTGGATCTGACCGGGGCCGAGAAGCGCTGACGCAGAGGGCAGCAGGCAATAGCGAAGGGCATCGGCGTTAGCCGATGCCTTTTACGTTGTTCAGTGAGAAAAGAGCACCGGCAGCCTGGCGTACTGGAGAAGTTCGCGGGTTACCCCACCAAGAACCCATTCACGGAAGCGCGAATGCCCATAACCTCCCACCACCAGAAGCTGCGCATGGGCCTGCTCGCAATGACGCAGCAGTGCCGACGTCACCGCCTCACCTGACTGCTCATGAATCACCACGCGAACCTTGAGGCCGTGCCGGGCAAGATGTGCCGCGATGTCGGCGCCAGGCTGGTCTCCGTCGCCGAGGTCGGTACGCGCCGGTCCCACTTCCAGTACGTCCACTGATTCGGCAAGAAGCAGCAGGGGCAGCGCATCGTGCAGCGCGCGGGTGGCCTCCCGAGTCGGGCGCCAAGCGACGACGGCACGCCGTATTGGCGCCTTGACCGTGTGCGTGGAAGGTACATAGAGGATGGGTCGGCCCGATTCAAGCAGCAGGGTACTGAAGTAAGCGCGAACTGCGGGTGCATCGGGGGAGTCCTCCTCATATCCGCCCATGACCACGAGATCAGCATAGCGCGCATGCAGCGTTGCCGTGCGATCCGGGTTGACGAACAGGGACTCGACTACGCGCACTTCGAAAGGTGCTTCCTGCCGGGCCAGGTGTTCTCGAAACTTCGTCGCCCGGACCTGCGACTCGGACCGGATGACCTCGTAGATCTCGCTCATCGAGGTGCTTGGGGCTATGCCCCACGGACCGGGTGTCGGTAGCGGCAGGTTGACGGGCTCGATCACAGTCAGTCGAGCCCCCCACTGTATCGCATAGGCGGCCGCGGCATCGATGGCCGCGAGGTCACCTGTGACGTTCATCATCGGCACCACAAGGTCCTTGATCATCGCCCGACTCCGGTATTGGTCGGACGCCAATGTCCTCCTGCGTGCCGCGGAGGCATTGATCTGGATCAATGAAGCCCGCCCCGGCATGCCAGGCGACGGCGATGACGTTCAAGCATTGATCCAAGTCAATGCCCAGCCGCAGACGATGGTGAAGATGGACCCATCTGGGCACTCCGAGGAAGCGATCATGCGAATCGTGGTAACAACGGACGGAAGCAAGGCATCTGAGGCCGCTTCCCGTTACGTCGCAAGGCTGGCCTCCGACCTCGCCAAGCTTCCGCAAGTCCTGCTGGTCTATGTGGACGAGCCGTTGCTGCAGCGTGTGGCCGTCGAGTTGGGCGTCAAGGGTGTGGACCGCTACCATCAGGAAAACGGAAAAGCCGTCATGAAGGGCGCCAAATCACGACTCAAGCGCGCGGGCATCAATTATGAGGAACACCTTCTCATAGGCGACCCGGCCGAGGCACTGCTCAAATTCGTGAAGAAGTCGAACTGCGACGTGCTCGTCATGGGATCGCATGGACGCAGTGCGCTCAAAAGCCTGTTTCTTGGGTCCGTCACCATCAAAGTGCTCAGTCGCTCAGAGGTGCCGGTCGTGGTAGTTCGCTGATCCTCGCGCGAGGACGACCGGATGCCAGATCCAGATTGTCGTCCGGTTAGAGCCAACCCAATCAGCCTGTCGACTGCAAGCCGAACAGCTCGCCGATCAGCGCCGTCGTCGCCATTGCCAGGGCGCCCCATACGAGTACCCGCAGCGCTCCCTTGGCGACGGGAGCGCCCCCCATATATGCGGCGGACCCGCCCAGCACCGTGAGAAGAAGGAGCGAAACCCCGGCAATGGCCCAGACGCCATTCTGGCCGGGCAAAAGCACCGCGGTTACGAGTGGGAAGGTGGCTCCGACGCAGAACGAAGCCGCCGAGGAGAGTGCAGCCTGGACGGGGCGTGCCCTCACCAGCTCGGATATGCCAAGTTCATCACGCAGGTGAGCGCTCAATGCGTCGTGGTCGGTCAGCTGCTGGGCAACCGTCTCGGCGATGTCGGCACTGAGCCCACGCTCTTTGTAAATCTCGGCCATCTCGCGCAACTCGGCCTCAGGTTGAGTCAGCAGTTCGCGACGCTCCTTCTCCGTCTCAGCGCGTTCTGCATCCGACTGCGTGCTTACCGACACATACTCACCGGCGGCCATGGACAGCGCGCCCGCAACGACACCGGCCAAGCCGATCACCAGGATGTCATGGCTCGCCGCATTCGCGGTCGATACGCCGATAACCAGGCCACTCGTCGAAATGAGACCGTCGTTGGCCCCCAGAACGGATGCTCGGAGCCATCCCATCTGTTGTCGTCGGTGTCGCTCAAGGTGAAGCATCGGACCCCCAGGGCGCTGGTAGGCGCATGTTTGCAAAAGTGGCCTGAGTTCTACGCCATTTCCGGGAGAGCGGACTGAGTGATTCTCACTCGGGTCGGAGCGTGGATGTCCAGTCGGGTCGGGCCGGGACGGCACTCGCAGTTGACTTGGATCAATGCCGTGAGCAGAGGGGTGCCTAAGGTGTAGCCGTCAGGATCGCCGAGGTGTGCCGTGGTGCCGATCAGGTGGAAAGGAGAGAGCACGAGGCTGGTGGTGTGTACCGCCCTGATCTCGGCCGTGACGGGCTGCGTCTCGCAGATATTCCTTGACGACCAGAGCGCCCCCAGCAGCGACGTATGCGATGCGGCGCCGGCCGATGCATCGTCGACAGGTCATGCGCGCCTGCCAGACGATAGCCGCACGTCATGTACGCCCCGCTGATCCGCTTGTGTCTTCAGGCCGCTGCCACCGCGTTGCTTGGCTGCGCGATGATCCTCACTGCTGGCGCCAGCGAAGCAACCTGGCCGCGAATCGCGGAGATCCGCCTGGTCGGCAACGAAAAGACGCAAGACAAGGTGATCCTGCGCGAACTCGGACTGGCGCCTGGCGATGCCGCCGACCCGGTCGCCATTGACAACGGCCGCCAGGCGGTGCAGGACCTGGGCCTGTTCCGCGAGGTCAAGGCGGCCACGTCGGCGATTGCCGGCGGTGTAATGCTCGAGGTCACGGTGCGTGAGAAATATCACCTTCTGGTGCTGCCTCGCATCGATGCCAGTTCGGACAGCGACTACAGTTATGGGGCGAATCTGCGCTGGAGCAATGTCTGGGGACTCAATCACCGCATGAACGTGACTGTGGAGAAAGGCGAGTTCCCGAACGAGCGTGATCGCCTTGAGGAAACCAGCGCACGCATGAGCTACCGTGCCCCCTACGTGTTTGATACCCCCTACGAACTGCGTGCGCGACTAGAAAGACGCGAACGGGTGACGCCGATCATCGACCCGGCAACGAACTTGGTTACAGACGAGAGCTTTGACGAAACCTTCGACCAGTTCGAGATCGCAATGGCGCGGGACTTTCGCCGCGAGCGCCCACGCAGCGGCTGGATCTTGGGCGGTGGTGCGTTCTGGCAACGCCAAAGCACCGACGGCGAGCTTGCTCCGCCATCCGATGGTCAGGCCTTGGCAGCGGTGGGCACAGCTGACTACGACAATCTGCGGTACCACTTGTACAGTGAAACGGGGCGCCGCTTCAATGCGCGGCTCGAGGTCGCTTCTGAGGGGCTTGGGTCCGATTACGACTACACGCGAACCACCGCCAGCTACTTCCAGTCGCACGCTATGGGGGACGTTCCGCACCAGACACTGCAGCTGCTCGGAAGCGCAGGTGTGCTAACCGGTGGCACCGGTAGCCGCAACGAATTCTCCCTGGGCGGATCGGGTCAGATGCGCGGCTACGACTCCGACTTCCTCGAGGGCAACTACTACTACTACGGGTCGCTGGAGTACCTGCGCCCCGTCAAGTGGGACTGGCTGCGCCTGTTGGCATTCGTCGAGGTTGGCGGAAGCGGCGATGACCGCGAAGGACTACGCGACGGTTCACCGTACGCTGACATAGGTGTCGGCGTACGCATTCGGCTGAGCTGGTTCGTGGGCGTCGAGATCGAATTGGGCTGGGCGTACCCGCTGCGCGGTGGGGAAGGCGCCAACTTCTTTGCCGGTGGAAACTGAGCCGCCTCCCACCGGAAGGGCAGTGGAGCTGCTTGGCGCTGCGAGACGTAGGCCGCCACTCAGCCGCGCCCCGCGTTCGGAACCATGCCCCGCGTGATCGACTGGACATCGCCCACGGCCTGTATCCGCGCCGACGCCAGTTCTTCGGCAAGGTAGCGCGCATTCGTGCCGCCGAGCCACACGGGCACGCCGGGCGCCAGCTCGGCATCGAGCTGGCGCAGTTCCTCCAGAGCGGGGCGGGCCTGCTGTGGGTCCATCGAACTCAGCGCGACGCCGGCCGCGCCGAGCTTGGCCGCGACGCGCGCGATTTCAAGGGACGGCAGTTCGGTGCCGAGGTAAAGCACGGGCATGCCCGCCTCGTGTGCCTGCAGCGCCGCGCCGATCAGGCCCAGCTCGTGGCGTTCCTCAGGAAGCGTCGCGAACAGCACCCTCGGTCGCTGTTCGCGCGGAGGGGGGCTGAGTACCGCGAGCAGGCGCATGCGCAGCAGGCTGCTGACCAGTCGTTCCTGCGCGACCGCGAGCCGGCCGTCAGCCCAGCGCAGGCCTACCTCCCGCAACAGTGGCATGACGACACGCGTCATCAGCACGGTCATCGGTAGCGTGGCGATCGCCACCGAAAGGTCGCGGTCGAACACGTCGACACGGTATTCGGCGATCGCATCGAGCATGCGCGACGGCAGCCCCTCCACGCCGCCGTAGGCCGCCCGCCGGCCGTCGTCGAGCAAGCGGTCGAGGGCATCGTCGTCCAGCGCGGCGAGGTCGCGGATCGGGTGGCCGCGGCCGGTCAAGCGGTGCAAACGCGAGAGCCGCTCGATCATCTCCGGGTCGTAAAGGCGCCGGCCCTGGGCATCCCGGACGGGGTGGATCGCGCCATGCCGACGTTCCCACGCGCGCAGGGTCTCGGTGCTGAGTCCGGCGAGTTCGGCGGCGGCCTTGATGGGGTACATGGGACGAAATGTACATGGCGAAATGTACATGCTCTGTACATGGCTAGCTTGTACAGGTGTCTAACAGCACGGGGGTGAGACTCCGCCTCGTGCCACCCCTTCCTTCTGGAGAACCGCCATGTCCATCCGCCCCCTGCCGAACCGCCTGCGCGTCCTTGCCGTCGCCCTGGTCCTGGCCGTTTCGACGCCGGCCGCCTTCGCGGCGCCCGCCGGTGGCAACGGTGCCGCCAAGAGCAGCGCTCCGGCGCAGTCACGCGCCGACATCGTCGACACCGCCGTCGGCGCCGGACAATTCAAGACCCTCGCTGCCGCGCTCCAGGCGGCCGGCCTGGTCGACACGCTCAAGGGCGCCGGCCCATTCACCGTGTTCGCGCCGACCGATGCCGCCTTCGCCGCGCTGCCGAAAGGCACCGTCGAGAGCCTGCTGAAGCCGGAAAACCACGACAAGCTGGTCGCAATCCTCACCTACCACGTCGTGCCGGGCCGCGTGACCGCGAGCCAGGTGGCGGGGATGGATGCCGCCACCACGGTGCAGGGCGGCGAGCTCGCGATCCGCGCGTCCGGCGGCGCAGTGACCGTCAACGGAGCCCGCGTACTCAGTGCCGACGTGGCCGCGAGCAATGGCGTGATCCACGTCATCGACAAGGTGCTCATTCCGCAGGGCTGATTGCCCAACCCGAACACACGGAGAGATGAACAATGAAAGGTTTGAATCTCGTGACGCTGGTATTGCTGATCGTCGGTGGTTTGAACTGGGGGTTGGTTGGCGCATTCCAGTTCGATCTCGTCGCCGCGTTGTTCGGTGGTCAGGACGCGATGCTCGCACGCGTGGTGTACGTCCTGGTCGGCCTGTCGGCGATGTGGCAGGTCGTCGCGTTGACGCGGCCCGCGTCGCACGCGACCGCAGTACGTAGCCCGTAGCATGCCTGCAGGTTCCGTTGGCGCCGGACGCAATGCGGCCGGCGTTGACGTTCTTCCTTCCGGTGCCGGCTGGCAGGCTGCAGTGCTCGGCTCCGGTCGCCGCGCTAGCGCTAGCGCTACGCGCTTGGGTTCAACGACCACGCAGCGGCAATCGAGCTACGACTGGGTGAGGCATTCGCCGGTCGAGTCACCGAAGCTGTCCGCGACCGGAACGGTACGAAGGTTGAAGAGCGGACCGGATTTTTTGCGGGGCAATACCCAGCTTGCGCGTTGATGAAGCAAGAAGGGCTGAGCGCCGTGGAGGGCTGCGGTCCGGCCGTTGAGCGGACCGAACATTGCAGTGGCGACCTTTTGGCGACATTTGCATTGCTAGTTCCGTGCTGCTTCATCAAGTGAACACAGCCAGCTCCTGGAGGTAGCGCGATATGGACAGGTACGTGAGACGCCACCTCGCGAAGACGATCAACGCGATTGTCCGGTTCCTCAACGGCGTTCTCGCAAAAAGCGCATAAATTCAGTGCTTTAGTGGGGCCGGGACACGGTATTGCGACGGAAATTGTCGACACAATCACGTATCCAACTCTGCGCATACGAGAGGCCCGCCGGTGCGGCGACTGACCAGGCCTTTAGCCGGATCCCGAAAGCGGTCACTGGGACAGGGCCAAGGCGCCGGGCGCTGCGAACGTCCGCTTTCGATACCGAATAGCGGTCCTCCACGCGCTGGTCAGCATCTCGCGAAGCTCGGATTACCTGGGCGGAATCCGTAGCTTCCTAGGGGCGCTAATTGTTGCTAGGTCGCCGACGCCGCCTTCGCCCGGACTGCTCACGGAGCGGGAACGACATGACCTGCGGTGGATCAGCCTTGGCTCCAGCAAAACGTTCTATCGGCATGTTTGTCGGCAAATTCAACAACTTGCATTCGGCTTTTGGCGGGCGGCAATCGAAGATTGCACGTTTCGACCGGTATCAAAGGCCAAGCCGAAGGTTTTGGACACGAACTTGGGCCACATATATATTTAGGCTCACTTCGCGAGTCTCAGCCCGCCTGCGCAGCAGGCCACCGTGGGGCGGACATGAACGAAGTCTTCCGGTTCGGAACTTTCAAGCTAACCCCGGCCACCCGCACGTTGCGCAAGGACGGCAGCGATGTGGCCTTGGGAAGTCGCGCCTTCGACATTCTGGTGGCTCTGGTCGATGGGGAGGGGAAGGTGCTGACGCGGCGGGAGTTGATGGCCTGTGCGTGGTCGGGCCTCGTGGTTGAGGAATCCAATGTCCGCGTGCAGATTGCACATCTTCGCAAGGCACTAGGGTGCGGACAGGGTGGGGCTCGCTTTATCGCCAGTGTCGCGGGCCGGGGCTACTGCTTCGTCGCCGAAGTGGGGCGCGAGCAGGAAGCTCAATCTCCGCGGTTGAATGTCCCCGCAGTTCCGCGTGCAACTCGTGGTCCGGGCGAATCCCCATCGCTCGCCAATGCTCCCGTTGCACAGGATCGTGTTATCGGCCGCGAGGAGAGCGTCGCCGAGTTGGCGTCCCAATTGCTGCAACGGCGTCTGGTGACCGTCGTTGGGGCCGCGGGAATGGGAAAGACCACGGTGGCAGTGCTGGCTGCGCGCTCGCTCGATCACTTCGGTGATGCAATTCACTTCGTTGACCTGAGCATCATCACGCGTGATGACCAAGTGATCGAAGCCCTGTCGTCAGATGCTGCCTATCGGCCCTCCGGAACCGTGAGCGTGCCGGGGCTGGCGGAGTTCCTGGACACGCGCCCGACGCTGGTGGTGTTGGACAACTGCGAACACGTGATCGGTGGCGTCGCATCGCTAAGCAGGCAGTTGCTTGACCGGACGCATCAGTTATCGATCCTGTGCACGAGTCGGGAGGCAGTGCGCCTGTCAGACGAACACGTTTACCTTCTGCGCCCCCTCGCGTCGCCACCCAACACCGGTAGACTCAAAGCCGAACGTGCGAAGGCGTGGTCCGCGATGCAGCTGTTCGTCGAGCGCGCCGAGGAAGGGGGGGCACATGGCGTCCTCAGCGACGAGAGCGCGTCGATGATCGCAGCGATCTGTCGAAGGCTGGGCGGAAATCCTCTGGCGATCGAACTTGTATCCAGCCGAGTTGGCACGTATGGCGTCCAGGGAGTTTCCGAACTACTTTCCAGCCAGTCGGCGCTTCACTGGCAGGGACGACGCGACGCGTCTCCGCGGCATCAGACCGTCGAAGCCCTTCTCGATTGGACCTACGACCTTCTCCCTCCTCGCAACCGGCTGGCGCTGGGTCGGCTTTCGGTGTTCTCCGGCGCCTTTCCACTCGAGTCGGCAATCAACGTCATCAGCGACGAACGGCTCGACGCAGTCCAAGCGGCGGCCGCCATCGCGGACCTTGCGGACAAGTCGCTGGTGAACGTACGGTCCAGGGGAGGTCAAACACGGCTGAGACTACTCGAAACCACGCGCACGTACGCCGCAGAAAAACTAGCGAACGAAAACGATCGCGAAGGTCTCATGCAACGACATGCGTTGCATTACACCGAGTATCTGCGTGGCTGCCAGGCCGCGCTCGATCTCAATCCTGGTGCCACGCCCGAGTTGCGTGAAGACGAACTGGGCAATGTGCGCGCTGCATTGGACTGGTGCTTCTCGACCACACACGATGTCGGGCTTGGCGTGGAACTGAGCGCACTGGCCGTGCCGTCGCTCCTGCAGTACCGTTCGTTCGACGAATGCGCTCGCTGCTGCAGGCGGGCGCTGGATCACATGCCGGCGCATCTGCAAGCCACGGCAATCGAACTGGTCCTGTTGGAAGCCCTCTCGATCGCCTACACCGCATTGGGGTTGTACGGTGAGGATATGGTGTCGGCACTCCAAACCGGTCTGATCATCAGCCGAGCGCAGGGCGACCACCGGGCCACGTTTCATCTGACCGCCGGCTTGCATCACGCGATGCTGGGCACAGGTCGATTTCCGGAATCGATGCGCGTCGCCGAGGAGTACGCGGCAATTGCAAGGAGCGCGGGGTGCGCCTCGGAAACGGTCATCGCACGCTGGATGATCGGCACCTCGCATCATTACATGGGGTCGCATGCAGATGCGGACGAAGAGTTCGCGATCGCGCGAAGGAAGCTGGCGCAGGCTGTTTTCCGGAAACCTCAGTACTTTGACAGCAAGGCGATGCTCAATGCCAACCTTGGCGCGGCGCGCACGAAGCTGGCGCTCGGCCTTCCCAGGCAGGCCCTGCAGCTGTGCATCAAGGCAATCGATGATGCGCGCAGTTCTCCCGATTCACTGTTTCCCTGCGTGACGCTCTTCTTCCCGATATTCCTCTTGAACGATCTCGATCAAACGGCCGAGTCCCTGCTCCAGGATTTGCAGGACGTGCCTGCGGAGTATCGCGTAGGCTTTCGGGTTTCCAACATCGAGATGCTGAAGGGCCTGCTGCTGCGCCACCGGAAGTTGTTCGCCGAGGCGGAAGCGCAGTTGCGGCAATGCCTGCCCGGGGTTCGCATTCCTCCCGCGCGATTCCTCGGTTTGCAGGCAATGTCGGAGATTCTGTGCGTGAACGGAAAGGCGGAGGAAGCGTTCACGTTCATCGAAGAAGCCATCGCGTTGTCCGACAGCAGTGGTGGCTTCTTCAGCCGGCCGGATCTGCTGCGCACCAAGGGCGAAGCCATGATGGCGCTGCCGCAGTTCAGCCCGTCGCAAGTGCACGACTTCCTGGCAGAAGCACTGCATGAGGCCCGTCGGGCGGATGCGCTGGGCTGGGAGATCGGGATCGCATTGGCACTCGCCCGCCTGAAGATTGCGCAAGGCCGACCGCGGGAGGCAAAGACGATACTGCAGGAGGTCTATTCGCGTTTCACAGAAGGGCACGAAACGCGCCTGCTGAAGGAAGCCGCAACGTTGTTGGCCGTCCTTTGAAGTTCACCCGCGAGAACGCGTACCGAATGTTTCTCGTATTCGCTCCATGATGTGTGGCGCATGCGTTTCCAGCGCGAAATGCCCGGTATCCAGAAGCTCCACGCGCGCGTCTGGATTGTCGCGCAGGAACGCATCCGCACCAGGAGGGCGGAAGAACGGATCATGTTCGCCCCAGATGACCAGTGTCGGCACACGATGCTCCCGGAAGAACGCCTGGAATCGTGGATAGAGCGTCAGGTTGGTCCGGTAGTCGTAGAACAGGTCCAGTTGGATCTCATCGTTTCCCGGCCGCTGCAGGAGCATGTGGTCCAGTTGCCAGGTCTCCGGTGCGAGGAGGGTGGGGTCGGCAACGCCGTGTTCGTATTGCCAGCGCGTCCCCTCCAGGGTGAGGATGCCCCGCAAGGCATTGCGATTCTCCGGCGTAGGATGTTCCCAGTACTGACGCGTGGGTCCAAAGGCGTCTCCCAGCCCTTCGAGGTATGCATTTCCATTCTGGCTGATGATGCCCGCCACGCGCTCGGGCAGTTGCAGCGCCAGACGCAAGCCTGCCGGCGCGCCGTAGTCGAAGACGTAGAGAATGTAGCGGTCCATGTCCAGTGCCTCGACAAGGGCTTGCAGCGAGTTGCCCAATGCGTCAAAGGTATAGACGTAGGCGCGCTCGTCCGGAATCTGCGTGAAACCGAATCCAGGTAGGTCCGGTGCGATGACGTGGAACTCGTCGGCAAGTTCCGTCAGCAGGCGCCGGTACATGTGGGAACTGGTCGGGAAGCCGTGGATGAGCAGGAGGGTAGGCGAGGCGGAATCGCCCGATTCGCGATAGAAGAACTCCACGCCATCCGCGCGAACGGTGCGATGGTGGACCGGGAAATGAGCGGACATGTAGGTCTCCTCACACGTGCTGGTATTGGACGGGTGTTTCCACGCTGGCATGCAGCAGCCGCGCCGCGTTCCATGGCCATCGTGGTGACTGCAGGATCGTCCGGGTCAGTGCCACGGCATCGACATGCCCGTTGGCGACGACGGCATCGACGCGCGCATAGTTCGGATCGAGACTGGTGACGATCACCGGAACCGTCACGACACGCTTCACGGCGCGCACCACGACCATCTCCTTTCGCATCGCCGGAGGGGATTCGGGTTGCAGTCCGCCTGCGGTGACGTGGAACGCATTGCAGCCGCGACTTTGCAGTTGAGCGGCGAAGGTCGCTGCCTGTTCGATGCCCCAGCCGCTCCCCGCACCATCGAAGGCCGGCAGCCGGACCGTCACCGGGTAGTGCGAGGGCACTGCGTCGCGAACCGTGTCGAACACCTCCAGGGGGAAACGCATCCGATTCTGCAAGGAACCGCCATAGGAATCGCCCCGCTGGTTCGATCTTGGTGACAGGAACTGATGCAGCAGGAACCCCTCTGCGGAATGGATCTGGATCGAATCCACGCCCGCCTGCGTGGCACGCACCGCCGCGTTTGCGAAGGCCTCTCGGATCTGCCGCAGGTCGGTGCGATCGAGTGCTCGCGGCGCGCCATTGCCGGAGAGATAGGGCAGGGACGAGGGGGCCTGTCGCTGCCATCCACGACCGCTTCCGCCGTCAATGGGCATGCCCCCGTTCCATGGCGCTTCCACCGATCCACGCCGACCCGCATGGCTGAGTTCGATTGCGATGGGCACATCGGACCAGCGCCGAATGCTTTCAATCGTCAGGCTCATTGCCGATGCTGTTTCCTCATTCCACAGCCCCACATCTCCTGGGCTGATGCGGCCTTCCGACAGCACCGCAGTCACTTCGATGAAGAGCAGCCCGGCACCGGACAGTGCCAGGTGCCCCAGATGGATCAGGTGCCAGTCGGTCATGCAACCGTTGTCCGCGGAGTACTGGCACATGGGGCCGATGACCAGGCGATTCAGAAGGACCAGAGTTCCAACACGCAACGGTTCGAACAGATGGGAGCAGGGCACGGTAGGGTCTCCTTCTCACCGTGTGACAACCCATGGCGGCATCGTGGTGCGTTGCCAATGCGCGCCCCGATCCGACGGGATGCCTGGCCCGGCGAGCCGGGACCAGGCGCTCCTGCCAGGCTAGTCTGGTCGGGCGATCACCGGTCGGGAAATTAAAGATCGTCAAAGTCGGTGAATCGGCGGTGCGCGAGGGCCCAGAGCGCGCTTCAATGGCGGCCAGGGCCCGTACTCCCGTGATCTCATCGCATCCTGATATCCGGCCCGGCATCTGCATGAGCCCGCTCGACGCCCGGCGAGCGCGCGGGCAAAGGGAGCACTCAATGAGCGACGCATTCCTGTTCGGTCCCTTCTACCTCGACCCCGGTACGCGCACGCTGACGGAGGCTGGTGGCCCGATCTCCTTGGGGAGCCGCGCCTTCGACATCCTTCTGGCGCTGGTGGAAGCCTCAGGGGATGTGGTGACCCGCAAACAGTTGATGGCGATCGCCTGGCCTGGGCGGATCGTGGAGGAATCCAACATCCGCGTGCAGGTGGCCCATCTTCGAAAAGCGCTGGGGTGCGGCCAGAACGGAGCGCGCTACATCGCGAGCGTAGCTGGTCGCGGGTACTGTTTCGTCGGCGAGGTTGGGCGCCATGCCGCGCGCGACGCGGTGCCAGCGCTTGAACCGCAGACGCCACAGGTAAGCGCGTTAGCCGCCCGTAAGGCATTGCCTCACGTGCCAGCGCCGCTGCAGCGTGCGATCGGTCGCGAGGAGAGCACGGCCGAGCTGGCGACACTGGTCTCGCAGCATCGGCTCGTCAGCGTCGTCGGCCCCGGTGGCAGCGGCAAGACGACACTGGCCATACTGGCCGCCCATGCGCTCGACTTGTTCGGAGATGCGATCTTCTTCGTCGACCTGAGCATGGCCGATGGCGACGAACGCGTGCTGGAGGAGATCGCATCCGCCGTCGCATTCAGGCCATCCGGCAGCGTGACCGTGGCAGGCCTTGCCGAGTTTCTGCGCGGACGCACGGCGCTGCTCCTGCTGGACAACTGCGAGCACGTCATCGCCGGTGTGGCCGCGCTGTGCACGCAGGTCATCGTGCAGGCTCCGGCCATTTCGATCATGTGCACGAGCCGCGAGGCGATCCGCGTCGCCGGCGAGCACGTATATCTTCTTCGTCCCCTGGCTTCGCCCCCTCACACCGGCCAGCTCACCGCGAGGCAGTCTGCGGTCTGGCCCGCCGTGCAGCTTTTCGTGGAGCGCGCAACGGAAGGTGGGGCGGTCGATGTCCTGGGCGACCGAAGTGCGGCAACCATCGCCGCGATCTGCCGCCGCCTGGACGGCAATCCGTTTGCGATCGAACTGGTGGCCAGTCGCGTCGGGACCTACGGCGTGCAGGGGGTGTCGCAGTCGCTGGCGAGCCAGGCGGCGCTGCGCTGGCCAGGGCGCCGAGATGCCTTGCCTCGCCACCAGACCGTCGAAGCCATGCTCGATTGGACTTACCAGCTGCTGCCTCCGCGTGCTCGCCTGGCGCTGCACCGGCTCTCCGTGTTCTCGGGACGCTTTTCGATGGAAGCGGCCATTCAGATCGTCGGCGACGAGCGACTGGATCCTTTGCACTCCGGCGCCGCGATTGCGGACCTTGTGGACAGGTCGCTGGTATCGGCGCGAGTCAAGTCCGGACGGACGCACCTGCGTCTTCTCGACACGACTCGGAGCTACGCCGCCGTGAAATTGGCTGCGGAGCCTGATCGGGACGACGTCGCGCGCCGGCACGCCATCTACTACATGAGTGAGCTTCGCCGTCGTGGTACTGCTTTCGGCTCGCATCCGGGTGAGAGTCCGCGCGACAATGAGGATGAACTGAGTAACGCCCGCATCGCCATTGACTGGTGTTTCGGTAGGACGGGCGATGCAAGTATCGCGGTGGAGATGAGCGCTCTCGCCGCGCCCGTGTTGCTGCAGTGTCGACTTCTCAATGAATGCGAACGCTGCTGCGTGCGTGCGCTCGACCGGCTTCCGGCAGCACTTCGATCGGGTCACGCCGAGCTGGTGCTCCTTGAAGCGCTGGCGGTCACGCATGGGCTGATGGCCCGGTTCGGAGACGACGTGGACGTCGTCCTGCAACGTGCCCTGGATCTCAGCCCGGTACTCGGAGAGCACCGCGTCACGATGCACTTGTGGGCCGCGCGATACGTGAACTTGCTGGGGCTGGCTCGCTTCAGCGAATCGCTACGTCTCGCCGAGCAGTACGCACAGTTGGCCGAGATCGAAGGCAGTGCGACCGATGTCATAGTTGCTGGATGGATGGTCGGCACGTCTCACCACTTGCTAGGTTCGCACCTGTCGGCGGAGCAGTCGTTCAACGCCAGCCGCAGTTTGCAGTCGCAGTCCGGTGTGCGAGCACTGCAGTACTTCGAAGGCAAGGTGAAGATCATGTCGCATATCTGCATGGCGCGGACGAAGTGGATTCTGGGCCAGCCGAAGCAGGCACTGCAGCGCGCTATAGCGACCATCGACGAAGCGAGACTGCAACGAGACACTCTGTTCGGTTGTGTCCAGATGTGCCTTCCAATCTATCTCCTGAACGACATGGATGCCACGGCCGAGGCACTGATAGACGAAGTTCAGCAGGTTTCCAGCGAGTTCCGCATAGGATCGCGCCCGTACAACATCGAGATGGCAAAGGGACTGTTGTTCCAGTATCGCGGGCAACTGGTGGATGCCGAAGTGCAGATGCGCAAGAGCCTGCCGGGACTGAGGGTCGCCTTCCTGCGCTTTGATGCACTGCAAACGACGGCCGAGGTGCTGCTGGCAAATGGGCAGGCGGAGGAGGCCCTCACCCTCATCGATGAAGCGATCCTGCTGTCGGAAGACACGGGCGCGGCCTTCAGTCTCCCGGACCTGCTCAGAACCAAGGCCGAAGTCCTCATGGCCTTGCCCGGCACCCCCCCAGAAAAGGCACCTCGCCTGTTGCGCGAAGCCATGGAGCACGCAGTCGAGCAGGGTATGCTGGGTTGGCAGGTCAAGATTGCGCTCACTATTGCCCGCCTCCAGGCCGCAAAAGGTAGAGGCGATGAGGCGCGCCGCTTGCTTCAGGACGTGTGTTCGCGCTTCACCGAAGGATTTGACACGTCGCTGCTGAGAACGGCCCTCCACGCTTCGGAAACACTGTAGGGTGGGCTGCCGGCGAAGACCGGCAGCGCAGCATGGCGACTTCAGACGCGCTGGAGCGCCTCCACGATCGCCTTGCCGACCAACGCACCCGAAGCCGGATTCTGGCCGGTGATCAGGCGGCCATCGACCACGAGCTTCGGCTGCCACGGCGGCGCCGACGAATGCTCGGCGCCTTCATCCCTGAGCGCGCTTTCGAGATCGAAGGGCACGTCCTTGCGGGCGTAGCCATCTTCTTCAGCGGTGGAGAAGGAGGTGAGTTTGCGGCCCCGAGCCAGTGGGGTGCCGTCCTCCAGTTCGACGCCGAGAAAGGCGCACGGCCCGTGGCATACCGCCGCGACGACCTTGCCAGCGTCCCAGGCTTGTCGCACCGCCTTCTTCACGTCAGGGTCGGTTGCGACATCGGCCATCGGTCCCAGCCCGCCAGGAAAGAAGATGGCGTCGTAGTTGAGGACATCGACGTCCTTGAGGCGCCGGCTGTGGCCGAGGCGACGATAGGCCGCGCTGCCGAGGAAGTCGGACTGGCCCTTGTCCTTTTCATCGAATCCGTCCTCGGGTGGCTTGCCGCTCATGTCGGTGCTCCGGAAAGGGCGGGGCGCGATGCCTCGCGCCACCTGGTTATCGCCAACTACGCCTGACTGTCGATCAGAACTTCAGTACGGCGCGGCCCACCACGTCATTGACGCGGAGTCGGTCGATGTAGGTGTTGATGTCGTCGAACTCGATCGTGGTGATCGTGTGCTGGATCTTTCCACGTGCGGCCAGTGCCATCACTTCTCCAAGGTCGATATTGTTGCCCCAGAACGACCCCTGGATTGTCTGCTCGCGCGAAACTCGTGGGAACAGCGGCACATCGATCTTGTCGCCAACGAATCCGACGTCCACGTAGTGCCCGCTGATGGATAACAGGCTTAGCGCAAGCTGCACCGTCGCCGTCGCGCCGGCGCAATCCAGTACTGCGTCCAGATCGGCCTGGCCAGTCGCCTGTTTGAGCTCCTTGCTTACGTCCGCCGCGCTCTTGTTGCCGATTGTTATGAGGTGGTCGGCGCCGTATTTCTTCGCGACGGCGAGCTTCTCCTCGTTGCGCGCGAAGGCAACCACCTGGCAGCCGTTGCCAAGCTGCTTGGCGTACTGCACCGCATACGCGCCCAGACCGCCGATGCCGAAGATTCCAAGTACCCGATCAGGTCCTAGTGCTCCGCCATCGCGCAGCTTCTTGAGCCCGCGATACGGCGTCAGGCCGGCGTCGGTGAGCGGTGCGATTTCCTCAGGCTTCATCCGCGGGTCGACCTTCACTACATAGCGTGCCGGCACCGGGACGTACTCGGCGAATCCGCCCCACAGACCGAAGCCCGGCCACCGCACGTTCGGGCAGATCTGGGTGTTTCCCTCCAGGCAATGGCGACAGACACCGTCTCCCCACCCGGGGGCGACAACAACGCTGTCACCTTCCTTGAGCCCGAGCCCTTCATTGACCTGTGAACCCATGCGGTCGATCACGCCGGCGATCTCGTGGCCGGGGATGATTGGCATCGGCAGGGTGCCGTAGTTGAGGAAGAACTTGTCGATGAGCAGGACGTCACTGCGACACATGCCGCATGCCTGAACCTTGACAAGCACCTCGTCCGGTTTGATGTCCGGGACAGGAATGTCCTCAAGAACCAGTGGCTTGGTGTACTCATGGATGCGTGCGGCTTTCATGGGGTTCTCCTGTGTTGTCTCGTGGTTCGCTGGGGGAGGGGTCAACCGGATGCGATGACCACCATCTTCTGATTGACAAGCTCCTTGATTCCCGACTCGGACAGCTCTCGTCCGTATCCAGAGCGAGGCCATGTGCCTCTCCTTATTCGATGTCCTGACGCGCGGATCCGCGCTGCGTCGCGCGCGCCAGCTCATTGCGTTGCAAGCGAAGGTTCAGCGCATCAAGCGCTGCCTGTGCTACCTCAATGTCCTGTTCGACGGAGCCCGCGCTACTGCCAACCGCTCCGACGATCTCGTCATTGACGAAGACAGGTATACCGCCGCCGAAGATGACAACCTCTCCCGCATTGCTCTGTCCGATGCCGAACAATTCGGCACCGGGTTGGGCCAGATGGGACAGCAGTTCGGTCGTCTTGGAGAAGATGCGGGCCGTCGTGGCCTTATGGATCGCAAGATCGATGCTGCCAATGAGGGCATCGTCCTGTCGGGTGAACGCGATCAGATGGCCGCCGGCGTCAACGACGGCGATGTTGTACGGGATACCGATTCGCGTTGCCGTCCGCTCGGCGGCGTCCAGCATGTGCTTGGCGTCATCGAGCGTCAGGGTGCGGAGGGTTCGAGGCATGTTCGTGATCCAAAGCTGGGATTCGCGCGCCGTTCTACGGCAATCTTCGTACCATTGCTTTCATCGCCATTGCTCGTAAATCTCTGTAAAGGCAGGATGGAATGCGTGAAAACGGATGTGGCAATCAGTCCTCCAAGCGTGCCGCCACTTCAGCCGCTTGGTTCAATGCCTGGCTTTCGCGCCGCGGAGGCGTCAGCGGAGCGGGGCGGGGACGTTTCGAGAAGCTCATGACAGCGCCGGTGACCCAGTCGCCGCCCGCGAGCTCATACGCGAAGCGGTCGGCATCGCGACGACGCACCTCCCTGGCGATATCCCGCGCCTGCGTCGGCGTGAGGCCAAGTTCGCGGAGCGTTAGCGTGCCAAAACGAAGCGCTGATTCAAAAGTTTCGCGCACTTGGCGGGTGATACCTTCGCCGGCAAGGTGCCAGGCGTGCTCTCGATCGTAGGCGCGCACAATCAGAGTGGCCTGGGGGAACTGAATCTTGCACAGGTCCACGATCTCGTTCGCCACTTCGCACTGGTCGACGCAGATCGCGATGATCTTCGCCTCGTCGGCGCCGGCAGCCTGTAGGACGTCAAGGCGTGTGCCGTCTCCGTAGTAGATCTTGAAGCCGAAGTCCGCCGCTGCCTGGATCATTTCGACGTCGGTGTCGATGATCGTGACATCCACGTCGCGCGCAAGCAGGGGCTGGCTGACCACCTGTCCGAAGCGGCCAAAACCGATCATCAGTACGCTTCCGGATAGCCCCACGGCGCGATCAATGGTGGCGATCGCCTGTGCTTTGCACGCGGGTACGAACCGTCGGACCAGCAAGGTGACCAGAGGTGTCAGCGCCATCGAGAGCACCACCATGGCGGTCAGGCGTGCGTTCGCCTGTGTGCTGATGACGCCGGTGGTACTCGCCGCGGCGTACAGAACGAATGCGAACTCGCCACCCAGGGCCATCAGCGACGCGCGGTCAATGGATTCTCCATGACCGCTGCCCGTCAGGCGGGCTACGGCATAGATGCACAGGCCCTTGGTTGCCATCAGGGCCAGAACGCCCGTCACGATGAGGCCCCAGTCGGCGCGCACAATCGACACGTCCAACGCCATGCCGACGCCGAGGAAGAACAGCCCGAGCAGGATGCCCCGGAACGGTTCGATGTCGGCTTCGAGCTGATGACGGAAGCTGGATTCGGCCAGCAGGACGCCGGCCACGAACGCCCCCATCGCCATCGACAGACCGCCGGCCTGCATGAGAAGAGCCGCACCCAGGACGACCAGAAGCGCCCCCGCCGTAAGGACTTCACGGGCCTTGGAGCCGG
This sequence comes from Lysobacter sp. S4-A87, assembly GCF_022637455.1. Classification (NCBI taxonomy): domain Bacteria; kingdom Pseudomonadati; phylum Pseudomonadota; class Gammaproteobacteria; order Lysobacterales; family Lysobacteraceae; genus Lysobacter; species Lysobacter sp. S4-A87. The sequence goes on from NZ_CP093341.1 coordinate 447,786, forward strand.
CCAGTATCCGGAACAGGGGGTTCAACAACCAGCGTCCCGCAGCGATCAGGGTCAACAGTGCCAGGATTCCGATCAGCATGGACAGGCCGCGGTGCGATGTTGCCGAGGTGGCATGTGCGGGCGCCAACCACGCGACCATCGCCAGCAGTGGCACGATCATCAGGTCCTCGAGCAGAAGGATCGAAACGATGCGCTGACCGTTCGCGCGAGCCAGGTCGCCGCGCTCGGACAGCAGTTGCATCACGATCGCCGTCGAAGTCAAGACGAAGCCGAGCGCACCAATGAACGCGACCCTGAATGGCCAGCCCATCAGCATGCCAGCCGCGGTCAGCGCGATGGCGCAGGTGATGATTTGCAAGGTTCCCAGTCCGAAGATCTGCTGTCGCAGTTCCCACAGGTGCGAGGGGCGCATTTCCAGCCCCACGACGAACAGGAACATCACGACGCCAAGCTCGGCGACGTGGAGGATTGCCTCCGGTTCGGTGAACCAACCCAGCCCGAATGGCCCTACGGCCAAACCGGCGACCAGATAGCCAAGTACCGAACCCAGGCCCAGTCGCCGGAACAGCGGGACCATGATCACCGCTGCGCCGAGCAGGGTGACCGCCTGGATCAGCTGACTGCTGCCGGACGCTTCAAGTGCCATGCTCTTCACCACCACTGTGTCTGAGACGAAGCGTCCTCCGCGACAAGCTCGCCCGGGGCCAAGTCAGCGTCCGGGCTGTCCACGAGTTCCCGTCCAAACGCGCGCTATGAGATAGGGTGGCTGTCCCCGATCCTCCGCGCCGGTGAAGATCGGATTCCGGTGCAGCTGGTTGATCGCGACGTACAGCCAGGAGTCCTGGCCGAAGTGGGCGTTATCGGCCCACAGGAAGCGCGGATCTCGAACCAGCGCGTGCAGCTTTCCGTCCTTTGTCAGCAGGTCAATGCCGTTGTCGGGAAGGTTGGTGATGAAGTGATTGCCTTCCGCATCCGTCGCCGCGCCGTCAGAGAGAGGCTTGGCACCCACGCGCGTGATGCGGTTGCCGATCTCTGCGTCGGTTGCGCCTTCACGGAACAATCGCGCCGGCACTGAATACCAGCTGGTCCCGTTCATGGAACCGAAAAAGATCGTCTCGCCGTCGGCCGAGAGGGTGATCGGATTGACGCCCACGCGCGCAGGTCCCATGCGCCCGCCTGCGCCGGGGAAGAGCAGGGGCTTTCCTTCCACCACGAGCTCGACGTCCTCGGTCTGCAGCGAGGGATGGCCACTGAAGCGCCGGGCGGTGTCCTTGTTCGTATCGACCATGACGATTGCTGGATCGGGCCCGCAGTCGGCGACGTAGACAAAGCCGCGTTCGCCATCGACGGCGAGGTCCTGAAGGATCTGTCCGGCGGGTGCGGTGGTCTTCTTGAAGTCATGCCGAAACGCTAGTTTGCGAGAGGCAATGTCGAACGCCAGCAGTTTCGGTGGTTGTGGAGTCGGCATCCAGTTGCCGTGGTCGATCACCCACAGACGGTCGTGGCTGTCGATCACTACACCGTGCGGCGTGTTCAGGACGTCCTTGCCAGAACCCGGCTTCGCATTCCATGCCGAGTCGGGAAACGGTGCGTAGCTGTCACGTCCGGTCACTTCGATGAGCTGCACGGGGCCGCGTCGCATGCCATGCACGCTCGCGAACATCCGGCCGTCCTTCGATACGGTGACATTGCCTGGTGTGATGTCGAGTTCAGCCACGATCTCGACCTGTCCCACCTTCGGCTGGGACGACGCTGGAGCGACGGTGACGGGGGCGAGACCGGAGGAGGTCAGGTCGGAGGATGCCACCTCGCTCTGCCGCGAACACGCCGCGAGCAGCAGGAGTGCGGTCAAGGTCGCTGCACGGTTGCCGTTCATTGTCCGGTTCCTCAATCGATCGTGATCTCGGGCTCGCCGAGCCAGCGGGCGAGGCGGTGCGGATTGGCTTGGAGCCAGTCCCGGGCCGCTTCCTGGGTCGAGCGGCCATCGACGTTGACCGCCCAATCCATGAGGTTCACGTCTTCGAGGCTGAGCTGCACGCGCGAAAGCACGTCGCGCGTTCGCGAAGGAAGCGCGTCGAAACGCGCCGACGGAGCGACCAGCGCGGCGTGGTTCGTATGACCAAGAACGCCGAGTGGATCGCACAAAACACGCAGCGTGCCAGCGTTGTTCAGGAACTGTGGCGTCCATGTCGGGAATACGAACCAGATGCGCTGCGCGGAGAGGCGTCGGTACGTGTCCAGCCAGAGCGCGGATGATCCCGGTAGAACGCGGTAGATGTCGGCGAGTCCGTAGCGCGCGAGCACCGTTGCGGAGGCCGTCGTGATGGTCGCACCTGGCCCGATCGCCTGGATGTCGCGCGTCATCCGCGCCATGACCTGCGGCGCAGCAAGATCGCCAATCGTCGCGACGGACTCCAGCGGAACATACTCAGGCACGGCCCAGAAGAAACGCGCGCCGTCGTACAGGCGCGCCACTTCGCGTGCCTGGCGGCCGTAGCGCTCCCAGTATTCTGCATGCCCTTCGGGCAGCCACGCAGCGACCATCAGGTCGACGGCGCCCTCCGACAGCAGGGGAAACATCGATTCGTGCGGCCCTTCACGCACCTTTACCTCGTGTCCAAGAAGTTCGAGCACGCGTCGGACTACAGCACCGACCACCGCGTAGAAGCTGAGCGATACCAACCCGAGGACGACGGTATCGCGCTCGCCGCGGGCCCTGGGGGCAGCGAGGCCCGCGACCGCGCCAGCGATCGACCCGAGGACAATTCGGCGCGAGAACGACACATGGGGCATGGCCAGCCTCCTGTGTTCCAAGGCTAACGACGTATCTTCCGCCGCGCGCGTTAAGCGTGGTAAGCCAGCGGTGTCCATTCGCCAACCGCGATTCACGACGATTTACTTTCCGAACCGCCGAGCCGGAGGGACACTGCAACGAAGCTCAAGCACTGGCGAACAGCGGTTCCTCCGCAGGTGCAGAACAATGAACCCCGACCACTGGCTTGAAGGAGCGTACATCGTGAAATCGCGCGCGAAGATCGTGGCGGTGCTGACCGCAAAGGCCGGCAATGAACCGGCGCTGGAGGAGCTGCTGCGCGGCATGGTCGCGCCGAGCCGCGAGGAACCTGGCAACCTTCGCTGGGACATCTGGCAGGACGCCGCGCAGCCGGGCCGCTTCGTGCTGGACGAGCTGTACCGGGACGAATCCGCGGTGGCGGCGCATCGCGCTACTTCGCACTTCCAGCACTACTTGGCGGTGGTCGATACGTTGGCCGAGCGCCAGGCGCATGTCGTGCGTCCTGTCGTGGTCGCCGATCTCGTGCCCGCCACGAAGGGCTAGTAGTTGGTCAGATCCGTGGAGCCCGCGATGGAAACTATTCCCAACGATCATGGGGTCGACACCGCCAGGCGCGACCTGCTGCGTACAACAGGTACGGCTGTGCTAGCCGGACTCACGGCTGCAACGATCCCCGGTGCGCTGTCCGCAGCCCCGCGGGCTCAGGCAGCCGCCACAACGAATGTCCCTGGTTCGCTAGGCGCGAGACTGCAGGGTGTGCAGCATTTCGGGCTCACTGTCCAGAACATGGATCGCGCGTTCGAGTTCTATACTGAGGTGCTTGGCGGTACCGTAGTCATGCGTGATGGCGACTTCCACGGAGATCGCATCCACAACACGTTGCTCACGGACGAGGACATCATCGCGCGCGAGCGTGGTGTCAACCCACGTACACGCGGGATACCGGATCTGCGCCGCGGCACCCAGCGCCTTGACGTCCGATTCGTTCAGTTCGACAACGTCGTAATCGAGCTGCTGCAGTATCGCGACGCCGATCAGCCAATGGGACGCGGCCACAGTTTCGCCGAGCCACGCGAACAGATGAGTCCCGCATTCCCGCGATCGATGCATATCTGCTTCTACCTGCGCGATGATGTCGACTTCAACACCTTCATTCGCGATCTGGAAACTGAATCCGCGAGGCGCGGCATGACGCAGGTCAAGGCCAATCGCGTGATTACAGTCGCCACCGAGCATGAGCGGCGCGCGGCCCCCATCGAGGCGAACTCGCACCGGATCACGCAGGGTCGGTCCGATGGATGGTCATTGATCTACTGCAAGGGACCCGAGGGCGAGCAGCTTGAGTTCGTGCAGGCGCTCGGCCCGGTGAAGCGGACCTTCCAGGAAGCGCTACAGGCACGCCAGCGACCGCTCGCCGATAGATGAGGGCAGGGATGGTCAGCTCCTGAAGCCATTGCGGCGATGCGTGTTATCGCAGAACGGCTTGGTCGACCAAGGCGGAGGTCATGATGGCGTTACCCGAAATCCCTCCGGATGAAAGTGCGGGAGTAGCTGGCGGACGCGCTGCAGAATGCGGAACAGCGGGCCGCACTCGAACGAGAGGTGAAGCTGGTCCGACCGGGGCGCGACCGAGGCGGTGGCAAGTTGAAAGGTGACTATGCGCTTCACCGAGGGTCGAGCCACGGCTCTGCTACGTGCGGTGAACCGTGTACTCACGAGATCGTGAGCCTTCGGCCGTTGGCGCCAACCCGGCCATGATCAGGGGTACTGGCCGACGGCCTCCGCTGTCTCGGTGAGGTCGTCGTGCAGGATGCGGACGACTTCGGCGATCGCATCCGGATGGGAGTACACGTCATGCCCAGACTCGATCACCAACGTCGACGCCGCGCCGGGAATGATCGCACTGGCAAGAGGCACCACTCCGTCGCCTTCTGGCGCGCGCGACGGCAGGCGCCCCGCGATCGTGTGGTATGGGATGCCGACTACGGGCAGTAGCCCTTCGCTCGCGCGCCGCACAGGTTGCGCTGCTTGCAAGGTCGAGATGCTGGTGATTCTGCCTTGCTGGTAGCTAGAGCGAAGTTCGATCTTGACGACCTCCGGATGTTCGCGCGCGATGCGCCTGAGGGCTTGGATCTCGGGCGGAGGCTGACCCGCGAGGCCTTTCACGAGCCGGGCGTACCACCGGTCCGCCAGTGGACTGCCTCGATGGGGCGCGGCCAGAAAAATCGCGCGAGAAACGCCGGGGTAGGGTGAGAACACGAGCAGGCTCTCGGCCGCGGCGACATCGGCCACATCGGCGCGAAGTGCCTCCGGCACGACCGAGAATGCCGCCGACCACAGCGTGTCGCTGGTTTCCGCACACAGTAACCGCGACACCACGCCACCCAGGCTATGGCCGATCAGGACTGCGTCACGCCGCGCCGCATCGTCCCCGTCCGGGTCGAGGACGGCCCAAGCGGCGTCGAGGTAACCGGCAATTCGGCGACGCGTGACGAACAGCGGGTCATCGGTCGAGTAGACCACGTACCAGATCTGGAAATGTCGGCGCAGCTCTTGGTCCCCCCAGACCGCGTTAGTCATAGCGCTCCACGTCAATGGGCTGCTGCCCAGGCCATGCACCATGATCAGCGGACGCTTGCTTGGGTCGTAGTCTTCCATCAGGTACACCCCGGCGCGGCGCGCGACCCCGTTTCCACCCACCAGTCCGAACAATCCCATGCGCCCGATTGGGGAGGACCCCATGACATGCGCGTAGGCCGCCGACGTGTCTTCGGCCAGGGGCACTTGTATGCTGCCGATCACTTTGGGGGTTTCGTCCAACGGGTCGGCGAAAACCAGCCGCGCGTCGGCATCGGGATCGGACTCGATCCAGACGGTGGCGGCTCGAAACACCCCAGAAAATGGCAGCAGGTTGCACAGCGGGCGGTCGCGGCAACGCGGGCTAACGACAGCCACGGGGACACCGAGTCCCGGCCGCACGAAGCGGGTTCCTCCGTATATGCGCATCGACACATCGGAGGCTCTGATGACGCGCACCGATTCGCCGAGGTACTGAGACATGCCGCGAAACTCGATCTGCACAGAGTTGCCGCGAACCCGCACCCGACCCGGGCGCCAATCGCGCCGGTCTTCCAGCGCCCCGGTCAACCAAGCATCGGTGCACGCGTTGGCCATGCTCAACGCACGTGCAGCGTTTTGGTCGGCCTGTAGTGCAGCAAACGCAACACGCGCACAGTCCAGCCACAGGGCGGACGCCTGTCGCGGCGGGGCGCGCGGCGCTCGCTGGGCACGGACGCGCGCCCGTTCTAGCTGGTCGACGCCGGTTGCGGCTGCAGGGAAGGCCCCGCCAGGTCCCGCTTCTGCACAGTTCGCAGTTGCGAGCGCGAATGCCACGATGATCGTGCACGCAACGCGCACGATCCCTTCGGCGATGACGGATCCGGGGCTGATGGGGCTCATCCAGCACCTCGGGCGGGTGGCCCAAGAGTCGCTCCGCCTTGACACCGATGCCAGTAAATCCGTATCTCAAGCGCCACTCATTGGGAGGGCATCGGAAGCTCTCGCCCCACGTGGCCACGACCAACTAGCTACCGATCGCGCATGAAGCCTGGTCGGGTGTTCAAGATTTGAGTAGCGCTTTGACAATTGCCTGACCGACCAAACCGCCGGAAGCAGGGTTCTGACCAGTGATTAAGCGCCCATCAACCACGAGATTGGGCTGCCAGGGTGCAACAGAGGTGTGGTTGGCTCCCTCTTGACGCAGGGCAGTCTCAAGATCAAACGGCACATCCTCTTTCGCATAGTTTTCTTCCTCAGCGGTTGAGAATGAGGTGAGATTCTTGCCCTTCACCAGCGGACTTCCGTCTTCGAGCTTGACGTCCAGAAACGCGCACGGACCGTGACAAACCGCGGCCACGATCTTTCCTGCATCCCAGGCACGCAGTACAGCCCTCTTAACGCCCGGGTCGGTGACTATGTCACCCATCGGGCCGAGACCGCCGGGAAAGAAGACTGCGTCATAGTCCAGGACATCAACTTCCGAGAACTTTCGGCTGCGTGACAGGCGCCTGTAAGCCACGCTCTTCAAGAAATCGGTTTGGGTTGAGTCGTTCTCGTCAAAGCCGTCCTCAGGCGGCTTGCCGCCTTGCAGTGAAGCAAATTCAACTGCAATTCCTGCCTTATCAAGCTCATGGAATGGATGCGCGATCTCGGGGAAGAAGAAGCCTGTCTTGCGATGCTTCGGTCCGATCACAGCCGTGTTCGTGGAAACGAACAGCACGTACTTGACGCTCATGACCAACACCTCGATGTGGAATGACGATTTCGAAATCAGGCTAGGAGGTGCAGTTCAGGACATCAAGTCAAACGTTGGAAAAACCAGTGAAGCCGGGCACTGCGCAGCATCACTGAACGAGCGGGGAAACACGCGCCACGTCTCAAGGTTCTGGCAACGTGGCCGTTGTCGATGCGTGCGCTCCGCTGTTGGATTCCCGCGCCGTAGGGGCAAGCAGGCGGCGTGGATTCAAGGGCTGGCTTTGGTCCGGATAGTGGATTTGCCGACTGTCTTCCGGTGCCGGCCGGGTACGTCATCGGCGTTTCGGGAACTTTGAAGTTCGAGGCTGCCGAGTACCTATCGATGGAACACAATCATCTTCCTAGACGTCATCTCATGCGTGGTGTACGGAACTCCACCCACGCCGTACCCCGATGCGTGCCTACCCGCGAATGGCATCCAATCTACGCGAAAGGCGGTGTGGTCATTGATCATGACCGCGCTGGCATCAAGCCGCTCGGCCGCGTCCAGCGCATGGGCGAGATTCTGGGTAAAGATGCTCGATTGAAAGGAAAATGGCAGCGAGTTCGCTTCTTCTATTGCTGCATCCAGCGTCTCAAACGGCATGACACAGGTAACGGGCCCAAATACTTCCAAGCTGGCCACTTTTGAGGTGCGCGGGGGGTCGAGAATTATCGATGGTCTAAGCGTGGTGTTACTGACGCGGCCGCCTCCGAACTGAAGAGAGCCAGCTTTCTTAGCTTCTTCGATCCAGCTCTCAACCCGATCCACTTCTGCGGGCGCGATCAGCGGGCCTACTTCTGTTTCGGGCAGGGTCGGATCACCGACGCGGAGGGAGGCTACCCGGCCAGTGAATCGGTCCATGAACGGGTCCAATATGTCCCTGTGCACATAGATGCGTTGCACGGACACGCAGACCTGGCCAGCATGGTAGTAGCCTCCTTTCGCCAACGGCTCGATGATCTGATCCAGGTCGACTGACTTGTCGATAATCGCAGGCGCGACGCCACCGTGCTCCAACGCACAGCGCGTTCCAGGCGCCAACTTTGAACGCAAGTACCATCCAACCTTTCCGGAGCCAATAAAACTGAAGAACGCTACTCTGGAGTCAACGACCAACGCCTCACCCAACGCGCGATCGTCTGTCACCAGGGTCTGAACCCATCCTTCTGGCATACCTGCTTCATGGACCATCCTGACGAGTTCCATGCAACTCATAGGGGTCCTGGTGGCTGGCTTGATAATAATGGGACAGCCGGCCGCTATTGCGGGGGCGATCTGGTGCACCGCCAAGTTGAGTGGGTGATTAAAGGCCGAAACAGCTGCCACAACCCCTATTGGCTCGGCGATGCTCCAGGCCCGACGCCGATCGCTTGCTGAAGTTAGTCCCATTGGGATCTCGCAGCCGGCCTGGGTGCGAATCACGTCTATCGCACTGCGTACGCCGTCGACGGCGCGCTCAACCTCGACCCTGGCATCAGTGAGCGGCTTGCCGCCCTCGTGGGAGATCTGCAGCGCCAGTTTCTCCGCACTACTGCGCATCAGTTCAGACAGTGCTGACAGAATCTCCACGCGCCGATAGGGTGGGATCCACGCCTGCCGGTTCTTGAACCGCTCGCGCGCCAAACTCAGCTTGACTTCGAGCGAATCCGCATCATCTGTTGGGACTTGGCTCAGTAGCACCCGATCGAAGGCCTGAACGACATCAATCATCGCAATCACCTTTCGCGTGGTATGGCGCAGTGTCAAACGCAGCGCGACGCTACGGACTCAGGATGACGAAGAATCAAGCCCCAGATTGGCGCGCCGCGTTCGCGATGACTTCTGCGACCTTGCCTGGCTGGGAAAGAAAGACCGCGTGGCTCGATTCAATCTCGGTCACGACACTGCCCGCACGCTCGGCCATTCGCCGCTGAAGCTCGGGATTTATCGTCCGATCCTTGGTTGTAACTATCGCCCAACTCTTTTTTGAGCGCCAAGCCGGCTTCCCTGCGGGTGCAGTGAATGCTTGCTTCGATGCAAAGACCTGCGACCTTGCCATGAATGCCGCCTCCTCTTTCGGGACATCCGCGGCGAAATCAGCTGCAAACGCGGCATGGTCGAGGTAGAGGAACTTGTCGTCTCTTGTCGCGACGATCGCGCGGCTCTCTGGCGGTGTCTCTGTGGCGAGTTTCAGCAGGCTCTCTCCCGTCTCCGGCTGAAACGCAGCAACGTACACCAGTGCCGCGACATCCGGTCGGGCTCCCGCTTCTGTGATCACCATGCCACCGTAACTGTGGGCCACCAAGACGCTTGGGCCGTCCTGCATGTCTAAAACACGCTGGGTCGCTGCTACATCGTCGGCCATGGAAGTAATGGGGATCTGAACTAGACTCACCGAGAACCCCTGGCCCTCCAGTATCTCGGCCGCCTTTCGCCAGCCCGAGCTATCGGCGAAGGCTCCATGTACGACCACAATGTTGTTGGCATGGGCGGGGGACGCATCCACGGCGACCGGGTCTAACGACGCGGACAGTAGCATTGGGAGCAGAGCTGGGGTGTGCATGCCGTTCTCCGGCTGGGGCGTTCGCAGAATCAGTGGGGGGTGAACTCGCGCTGACGGAAGACCTCGTCATGAACTGAGACAACGGCCAAGGACGACTCACGTGCCAGCGCGATGCTTGCGGCAAGGATAGCGACGACGCCCAGTGAAGCCAAAGTCAATAGGACCTTGTCAAACCATTCATCTGTAAATGTTCCTATTGCTACGGCCAAACTCGTGCAGACAAAACAGGTTATCGACACATGCAGAAGTTGCCCCGTCCGCAGCATAATCATGCTGCGTTTTAGCTGGAGCTTTATGCACTGATCGAGCACTTCGGTTCGTTCTGGCGATGCCGAGACAGCCCTTTCATCGATCAGCGTTCTAGTTCTGTCCACTATTCTTGCAAGCCTCCCATTCGCAGACAAAAGTAAGGAGGCAGCTGCTGATAGAAAGAAGGCAGGTGTCAGCATCGCTGTAAGGACGTCGTAGATCATGGCTTTTGCCTGCTCCTGCTCCAACTCGCACACGTTGCAGAGGACCGTCAATGGCAGGACCGTAGCACCATGTGGATCGTCGTATCAGTCAATAGTCGTGAAGTGTGGTGAATATCGGATGTCGCGCCGTGATGTCGATCGGGACGAGGAGCGAATTCACATGGCGGAGGGTTGCCGCCGCGAGTCCGATTGCCCCCGCGCGTATCGGGGGGGGGGCGGCGATGGGGCCACGCGGTTTAGCAGGCCAGGGGCGTCTGCCGACAATGACGATTACGTCCATGCGCGGGGCTTGCAGGCGGGCGCTTTGAACACTGCGGCCGCGCACCAAACGGATGATTTGCAGACCGAGCGCGGACTTGCTCCGGACGCAGGCGCGCGGAGAGTTCCGGCGCGCCCATCGCGGTCAGCTGCGCGACAAATGCGATCGTCGCGCCACTGGATGGCTCAATCAATCAGCCCTCGTGCGGGCCGGATCACGCCTTCGGGCGCGCTGCCTTTTTGGTCGCTTCGTTCAATGCCTGGCTTTCGCGCCGGGGCGGGGTCAGTGGCGCGGGATGCGCGTCAGGCCCAGTTCCCGAAGCGTCATCGTACCGAAGTGCAGCGCCGACTCGATGGTCTCCCGCACCTGCCGGGTCACGCCCTCGCCGGCAAGTATTAGCTGCGAAAGCCGTTACGGCGGTGCGTATCGTCGCAGAATGGTTTGTTCGATGAGCCTCCGCAACGGCACAGCCGCGTCGATGTCACGCGATTGATGGTGCGTCCGGTGCCGCAGCAGACCTCGACGTTGCCGCTGAGGACGAGCGGGCCATTGACCTCCGGATCGACGTTCAGCGGGCCATCGCGCATCGGCAGGGGTTTCGATTCCACGCTGGCCGGTTCACCCGTCGCCTGAAAGTGGATCTCGCTGTGGCGGCCGTCACAGAACGGCTTGTGCCTGGATGCGCCGCACCGACACAGCACTGCGCGCATGCCGATGGGTACGCCATCGAGCACGATGCGGGCGCGGACACCCAACGGTCCGTTTTCGCGCAACTGGACGAGGTTGACCGGCGGCGGCGCTTCCTCGGCGCCACCGTCGCGGCGGCGATACGCGATCGCGCCCGACGGACACATATGGGCGACCGTGACTAGCGCTTCGGTGGTGGCCGCCTCCGGATGAATCCATGCGCCGGGCGTATTTGCCCTGAACACGCCCGGCAGCCCCAGCACGCAGTGACGTGCATGGATGCAGCGCGTACCGTTGTAGACGATGTCGACGGCGGGGCCCGGTATCAGTTCCGCGCCGTTTTCGAGGCGTTCCGGCGGCGGTGCCTGGCTTGCTTCGGGCGCACGAACGCCTGACACCTCGACGTTATCGGCGTTTGCAAGCATCGACGCTTCCTCGCGCCGGCATCGTTCCGCCTGCGCGGCGAGTCGATTGGCGAGGCGCTGCGTGCCGGCCCGCGTGGCATCGAGCAAGCCGGCTTCCTGCGGATGGATATCCATCAGGCGCTCGCAGCGCTCGCCGATCTCGCGCAAGCGCTCGACCAGGATATCGACGCTTCCAGCTTCGCCCATCAGTGCCGCCGACGGCCGAATGGTCGCGAAGCTCAAGCCGGCGGTCGCCTGCGGCATGCTCGGATTGGCGGGCAGGGTCCCCAAGCGGGTCGCAACGGGCGTGAGCAGGTGCATCATGTCGACGCCGGCCGACACGAGCGCGGCCTGCGAGTCGCGGCCAACGTCTCCATAGGCGAGTGACACACACCGCAGGCAGTGGTTGTACAGGGCATTGCCAAGATCCAGCAGCGCGGCGGCGGGTTCTTCACTGATCCACAGCCGGCCCGCTGGCGTCGGTGGCGGTCGCATCACCGGATTGTGGGCGCTCATTCGCGCGGGGCGAAACGCTGGCCGGGCCGCCAGCAGCGCGTCGTACTCGCGACCGATGCGCAGGAAGCGCTGGTAGTGCGAGTCGCCTGTGCACGAGTCGGCGCCTTCTCCCTGGCGAACGATCGCGTCGATCGCGTCCAGTGCGGTCTTCAGGCATCGGACGGTCTTCAAACCAGGTAATCGTGCGCCGCCGGCGTCGAGCTGGCGCTCCGGATTGCCGACGAACAGGCGCCGTTCGCCCATCGATTCGTTCAGGCGCTGCAGGCCAGCTGACACCGATCGGTACAGTTCGCCTACTGTTTCGTAGTCTGTGCAGGCCGTCATCAGCCGGTCCATGCCGAGCGCCCGCGAGTAGCGCTGGGGCGGTTCGAAGCCTTCGCCGTCGTGGATGTCGGCATCCTCGGGGCGCTCCAGGTACACGAAGTGCGCCAGCGTCTGCCGGTTGAACGGTGCGAGCTTAACCACCACGCCTGCAGGGTGATAGCCGGGCGGAATGGGGAAGTTCTGGTGGACCAGATGCGCCGGGGCGCCGAGCGCGGACAGGATATTGCAGACGATCGTCAGATGGCCCATCTCCTCAATGGAGACCGCCAGGATCTCGCGGCGCCATCGATCCACGGCCTGCAGTTCGGGCTCGGAAAGGTCTTCGTCGGTGCTTTCCTTGAGGCTGAAGGCTGCGTACAGGTAGCAGCACATCAGGTGGTGCTCGATCTCGGCCGCTTCGGCCAAGAGGGCCCACAACTGCTCGCGTGATGTCGGTACGGCGATCTGCGCTTCCAAGATTGCATCCTCCTCGCTGGCAGGTGCTGGGCTGTCGCGTTGCGGACCCCCAGGAATCCCGTGGCCGCCGTCACGAGTCTACCGCCGGCGCGGGGCAGGGGATGAATCCGTCAGGCGCCGAATGGCAGTGGTGCCGCGGGATCGACCAGCCGCGCCTCACGAAGCTCGCGCCAGAATGCCTTCGGTACGGATTCCGCCAATGCCGAACGATCCTCGTTCAACCGGCTGGGCTTGCTGGCTCCGGGAATCACGGCTGCCACGGCAGGGTGCGCGAGTGCGAATTGGAGTCCCGCGGCCTTCATGCTGACGCCGTTGCGGTCCGCGATCGCCTTGATGCGGGCAACGCGCTCAAGGATCTCAGGCGTAGCGGGCGAGTACTCGAAGTTGGGACCGCCGACGAGCGCGCCCGAACTGTAGGGGCCTCCCACCACGATGCCTAATCCCCGGTCCGCAACTTGTGGCATCACGCGCTGCAATGCTCGCGAGTGGTCCAGCAGGGTGTAACGGCCCGCAAGCAGGAACCCGTCGGGTCGCGGCGCTTCCAGGTCGAGCAATAGTTCGATCGGCTCCACACGATTGACGCCGAGACCCCAGGCCTTGATCACGCCCTCGTCCCGCAACCGGTCCAGTGCACGAAACGCGCCATGTCGCGCGCTTTCGAAGACGCCCAGCCACTCGTCGCCGTAGAAGTCCTGCGCCACGTCGTGCACCCAGACGATATCCACATGGTCCGTGTCCAGCCGCTTCAGGCTGTCCTCGATGGATCGCAGCGTCGCGTCTTCCGAGTAGTCGTTGACAATGCGGTTCGGGCGCCCGTACTTGAATACGTCGCCCTTCTCGCCGAGGTCGCGGGCAGTGACGTCCTCGATCTCATCGAGGATCAGGCGTCCGACCTTTGTACTGATCACGTACTCGCCACGCGGCCGTTCGTCGAGCACCTGCCCAAGACGGATTTCGGCAAGGCCCGCTCCGTAGAAAGGAGCGGTATCGAAGTAGCGGATTCCGTCCGCCCACGCGGCTTCTACGGTTGCACGCGCCTCCGCTTCCGGAATATTGCGGAACATGTTGCCGAGCGGGGCCGTACCAAAACCCAGCTTGCCGGGAAGAATGTCCTTTAATGCCATGGCGCGCCCCCGAAGGGAGGGTGGTGTCGATGCAACGTGGGAGGAGGTCAAACCGCAAGCCCTTGCCTTGCGGGTTGCGCACCCATGCTAGCGACCAGTCTCGCGCGCGGCCGTGACGACGACCTCTGCGACCTTGGCCGGCTGCGACAGGAACACCGCGTGACTGGACGGGATCTCGACGACCTTGCTTCCCGCGCGTTTAGCCAACCGCCGTTCCAAGTCTGGACTGATCGTACGGTCGTTCGTGGCCACGATTGCCCAGCTCTTCTTGTTCCGCCAGGCGGGATCGCTTATCGGCGTGGAGAATGCCGCTTTTGAGGCCAAGACCTGCGATTTGGCCATGAAGGCCGCGTCCTCGGCGGGTACGTCGGCCGCAAAATCGGGGCCGAACGCGGCGGGATCCAGGTAGAGGAATTTGTCGTCTTTGGTCGCTCGGATTTCGCGGCTGGGACCGGGCGTCTCGGTGACAAGTGTGATGAGGCTTTCGCCCTTCGCGGGCTGATACGCCGCCACGTACACAAGCCCAGCCACATTGGGATGGTTGCCTGCCTCGGTGATGACGACGCCGCCGTAGCTATGGCCCACCAGTATGCTGGGCCCGTCTTGCATGTCCAGGACACGATGGGTCGCGTCAACATCGTCTTGAAGGGAGGTGATGGGATTCTGAACGAGGGCAACCTTGAAGCCCTGCTTCTCAAGGATCTCTGTGACATTTCGCCAGCCAGAGCTGTCAGCGAATGCCCCGTGAACGATCACGATGTTCTTGATGTCGGCCGCGGCCGCATCGTGCGAAACAACTGACGCCAGGGCGGCAAGCGTGAGTGAAAGGAAGGAAGGAGTGTGCATGAGCTTTCTCCGAGGGTATTGATGCGATGTCACGGCACGCACGTTACTACCGCTGTGACGTGCGGACTGATCAATTCCAGTGAATTGTTGTGAACTGCGGGCACTGGCCGGTCGGGAACGGCGGCCGCGATGCAACTTGTCGCGCCCAGGCATCGATTCGTGCGCCGCAGGTCAGCGGCTATGGCGATATCGCAGCCGGCCAAGGTCAGGCCGCCCCCAGATGACGCAAGGGCGATATGCCCAACCGCCTCGACGGGTGCTAATGTCCGCTTCCGACTGCGGTTTCAACCGGTCGATGCAACACACTGAAGGCTGCCTCGGCAGCAGGAGTGTTGCAGATGAAGTACCGGGCAAGGATCTGTTACACGGAAGGCCAGAAGGCCCTGATGTGGGACCGCTGGCAACAGGGCGATTCGCTGCACCAAATCGCCCGGCTGTTTGATCGTCGCCACAGCTCGGTTCGCGGGATCCTGGCCGCGTCCGGTGGGATCCGGCCACCTCAGCGCCGCCGTTCTGAGCGGACGCTGAGCTTGGCCGAGCGGGAAGAGATTTCGCGGGGCGTGGTGAGCGGGCAATCGATCCGTTCGATCGCGGCCGCGCTGGGGCGGGCGCCGTCCACAGTGAGCCGCGAACTGCGACGCAACGAGGGTTCTGATGGCTACCGGGCGAACCGGGCCGACCAGGCCGCCTGGGACCGGGCGCGTCGTCCAAAGACTTGTAAGCTGGCCCGGCATCGAGCCTTGGCGCGGCAGGTCGCAGCTAAGCTTCAACAGCGCTGGTCTCCGCAGCAGATCGCCGGATGGCTCAAGCGCATCCATCCAGACGACGCGAGCGGTCAGGTGTCACACGAGACGATCTACCGCACGCTCTTCATCCAAGCCCGAGGCGCCTTAAAACAGGAGCTTCTGGGCTACCTGAGGCGCACGCGAGCAATGCGCCGCTCACGCCACCACACACAGAAGGCCGACAACCACGGCCGCATCAGCGACACCGTATCGATCCGCGAGCGCCCTGCAGCGGTCGAAGACCGGGCCGTGCCGGGCCATTGGGAGGGCGACCTGTTGTTTGGCAGCAGCAACAGTCAGATTGCCACGCTGGTGGAGCGGCATACGCGCTACGTCATGCTGGTGAAGGTCGGCGGCAAGGACACCGAAACGGTCATCGACGCGCTGATCAACAACGCACGGCGCCTGCCGAAGGAACTGTATCGATCGTTGACCTGGGACCGCGGTAAGGAGATGGCTGATCATCGCCGATTCACCATGGCGACCGACATCCAGGTCTACTTCTGCGATCCGCAGCATCCATGGCAGCGCGGTTCAAACGAGAACACCAACGGATTGCTTCGGCAGTACTTCCCCAAGGGTCTCGATCTGTCCACGATCACGCAGGCCAAGCTTGACGCCGTGGCCAGAGAGTTGAACGGACGGCCCCGGAAGACGCTAGGCTACGAAACACCGGCCGAACGATTTCAACAAGCTGTTGCATCGACCGGTTGAAACCGCAACCGAAAGCGGACGTTGAGTTAGTCCTTGAACATGTAGACGCCGCTCCTTCATCTGGTGCAACGATCAGCGCGCCGCAGATGAGCGGGTATGGCGATATCGGAGTTGGCCAACGTTAGGCCGCGCCACGTTGACCGCTGTTGCGGTACTCGTCGAGGGTGATGACCACGACCTTGACCAGCTGGTTGCGATTCGCCGTTTTCCGGGCTTCCTCGGCCTTTCGCCGGCTGGCGTAGCCCGCGAGTCGTAGTTCCATCTTGTCGCGCCACATGAGGCCGCGCAGGCGTTCAATCGTCATGCGCTGGCCGTCGTCGGAAACAAGATGGCGCCCTCGCAGGCGCCATCCGTACCAATCACCCTCAAAATCCGCGTTCACTGCATAGCCCCCTGTGGCTAGTGAACTGCCTACCGTGTCGCAAAAGCGGGGCGGGCGGTCGTAGGGAAAAGCCGCGCCAGGTTGTAGGCAATGCGTTTCTCGGCCTTCACAATAAGAGCGAACAGGGCGAAGAAATGGACAAGAATCAACCGGTTACGGCTGACTCTTACCAAGAATATGACCGGAAAATGGCTAAGCAGCGTTCCGCGGTCTCGCGAACGCTGGCCGTCTGTCGTTTTAGTCCGCCTATTTGACGTTCCCAGGGGTCGTGTTGGCGCTATGCTTCTCGCTTCCCTGTGATTTGGCGGGTTGCCGCACATCGCAATCGAGGCTATGCCTACAGTCGGACACAGCGCAGTGCTTCTCTGCGACGTGGGAACGCCGGTCGCTCACCGTGGGCGCGCTTGCAAGATTGCTCGCATTGAGTCCTTCGATCGAGTTGTTGTCCAGGACGATGTGACCGGCGAGCAGCTGCCGGCTAACCCCCATGAACTTCGACTGCTGAATAGCGAGAGAGCTCCCGAGGTGCGGAGCGTGGGCGATAAGGAGATCAAGAGGGCAATCAGGTTGACAGCACTTCTTCTCCCCCTAGTTGACAGGCGGATAAGTGCCGAAGAGCTCTCCACACTTCAGCGAAAGACCAGGCTCGGCAAGACGCAGATCTACGAATACTTGAAAAAGCTGCGTGTCTCTCCCTGTCCAGCAGCCATAGTCCGCGCCCGGTCTGGCTTCCCGAAAGGAAGGAGCCGTCTGAGCAGTGCTGTTGAAGCAATCATTTCCCGCGAAATCCGCAAAGCCGCTCGCAAGCCAGGCGCGCGCACTATCCAATCTGTTTTCGAGGATATAGAGGCCACCTGTGTTCCGTTAGGGCTGTCTCCTCCCTCGATTCAGACGGTGCGCACTCGTATAGCTACGCAACGACACGAGTTACTACACAGGAGGCGGCGTGGGAAGCGCCGTGCGATTGAGGAGACGAGAGCACTCCCCGGCACCATGCGAAGAGGTCTGCCGCTTGAATTAGAAGAGATAGATCACTCGCCGCTAGACATCACCTTGGTGGACTCGAAGAACCGAGTGCCCATTGGGCGGGCTCAGATGACTCTGGTCATGGATGTCGGAGAGAGCGCCTTTATGGGATTCCATATCGGAATTGACCCCCCGTCGCTACTGTCAGTCGCACTCGCTTTCACACATGCCGTGCTACCGAAGGAGCAATGGTTAATGGAGCACGACCTCCCGGAGGACAGCTGGCCGATGTACGGCCTGCCCAAGAAGGTCCGCACGGACCGGGCTGCAGAGTTCAGGGGATTACAGTTCAAGGGTTCGTGTAAAGCGTGGGGAATTGAGCCTCTGCTTCGTCGAAAGAAGGAAGATGGCGGCATCATCGAACGCGGCATCGGCAAAATACAGGCTCGTGCGGCGCTGGAACCCGGTGCAACCGGAAGCGATCCAAAGAAGCAGCGTGGAGAACGAGATCCTTCGGATTATGCCCAGATGTCGATCAAGGAGGCAGAACGTTGGCTTGCGCGGGAAATTACGGGGCGCTTTCACTACGAGCGCAATGACGAGCTTGGCATGTCACCAAGCCAAGCCTGGCAAGCGGCGCATTCTACGGGAGGGGAGCTCCGTCTTCCGCCTATCGTCTCAAACCAGAAGGAATTCCTGATTTCTTTCTTGCCATGGGAGATGAGATGCGTCACACCAAAAGGGGTGCAACTGTTCAAAGAGTTCTACTATTGCAGCGAGCTAATTCCGTTCGTCGGGAACAAGATCAAGTACAAGGTGCACTATGACCCGAGGCGGCTGGGTCGCATCTACATTGAGGCAGGGAAGGATCCTAAGGATCCTATCACCGTGCCCTATGCGGACCCGTCGAAGCCCTGCTTGCCGAAGTTCGAGGTAGATGCTCGTCGTAGGCGCCAGAAGGAGGCGTATCCCAACGAGTATGATCGAGCGCAGCGCGTGGCCCACAATACCGCGCAGGCGGCCGACCGACGAACTTCGAAAATGAAAACTCGCGAGGCGCGGCGTAAGGAACGCTTGCACCAGGCGGCAGTCCAAGCGGGAGCGGACATTCCTCGCGATCACGATCCGCCGCCGTCGCCGCCGAAGAAGGTAACGGTCGACTATAACCGCCGTCCAAAGGTGAGTGTTGGCGGTGTTGTGTGAGTAGCTATCAGCACATTGACTCTCGCTTGTGGCCGCTTATGGAAGGGTCGAACGAACAGCGAATTGACTATGTATTGTTCCCGCGATTCATTCCCTATCCAAGGGCTGAGTATCTGTTGGGGGAGATAGGCGACCTTCGCCGAATGGACGTCAGCCCCCGACCAAAATGCATACTCGTGTCCGGTGCTCCTGGCTTTGGCAAGAGCATGATCCTCAAGGAAGCGCTGAGGCTGTATGGAGCTGAAATAAGCGAAGCCAGTGAAGTCGGGAGGAAACGGTGGCCGTTCTTTGGCATTGAGCTTCCGCCGATGAGCGACATTCGACCGCTGTATGGCAGGGTGCTCACCAAACTAGGAATTCCGCACTCGTTGGAGGACAAGCCGTCGTTGCTGCACGAGCAAACGTGCACCGCTCTAGACGGCGCGTACACGGTGCTGCTCGGACTGGATGAGATCCATAATCTCCTCGCGACAAAAAAGACCGAAGAGTGCATGACAGCGCTTCGTGATATCACCAATCATGGTGTCGCGTTGCTTTGCGCGGGCGTAGAATCTGCTAGAAATGTGATCAGTGCCGATGCACAGATGGCGGATCGTTTCCGGTGCCATCGTCTACAGCCGTGGATATGCAATGACGACACGCGCGACTTCCTTGCCACGCTCGAGACACGTCTACCATTGCGCGATCCTTCCGGATTGGACCGTCAGGAAATGCTCGAGGCTATCGTGCTCCTGTCGCATGGGAGCCTGGGCAAGATGGTGACCGGTGTACGCGAAGCGGCCCGGGACGTGATACGAGACGGCCGTGAGTGCATAGGTCTTGACGATACTAAGCTTGCAATGTGTCGGCAGATTGCAGAGGGCTACGACGTGTTTGCGTGAGACTTAGTATGGACTTTCGATCGCCTCATTTCGGAGAGACCTTGTCGTCATACCTCGCGGCGTGGCGCGGCCACTTCTCGGTGAAGCGCGACGTAATGATGGCGCGAATTCAGCGGGCTAATCCGAGTGCGTCTGTCGCTCTCGCGGTTGACCCAGACCTACCATCGATGCCGGGTTGGTCGGCGGCTGTCGCTAGCGTCACTCAGCTTTCGCAGGAGGTTATCGACACCGTTGCCAATCCGTGTGGCTTTTGGTATCTGGCGCCTCCAGTGCGAACGAATGCCTGCCTTGCTTGCCTCGCTGAAGCGGAGAGCACTGCATCTCAATGGCGGGACCACATGTGGGCACATTCGACAGTAACGACCTGCTGGCTGCATGACATGCCACTGATCGAGGTCCCCGCCGTTGGTTGGGAGTGGGCGGAACTACCGGGCATTCAGCGGCGAAATCGACGGCGGCTAATGCTGCGACCCGAGATTGGCGCGGACGCGGTGATGAGTGCCTGGAAACGCGTGCCCGAACAGTACCGACGTGCGATCTTCGTTGCTGAAGCGAGCGTGTGGGCGTTGGGAATCGGCAACGCGCGCATGCTTGAGGCGCTGCGATACATGGACGACGACTCCGAGGGCGTATGGCGTGACCTCCTGACTCTGCTGTGTGTTTCGTGGCAGAACGTCAGCGCACCGAGCCTGGCACTTCTCGGCGTGCCGCTAACTCTTTATGGTGAACATGGCGTTCAGCGTTTCGGGGGTCGCAACCGACCAGTGCTGTTGGAGGACCCGAGATTCAGCTCTTTCTGCGCACTTGGTGAGCCATCAGAGCGGCGCGCATGCATGCTGATGGCGATGGACGCGATCAGGCATGAGTACTTGGTCGAGCTACTGCCCCTCTTTGGTACGGAAAAGTTCGGCTGGAAGAAAATAGTGAAGGGGATGCCGGCGGAGGCCTGGGCGTGGCTGGAGTCGCGAGCGGAGTCGTGGCCGCCCCGCTGGAGATATCGCTTCGGCGATTGGCGCGAACTGCGCGAGTCGAGGCCACGTTCGATAGCGGACGCGAGACGTCTTCGTGGTCTATTGTAGTTGGTTGCGGAGGAGGGAATCGGCGGTGAGGATGCGTTGCATGGCATGGGGGAGCGACCGGAGATACCGCAAATCCGAACGATCCCCGTAGCACCGATAAACCTCGCTTATCGGCAGTAGGCGCGCGAGCGCCCCTCAACGCGGCGCCAGCACCGCCAACGCAATCTCGCGAAATGCTTCCCGAACGGCCGCAGGATCCTCGATCCATGGGAAGTGTCCCGCGCCAGGGATCTCGCGCACCATGACGTTGGGCCAGTTGAAGCCCGCGGCGCTCCAGGCTCGCTGGCTGACGATGCGGTCGTTGGCGCCCCAAAGGCGCAGCACCGGGATGCCGGTGGGCCACCAGAGTGCCTCGTATGTTTGGTCGAAGTGCGCATCCGACCACTCGACCGCCGCGCTGTTGTACGGCATGCGCGAGAGCAGTGCGCGCCCGGCAATCAGGCCCGCGAGAGTGAAGTTCCATTGCGCTAACGCAATGACCAGCTTCGTCAGTCGATCGATCTGTTTCGCTCGTACTCTTCGAGGGAAGCGTCGAATCCTGGCAGCGGACGGTTGCGGGTCATCTCGACGTACTCGGCATGCCAGCCACTGTCCGGGGCGGTGTCCACCAGTGCCAGGCCGCGAATGCGGCCCTTCACGCCGGGCGTCGCGAGGAGGTGCATACCGCCCGTTGAGTGCCCCACGAAGACGGCGTCCGGAACGGAAATACCTGTGGTTCCTCAAACCGATACCAAAGCTGGATAGACACGGCTCGATCGATGGATGCACTCTCACAACCATCGAGGCATGGCAGAACGAAGCGTCGGATTCGAAAGACTTGCGCAGTGCCGCGTATCCAAACATTGATTGAGAAATCCGCTGGTGAGCAGGGGCGGTATGCAAGTACCCAACCACGACGCCAAACCGATGGAGAAGAACATGCGCATTCTTATGGTTCTGACATCGCACGACACCCTCGGAGACACTGGGCGGAAGACCGGATTCTGGCTGGAGGAGTTTGCTTCCCCCTATTACGTCTTTACCGACGCGGGAGCGTCTGTGACGGTGGTGTCACCGAAGGGGGGGCAACCACCGATCGACCCCAAGAGTGACGATCCCGACAACCAGACCGAGGCGCAAACGCGCTTCAAGGCTGACAGGGATGCAATTGCTGTCCTCGCCAACACCCTTCGTTTGGATTCCATCTCGCCGGCCGATTTCGACACCGTCTTCTATCCGGGAGGTCACGGGCCCATGTGGGATCTCGCGGAGGATCCCGTTTCGATCAAGTTGATAGAAGCGTTCTACGACAGCGGTAAACCCGTGGCTGCGGTATGTCATGCGCCCGGAGTGTTGCGTCACGTAACACACGATGGAGAGCCCATCGTCAAGGGAAAGCGCGTCGCGGGATTCACCAACACGGAAGAGGAAGAAGTGCAGCTCACCAAGGTCGTACCCTTCCTTGTTGAGGATGAACTGAAGCGTCAAGGCGGGCTGTATCAGAAGACCGATAACTGGTTTCCATTCGCCGTCGTGGATGGTCTCCTGATCACGGGTCAGAATCCTGCATCCTCCACGATTACCGCTCAGACGCTGCTTAGCATCATGAACAGGCGGTAGGTCTCGATTGCAACTTTGGAAGAGGGCGAACCATGGATATTCTCACGACAGCAAAGTTATTGGCCGAGCGCGTGGAAGCCGAGGCGGCAAAGGTCAGGATTCCAGTGTCGGTTTGCGTCGTGGACATTCATGGAAACCTTGTGCTCCAACATCGAATGAATGACGCTCCGGCGTTTTCGATGGAGATCTCGGAGCGAAAGGCCTATACCTCGGCGCTCGTTGGGGTGCGCACAGCTGATCTTCTACCGCTCGTGCAGCCAGGTCAGTCTCTCTTCGCGCTTCTAACAATGGCTGGTGGGCGTTACACCGCGATGGGCGGAGGCGCGCCCCTCAAGCATGAAGGCAGGTTGTTCGCCGGGGTAGGTGTAAGTGGCGGCACCGTCGAACAGGACATAGCGATCGTCGATGCAGCGCTTTCATAGGCAATCAACCGGGTCGGCATGCACCGAGCTGCAATGAACCCGGCGCGATGCATGACCGGATTGAATGATCTTCGAACCTGCATTCGGGAGTCGACCGGATGGATCACAATATGATCATCTTGCACGCAGCCGTTGGCCTTATGGCATGCACGGGGACATGCTCCGCACAGGGCGCTGGACTGCCCTCCAACGCCTTCGGTTCTGTATTGCAGGAAGGTATCCAATGGGCGCCATTCGCTGCATTTCCCGCGCAGGCTCGTCTGGCGGTGCTGGTCGGCGACCCGAAGAGTCCCGGGCCTTACGTGGTGCGGGTGAAGGTCCCCGCTGACCTGAGGCTGATGCCACATACTCACCCCGAGGACCGGGTCTATACGGTCATCTCCGGTGTCTTTTACATAGGGCTCGGACCGAAGTTCGAAGAATCAAAACTGATCGCCTACGCCCCTGGGAGCGTTGTGGTGCTGCCCGCTCACACTCCTCACTTTCACCGAGCGAAGTCAGGCGAGTACGTTACCCAGGTTACGGGCTATGGTCCGCTTGGCATTGAATACGTCGAGGCCACGGACGATCCACGCAAGCACGCGCCATGAGCCTTAGGGGTCTGCTCAGCACGGTCGGCGGTCACCCCGCATGGCGCCGGTCGTGCGGTGTCCTTCCAGTGTCCTGTTCGGAAACCACCAGCTATCAGACCATGATGGTCGATGGAGTCCGCATCTTCTATCGCGAGGCCGGGCAGGCGAATCCATCGACGATTGTGCTCTTGCACGGGTTTCCTTCTTCTTCCCGTCAGTTCGACGTCCTTATCCCGCTATTGGCGCCCTACTATCATGTGGTAGCGCCGGACTATCCTGGCTTCGGCCATAGTGATTCGCCGCCTCCCTCTTCGTACGAGTACACGTTTGACCATCTCTCGGAGTCGGTCGATCGTTTTCTCGAGATGAAAGGAATCGATCGGTGCACCTTTTATCTGCACGACTATGGCGGCCCGGTCGGGTTCCGCGTGATCCTGGCGCGACCGCAACGGGTGCAGGCGATTGTTGTCCAGAATGCCAACGCCTACGAAGAGGGTCTTGGAGCGAAATGGGCGGCCATCCGCGAGTACTGGAGAGACCCTGAGAGCCATCCCGAAGTGGTTGACGCGTTCCTTTCGCGGGAGAGCACAGAGCAGCGTCACACGCTCGGCACCTCTTACCGGGAGCGGTACAACCCGGATGCATGGACCGACGAGTCCGCGCACCTGTCGAAGCCGGGCCAACGGGAGATCCAAGGCCTTCTTCTCTACGACTACCGTACGAACGTTGCGTCCTACCCCGTCTGGCAGGCATGGCTGCGCAAGCAGCAGCCAAGTGCCTTGGTGATATGGGGAAAGAATGATCCATCGTTCATCGCAGCGGGTGCGGACGCATACAAACGGGACCTGCCGGGGGGAGAGTTTCACCTGTTGGACGCAGGACACTTCGCGCTCGATGAGAAGGTCGACGAGGTCTCCTTGCTTATGCTGTCCTTCCTGGATAGGCACGTGAAGTAGCTGGCCCGTAGCGCCGATATGGAAGCCACTAGAAACGGCCGAGCGGTGGCACGCCGCACTCGGCGGGCATCCCCCTTCGACGCGATGACGCGAACTGCCAGCTCGATGTTCTCGTAGCTTCGGCCTCGCCAATCGGAACCTGACGGCCGGCACTTCGGGCCCCGCCGATAGCGAGCCAATACTCGTCAAGGGTGAATCGAACATGCATGACGGAGGTCCGTGCACAGCCGGAGCGGGGCAGGCGCGTCAGGTGGCGTTACACCCCACATAAGCGATCGACCGTCCGTTGACCTGAGTGGCGTGATCGGAATCTCGGCAGGAATCGACACCTTCGTCCAAGAGGCGCGAGAGGCCGATCGTGCTCCAATTGGCAGAAATCGGTCACTGTATTCAACAGGGGAAGCGAATGCTCGTTTCAAGCGAATCACGCGAGATAATTGAGATGAGACAACTCGCCATCGTGGCCCATGAGTTGCGCAATCCACTTTCCGCGGCGTGGTGCGCCGTTCGCATGCTAGGGCGTGCCAGTCATGGCGTGGCCGAGATTGACCACGCCTTGCCGCTGATCGATCAGCAGCTCGGATACATCGCGCGAATCGTTGACGATCTGGTGGATGTCGCGAGCGTAACGTCTGGAAAGTTCACGCTGCAAAAGAAGAATGTGGATCTTTCTGATTTGCTGCGTGGGGCCGTCAACGCGTGCTGCCAGCGAGTTGATATTGGAGGACGGGAGTTCAATTTGCAGGTGGCGAAAAGCCCTATCCAGGTGAATGCAGATCCGTTGCGACTGATGCAGGTATTCGCTAATTTGCTTGACAACGCCGTCAAATACTGCAGCCCCTGTGGTCGGATCGGCGTCACGATAGAGCGAAATCGCGACGAAGCTGTCGTCACTGTCGAGGATGATGGCGTCGGCATCAGCGTTGACGTGCTGCCCCGCATATTCGATATGTTCATGCAAGGCGATACGCCCACGATCACCAGTTCGCGAGGGCTTGGCGTGGGACTGGCGGTTGCGAAACAAGTCATCGAGGGTCATGGCGGGCACATCGAGGCACGCAGTGCTGGCGTCGGAGCTGGAAGTCGCTTCATCGTGCGACTTCCGCTGGAGAGCATGATGCGCGCGCTCATAGACGAACTAAAGGATTGAACCAATGGCCATCCTCACAATCGACCTGCGCACCGGGCGGACGGACGAACAGAAGCGGGCATTCGCGGCGGCGCTGCTCGACGTGGTGAGCGAAGCCACGGGCGAGCCGCGCGAGAACATCCACCTGATCCTGCATGAGAACCCCGGCATCAACTTCGTCGAGAACGCGAAGCACCTCCCGGAGTTCGGCAGTGCGTCCACGAAACCCTCAGGAGGCACTGAACATGCCGCTGATCCAGTGCCATCTATCGAAGAAGTTATCGCCCGAACGGAAACAGCGCCTGATGGCGGGCCTTGTTGATGCGACGATTCGCGCGCTCGGGGCCGATCCGAGCACGATAACCATAGTCCTGAACGAGCACGACGCCGCGAACGTGCGCGAGCTCGCGTTCGTACCCGCGGGCAATAGCAGTCCAGGCAGCTAACCCGATGGACCGCTTCGAGGCCATGAAGACCTTCATTGCTGCGATCGACGAGGGCAGTCTCGCCGGCGCGAGCCGCAAGACCGGGCGCTCCGCGGCGGCGGTGAGCCGCGCCGTCGCGTTCCTGGAGGGGCGTGTCGGCGTCCCGCTGCTGCACCGCTCCACGCGCTCGATCAAGTTGAGCGAGGCGGGTGAGCGCTACGCCACCGCGGCACGCCGTGTTCTGGCCGAACTCGAAGAGGCCGAACGCCAGGCCGCGGGCGAACGGTCCGTGCCGCGCGGCACGCTGACGATAACTTCGACCGTGTACGCGGGCGTGGAGGTGTTGCGTCCCATCGTCGATGCCTTCATGGACGAGCATCCGACCGTGCAGGTACGGATGCAGCTGGTCGAGCGCGCGGTCAACCTGATAGACGAAGGCATGGATCTCGCGCTGCGCATCACGCATCTGGCCGATTCCAGCCTGGTTGCGCATGCCGTTGGAGATGTACGCCGCGTAGTCGTCGCCGCCCCGCGCTATCTGGCCATGCACCCGCGCATCGACGAAATCGCAGACTTGACCAAACACGACATCATCACCACGGCGCACATGGGCATGGAGTCATGGAGCTTCACGCCCGCCGATGACGGCTCGCAGATCCCGCGCACGTTGTCGTTCACGCCGCGTCTGGTGGTGAACAACGTTCACGCCGCGATCGCTTCCGTGGTCGAAGGCCATGGCATCGCGCGCGTACTGTCGTACCACGTCGCGCCGCAACTCGAACAGGACGCGTTGCGCATCATCCTCGCGCATGCCGAGCCCAAGCCCATCCCGGTTCACCTGGTCTCGCCGCAGGGACGGCTCGCCGTGCCGAAGGTGCGGGCATTCGTCGATTTCGCCCTGCCGAGGCTACGGGCCGCCTTCGGGCGCCTGCGCCCGTAGGCGGGCGATCACACCGTTTCGCGCAACAATGTCTGCCTGACGACGTGGATTCGCAAGCCGTCGCCCGGCACCTAGATTGGGCTCCGTCGGAATTACCCGACGCTCCTCCGCAATCTTGGAACCTACCCATGAACAATTTCAGCAAAGTCACCGTTGTCACCGGCGCTTCCCAGGGCGTCGGCGGACCCCGCGGAGGCGAAGTGATGCGTCGCAAGCTGCATTTGCAGGTCGTGATCGACTTGATCTGCCCCTGGTGCTTCATCGGGAAGCGCAGCCTCGACCAGGCGCTGGTGCGTCTGGCCGCGCAGGGCGTGGACATCGAAATTGATTGGCTGCCGTACCTGCTCAATCCGGATCTGCCCGACGATGGCATGGATCGGAAGCAGTTCCGATCCAAACGCTTCGGCTGGGAAACCGCGCTCGCGATGGACGCGCGCGCAGTCGAAGCCGGCAAGCGCGTGGGTGCGAATTTCGACTACGGGAGGCAGACCCGCACGTCCAACACCGTTACCGCCCATGCGCTGGTGCGCCTTGCGAGCGAGGAGGGCGGGGCTGGGCAGCAGGAGCGTCTCGTCGATGCGCTCTTTGTCGCTTACTTCGAGCAGGGCCAGGACATCGGCGATCACGCAGTGCTCGCACGCATCGCGCATGCGGTTGGCCTGCGCGAGGGAGCGGTGCAACGTGCAATCTCGGGCCTTGACACGGTGCGCGGACTCGCGGCGGACGTACTTGAGACCGGGTTGACCGGCGTACCCAGCTACCTCGTCGGCGGGAATCTGCTTTGGAGCGGCTCGCAGGACGTGGAGGGCTACGTGCAGCGCCTGCTTCGCGCCGCGGACGTGCTGGCGGGTTCTTAACGAACTGTATTCGCGGGGCGCGCCACCTGGCCGATTCCTCGCAAGCGCGAAATGGCGCCATCGAAATGACCGGGGGCTCCGGCCTCCGGCAGACCAAGCTGGACCGTAACACCCTGACCACCGGGCTTCGCCTCGCCTTCCTCGTACACGTGGATGGCATCGGTGCTGTACTCGCCCCGCTGGTTCTGACTGCATTGCTCGCCTACGGATACTTCGATCCTGATTGCAGGGTGGGGCACATCCCTGGCCGCCAGGACAGCACCAGGCCGATCAAACAACGACAGGGGCCGGACGCTATGCGTCTCGCCGGAAAGCTGAGGCCGATTCGAAGAGAAATCGGTTGGTCAAAGTCGCGATCATTCCGCTTTCGCCGTATCTCGACGGCTAAAAAAAGCTAGAGCCGCTGAAATCTCGTATGATCAATTCGCTTTTCGCCCCAGGTTGAAACGCCGTGATTGTCTTCATCAATGTCTTCCAAGTCGATCCGCCCAATCAACAGCGATTGGTCGATATATTGACCAAGGTCACCGGCGAGATCGTCAGCAAAGCGCCTGGGTTCGTTTCGTCGACCCTTCATCGCAGCACAGACGGCAGCAAGGTCACCATGTACGCTAAATGGGCCAGCCTCGCTGACTATGAGGCCATGCGCCAAGACCCAGCCCCACGCCCATTTCTCGAGGAAGCCCTGTCATTCGCTACATTTGCTCCCGGCATGTATGAGGTTGTTGGCGAGTTCCGTTCGAAAACGACGGATGGAAAATCCAGGTCCCCTCCGCTTTGAAGGTCCGCTAAGGGTTGCGGGCTCAACCGGTCGATGCAACACACTGATGACTGCCTCAGCAGCAGGAGTGTTGCAGATGAAGTACCGGGCAAGGATCTGTTACACGGAAAGCCAGAGGGCCCAGATGTGGGACCGATGGCAGCAGGGCGAGTCGCTGCATCAGATCGCACGGCTGTTTGATCGGCGCCACAGCTCGGTTCGTGAGATCCTGGCCGAGTCCGGTGGGAACCGACCACCTCCTCGCCGTTAGCAATGGGATGGACTCCTCCTCACCTTGGCACCTGATGGGTGCCAGACTGAATTTCCGAAGACAGTCGCGGCGAGAAGGAGCCCACCATCAACGAGCTTATGCGCATTGGGGTCGACTTGGCCAAGAACGTGTTCCAGGTGCACGGCGTGGATCGCCAGGAACGACCAGCATGGTGCAGGCGGCTGTCTCGAGACCGCTGGCTGCAGGCGGTGAAAGAGGCGGCGCCGGCCGGATGCGAAATCGGAATGGAGAGCTGCGGCGGCGCCCATCACTGGGCTCGGCAACTGCAGGCCCGCGGATTCCGCGTGAAGCTGATCGCTCCGCAGTTCGTGAAGCCTTATGTGAAGAGCAACAAGAACGACGCCAACGACGCGGAAGCGATATGCGAGGCAATGAGCCGACCCAGCATGCGCTTCGTGTCGGTGAAGTCGGTGGAGCAACAGGATATTCAGGCCGCTCACCGCATTCGTGCAGGCTTGGTGGAGCAGCGCACGGCCAAGGCCAACCAGATCCGCGGGTTGGTAGCGGAGTACGGACTGGGCGCTCCCAAGGAACTGTTGTCCCTGCGTCGCGCGATTCCCTGCTGGCTGGAAGATGCTGATAACGGCCTTAGCGATCGTTTCCGTCATCTGCTCGATGGGCTGTGGCACGACGTACGCGCTTTGGATGACCGCGTCGCCGAACTCGACGCAGACATCGGCGCCATTGCCAAAAGCGATCCGGATGCTGTGCGGCTCCAACAACTTCGTGGCGTCGGGCCGATGATCGCCACGGCATTGGTGGCCGCAGTGGGTGACGCCAAGCAGTTTGCCAATGGCCGCCAGCTGTCGGCGTCGTTGGGCCTGACGCCCCGTCAGCATAGTTCGGGTGGAAAAGAGCGCCTTCTTGGCATCAGCAAACGCGGCGATGCCTATCTACGGTCCTTGTTGGTGCATGGTGCGCGGGCGATGCTGCGAACGGCTAAGGGCAAAGAGGACCGACTTAGTAGATGGGTCTGCCGACTGGCAGAACGGTCACATCCCAACGTGGCCTGCGTGGCCTTGGCCAACAAGACCGCGCGCATGGCCTGGGCCATGCTGCGCCACGGCACCAACTATCAACCGGACCTTGCTGCCGCCTGACAACTAGGAAATCCCCCTGCGAACAACCTGCAGATGGCAAACCGGTCGGACCGGCGTCGGCAAACCCCTAAATGTCCTGGTGCGTAAGCACGTGATAGCGATTGGGAGCCGGCACGCGAATAGCCCATCAAGGCCCAGCATCGCTAAGCGATTCAATCAGTCCGAGGCCGGATATACGTGCGCAGTCGACTAGGGCGCCGGATGCAGGATGCTTGCAGCCAGAGGAGGAGTCCATATACGGACGTCGGGGTAAGGCGAAACTGTGCTCTTACGGCGCCTGAGGAGGGCGGTGATAAGCAGGTCTTGCCCCTTCCGGACCGTCGCCCTGTGATCGCAAAATTGCCTCGGCTGTCCACGGCCGACATTGTCTTCCGATCTATGCTGGAGTGCCGCTTGTGGACGCTTCGGGCATAGGAGCGTCTAACGCTTCGGGGCTTCAGCCGCGACGTTGCGCCCGAGCTCCAACTCCATTTCGGAACGCGTCTGGAGTCCCGACTCGAGCAGTCGCGTCACGCGAGTCATGGTGCCGGGCCTCGCGATCGAGCGATAGAACTGTTCCAGCGCCGGCGGAAATAGCGAGTCGTCGGGCAGCGAGACTTCGTCGACGAAGCGCTTCGCCTCGACCAGCGATTGCCTGTCGAAGCTCGCGATGCGGCGGGCGAATGCATCCACGAACGTATCTAACTCGGCGTCGGGTACCGCGCGATTGACGTAGCCGTATCGTTCGGCGAGGTCACCGGGGAAATCGTCCGCACCGAGCACGACTTCCAGGGCGCGCCCGCGGCCCATTAGACCCGCCAGGCGGGCCATCGGATTACCTCCGGGCACGGCACCGACGCCCACCTCGAACTGCCCCAGCACCGCCTTCTCGCGACTGGCGAAGCGCATGTCGCACGCGAGGGCGAATTCGCTCCCTGCGCCGCGCGCGCGCCCCCGTATGGCCGCGATCGACACCACTGGTGCCCGGCTAATGCGTGCCAGCACGTCGAGCCAGGGTCGCATGCCTGTCGGGCCGTCGGGCATCGATGCTGAACGCTCGCGATCGCTCAATACGTCGTAATGGGCGAGGAAGAAATCCGGATCGAGGCTGTGGAACACAATCACCTTCACGTCGACGTCCTGCTCCAAGGTGGCGACCAGGCGCGAAAGCTCGTCGATGGTGTCCAGGTCGATCAGGTTGATCGGCGGATTATGGAACGTCGCGTGCCAGTAGCCCGTGGCGGGCTGCGTGATCTCGATCTGCTTGTGCACGGCGCATTACCTCTTCGGACATGGTGGACAGTGACGGCCGATGGCCAGTCGCTGACCCGAGGATAGATAGCTGCGTCTGGAAAGGAAGCAGACAAAGGTGTTGGTACCTCCGTCGATTCCCGAGGGAGCGGCGGCGCATTGCACCAAGGTATCGATCAACACCTTTGTGCAATTCCCGTGCGACCGTCGCGCTGGTCAGATGGCGTCCATCTTCCAGGCAGATCGCAGGAACCGGGACATGAACAGGTACGCCAGAATGCTCGCCGCATCTGCCATTGCCACGATGATTGCGCCCGACGCATTTTCGCAAACGGCTCGGTCGCTAGTCGTTCCTTATGAGAACGAGCCTCCACCGAAGCTGACCATCGAACCGCCCCTGCCCGGGCCGCTCGCCAAAGGCGTTGCGTTCATCCCGTACCGCGTCGAGAACCTGCGCATCCTTCCGGTCGGCGGAGCGTCGGCGCGTCAACTGTCGCCACGCGTTGGGCACATCCACGTAACCGTCGACGACCTGCCTTGGCAATGGGCGGATTACGGTCAGAGCGACACCATCATCCTGGTCAATCTGCCTCGCGGGGAGCACAAGGTCCTGATCGAGGCGGTAGATCCGGAAGGGGGCCTGCTCACCTCGCAGAGCATCAAATTCACAGCACCCGGCAAGTGACCAATCGTTCGGAGGACACCCCATGAAGCGCACGAGCAAGGCATTGATCGCGGGCGCCACCGCGCTGATCGTTGTAGTCGGAACCGCATTCTCCGCGCAGGACAAATACACGCTGAAATCCGCGGGTGGCATCGCCTTCGCTGATTTTCGCGGCTACGAAGACTGGGCGGTCGTGTCGTCGGCCCGGACCGACGAGGTGCTCAAAGTGATCGTCGCCAACCCGGCCATGATCAAGGCCTACAAGGCGGGCGTGCCGAAGAACGGCCAGTCATTCCCGGAAGGTTCGAAGATCGTGAAACTGCAGTGGAAGCCGAAGAAGAGCAGCGAGGCGCCATTCGCCGTGGACGTGCCCGATGTGTTCACGCAGGCGTTTGTGATGGAGAAGGACAGCAAGCGGTTCCCGAAGACCGGCGGATGGGGTTATGCGCTCTTCAACTACGACGCGCCATCCGACAAGTTTGTGGTCGATCCGAGTCCCGTCGACTGCGGGCAAGCGTGCCACGTGAAAGTGAAAACCAAGGACTACATCTTCCACCCCTACCAGAAACGTTGAAGCGCGCGGCCCGGCCGCACGCACTTCGACGTCCATCGAATTGCACCATAGACCCCACCAGGAGTCCGTCGCCATGCCCAGCATCCGTTCCACTCGAGTCGTTTCTCTGATCGCCGTTGCCGCTCTGGCGGCCTGCACACGCCAGGAGCCCGCGCCGCTGACGGCCGAGGCCGCCACACCTGCGCAGGGCGCCACTACGTCCACGTCCACGTCCGCCTCCGCCTCCGATTCGGCACCGGGCACGCCCGCTCGGGTTCCGTACGCAGAGATGCCGCAACTCGCCCCCATTGGCGTTCGGATCGACAAGCACCTGGACGTGCCCGAGTCCGCCCGGGGGCCCGCCATCGATCCGGCCAAGGGATATCGCTTGCAGGACCTCGGCGACGGCCTGTACATGGTCACCGACAACGCATACCAGTCGATGTTCCTGGTCTACGACAAAGGGGTGGTGGTCATCGATACTCCGCCCACGTTCTCGTCGCATATTCCCGCCGCCATCGCGGAGGTGACGAAGAATCCCGTCACGCACGTCGTCTACAGCCACTCCCACAAGGATCACATCGGCGGCACGCGGGCGCTGGGCGGCAAGCCGGTCATCATTGCGCAGGAAGAAACCCTGCGGCTGCTCAAACGCGACAACGACCCCGACCGCCCGCTGCCTACGGTAACGTTCAAGGATGCCTACACGCTGGAAGTAGGCGGGAAGAAGCTGGACCTGTCTTACCATGGCAACGGCCACGAGCCGGGCAACATCTTCATCAGCGCACCGAAGCAGAAGGTACTGATGGTCGTGGACGTGGTGTTCCCGGGCTGGATGCCGTGGCGTCGTTTTGCCGTTGCCCAGGACGTCTTCGGCTCCATCGCTCAGGTCGACAAGATCAACTCGATGGAATGGGACACCCTCGTCGGCGGTCACGTCGCGCGAACCGGCACCCATGCCGATGTGCAACAGCAGGCCGAGTTCTACAAGGATCTGCGTGACGCGGCGGGCAAGGCGTTGTCGACGACCAAGCCGGGCGAGGGTGTCAACCCCAAGGACATGGACAACCCGTGGGCGATTTTCGACGACTACATCGATCGCGTCGTCATCCAGTGCGTCAACTCTGTCACGCCGAAGTGGCAGCCGCGGCTGGCTGGCTACGACGTCTACATCTGGGACCAGTGCTATGCGATGGAGCAGGCACTGCGCATCGACTAGGTTGCGCCGTCGCTGCACTGGCCATTCAGTTCACGCCCCGCGTGGCGCTGCCGGCGCCCCCCCTGCTCGCCGGCGACTGCCCCGTGGGGCGTTTTTGACCACAGCGGGTGGCTGGATCAGCGCGTGCTCGATTCCAGCGCCGCAGCCATCTTCACAAGGTCGGGCACCGATCTGGCCCGCATCTTCTGCATGACCCGGCCGCGATGTGCCTTGACAGTGATCTCGCTGATGCCAAGGTTTCCCCCGATCTGCTTGTTGAGCAGGCCCGATACCACCAGCGCCATGACCTCGCGCTCGCGGCGTGTCAGCGAGGCATGGGCCTCTCGCAAGGATCGCACTCGCGTCGCATCATCCAGCGCGGCGTCGCTGCGTGCGATCGCTCCGCGAATGCTCTCCAGCAGGAGCTCATCGTCGACTGGTTTTGTGAGAAACTCGATCGCGCCCGCGCGCATCGCGCGCACTGTCATCGGGATGTCGCCGTAGCCGGACATGAA
Source organism: Lysobacter sp. S4-A87 (assembly GCF_022637455.1). NCBI lineage: Bacteria > Pseudomonadati > Pseudomonadota > Gammaproteobacteria > Lysobacterales > Lysobacteraceae > Lysobacter > Lysobacter sp. S4-A87. The sequence continues at coordinate 481,730 of NZ_CP093341.1, forward strand.
GATGATCGGCATGTCGGCGCGGTCTGTCGCGATCAGTGCCTGCAGGTCGAGTCCGTTGATGTCGGGTAGCGTCACATCAAGGACCAAACAGGTCGGGCCTGCTTCCCGCGGATGCGCAAGGAACTCTCCAGCGCTGGCGAAGGTCCTGGTGGTCCAGCCGGCGAACCGCACCAGCGATTCCAACGACTCCCTGACCGATATGTCGTCGTCCACGATGAAAACGATGGGCGCGGCGTGGTTCACGGATGCCACCTCGTCGGAAGTAGGTCATGCAAAGGGTGAATAATCCTTTCGGAGCGGCGATGCAAGCGTTTTGCGGCATTCAGCTTTTGGCGATGGCCGAGGCGATCGCGTCCAGCAGCGTTTCGCTCTCGAATGGCTTGAACAGGAAGTCTTCGGCTCCCCGCGCGATCAGGTCACGGCGAACCTCGGCGTCCACGTGGGCGCTCATGAAGATCAGCGGAAGCGTATTCCGCCGGCGCGACAGCTCCTCCTGCAGCGCCGGCCCGGACATAATGGGCATGTAGACATCCACGACCAGGCAGGCCGCGAGGTCGGCCGCGCCGGAGGCGAGGAAATCGATCGCGGACGCGAAAACCTGGGCGTCGTAGCCGCCTGTCTTCAGCAGGTCCGGGAGCGATTCACGTACCGACTCGTCGTCGTCCACGATCGCCACCAGTCGGCGCGACCTCACGGTAAGCCATCCATGCTAAGCGAACGGGTGACGCCGCTCGGACTGTTGGTCATGTCGGATCCTCCGAGATGAGCTCCTGGCCCTAGGATGCACCCGCGACCGAGCGGTTTACATGATACTTAGGTGTCGATTGGCCCGGCTCCGCAGGGGGGGGCGTCCGGGACCGATACCTTGGTGCAATCGCCTGCACCCCCGGCCTGTAGTTTCATCGGACTTCCCTCGCGGGCCGGAGAGTGACATGAACGACACCGAGCGCAAGCTCCTCTACACGGGCAAGACCCACACCGTCGGCGGCCGTGACGGCGGCAAGGCGAAGAGCACCGATGGCGCGCTCGAAGTCGGGTTTTCGACGCCGGGAACGCACGGCACCGGTACCAACCCCGAGCAACTGCTGGCCGCCGGCTGGTCGGCCTGCTTCATCGGCGCGATGGGCATCGCCGCGCGTCGGATGCGCGTGACGCTCCCGCCTGACACTGCTATCGACGCCGAAGTGGACCTGCGGCAGGGCAGCGAGGGCTACTCGCTGGCTGCCCGCCTCAATATCTCGTTGCCCGGAGTCGACCGGGAAACCGCGCAGGCGCTGGTCGACGCCGGTCACGACACGTGCCCGTATTCGAAGGCGCTCAAGACCAGCATCGAGGTAGCCATCAACCTAGTCTGACCCTGGCCCGCGGGCTGAATGCGCTGTCCATGGCTGGACATTGCCTTGGCGGGGCGGCGAGAACCACGCGATTGCCGCATCCGGAATCACCGGAGTATCGTCGAGCATCCGACACGCACTTGCGTGATCCCTCGCAGTTTCTGGCCGGAGGCCTCGATGGTGGAGACGTCCGCGCTGGAGACGGAGGGTGGCCTGGCCTGCCACGAGTTGCTCTGGGACGACGGCGAGCGCGGTTTCTGCCGCGTCCTTCACGCGCACGGCGATGGCACTACGCGGGAGTACATCGCAGTGGTGCCCCTGGCGGATCGGCCACATCCGTCCGTGGAGCTGGGTCTCCGGCGCGAGTATGCCCTCAGGGACCATCTCGACAGCGAGTGGGCGCTGCGGCCCAGCGTACTGGTGCGCAATCGGGGGCACACGGCGCTGCTCCTGGATTATCAGCCGGTGGAGCCGATTGAACACCTCCTCACCGGGCAACCGATGCAGCCGCGGCAGCTCCTCACACTTGCGATATCGGTGACCAAGGCCCTGGCACACCTGCACGAACGCGGTGTCGTGCATCGTGACATCAAGCCTGCCAACGTCATGGTGGCCCGGAACGGGGAGCACGTGTTCCTGTCCGGTTTCGGTATCGCTTCGCGCCTGCCACGGGAGCGACAGACTCCCGATCCGCCCGAACTGATCGCCGGCACGCTGGCGTACATGGCGCCGGAGCAGACCGGACGCATGAACCGTTCGGTGGACTCTCGCAGCGATCTGTACGCGCTGGGTGTTCTTCTCTATCGAATGGCGACCGGCGTCTTGCCTTTCACTGCTTCGGACCCGATGGAGTGGGTGCATAGCCACATCGCGCGAACTCCGATTCCTCCGGTGCAGCGGGTTCCAGAGCTTCCGCCGCCGGTGTCCGACATCATCGTGCGCCTGCTCGCGAAGACGCCGGAGGAGCGCTACCAGACGGCGGCGGGCGTCACCCACGACCTGCAGCGCTGCCTCGCGGCGCACGACGCCGGCGCCGCTGCCGCAACCTTCGCCTTGGGCCAGCAGGATCATCCCGATCGCCTGGCGATCCCCGAGAAGCTGTACGGCCGCGAAGCGGAGACCAACGCACTGATCGCCGCGTTCAACGACGTCGTGGAAACGGGTGTGCCGACGCTGGTGCTGGTCGCCGGCTACTCGGGCATCGGAAAATCGTCAGTGGTGCACGAACTGCACAAGGTGCTCGTTCCCCCGCGCGGCCTGTTCGCCTCCGGCAAATTCGACCAGTACAAGGCCGACATCCCCTACGCCACGTTTGCGCAGGCCTTCCAGCAACTGGTCAGACCACTGCTGGGCAAGCCCGAGGACGAACTAGCGCGGTGGCGGAACGCATTCGCGCAAGCGCTGGGACCCAATGGCGTCCTGTTGCTGAACCTGGTGCCGGAACTTCGGCTGATCATCGGCGATCAGCCTCCGGTGGCGGAGCTTCCCGCACAGGAAGGGCAGCGTCGCTTCCAGGTTACCGTTCGCCGCTTCATTTCCGTCTTCGCGCGGCCGGAGCATCCACTCGCGCTGTTCCTGGATGACCTGCAATGGCTCGACTCGGCCACGCTGGACCTGCTCGGCGACCTCCTCACCGCGAGTGACGTCCGCCATGTGTTGCTGATCGGCGCGTACCGCGATAATGAGGTGACCGCGCTGCATCCGCTCGTCCGCAAGCTGGAGGAGCTCGGCCAGGCTGGCGCGAACCTGCGAACGCTGAAGCTGCCGCCGTTGAAGGCTGACGACCTGAAACAGCTGGTCGCCGAATCGCTGCACGAGGAGCCTGCGAGCGTCATGCCGCTCGCCGAACTCATCCATGGCAAGACGGGTGGCAATCCCTTCTTCGCGATCCAATTCCTGCAGGCGCTGGCGGAGGAGGGGATGCTCGCCTTCGACCGCGCAGCGGGGCAATGGTCGTGGGATCGCCAACGCACGCTCGCCAAAGGCTATAGCGACAACATCGTCGATCTGATGGTCCGCAAGCTCTCGCGGCTTGAGCCGCGAACACTTGCCGCGCTGCAGACCTTCGCCTGCCTGGGCAACGCCAGTGACGCGCGCACATTGAGCGTGGTGTGCGAAACCTCGCCGGAACGGCTCGACGCCGACCTGTGGGAAGCGCTCAGCCAGGAACTGGTCCTCAAGCACGATGACATCTATCGCTTCGCGCACGACCGCGTGCAGGAAGCCGCGTACTCACAGGTCCCGCTGGACTCGCGCGCGGCCGCACATCTGCGCATAGCCCGGCTGCTTTCCGCGCACACGGCACTGCAGGGGCAGGACGAAGCGATCTTCGACATCGTGAACCAGTTCAATCGCGCCGGCGATCTCCTCGAATCGGCGGAAGAGTGCCGTCATGTCGCCGGACTCAACCTAAAGGCAGCGCGGCGCGCTCGCGCTTCATCTGCCTATGCATCGGCACTGAGCTACCTGCGCGCCGGTCGATTGCTCGTGGAGGACGAGGGATGGGCGGGCCACTACGAGTTGGTCTTCGCGCTCGAGTCGCTCATGGCCGAATGCGAACTGATGACCGCCGAACTGGACGCGGCGGAGAACCGACTGGCCAGTCTGGCCGATCAGGCGCGTACCCGCCATGAGTTCGCGGGGGTAACGCGCCTTCGGCTGACGCTCTATACCGCGCGTTCGCGCGGCGATCGCTGCGTGGAGGTCTTCCTGGATTACCTGCGCCGAAACGGCACCGATTGGCCGTCGCGACCCACCCGCGAACAGGTCATGCAGGAGTACGACCTTATCTGGACGCAGCTGGCTCAACGCCAGATCGAGGACCTGATCGACCTGCCGCTCGCCAGCGACCCGGACGTTCTGGACATGTTGGACGTGTTCACTGAGATCGTGACACCGGCGTTCTTCTTCGACGAGAACCTGTCCTCACTCGTCCTGTGCCGAATGGTCAATCTGAGTCTCGAATATGGGCACTGCGACGGGTCTTGCTTCGGCTATGTTTTCTTCGCCACGTTTGCCGGACCGCGTTTTGGCAACTACCGGGACGGTTACCGTTTCGGGCGGCTCGGTTACGACCTCGTGGAGAAGCGGGGGCTGACGCGCTATCAGGCGCGCACGTACATCGTCTTCGGCAACATGGTGATGCCCTGGTTCGAACCCTTTGCCAGCGGGCGCGAGCTGATCCGGCGCGCATTCGATACGGCTTTCGGCATGGGCGACCTGACCTTCGCCGCTTACAGTTGGGATGCGCTGATCACCAACTGCCTTGCAGCCGGCGACGAACTGGCCGGAATACAGGCCGATGCCGAGAACGGGTTGGCGTTCGCGCGCGACGCCGGTTTCGGCATGGTCGTGGATCTGTGCGCCGCTCAGGTGGGGTTGATCCGCACCTTGCGCGGACTGACGCCGACGTTCGGCTCTTTCGATGACGCCGATTACAACGAAGCCGAAGCCGAGGCGCACCTCACGGGTAGCCCGGTTCTGGCGCTGGCGACATTCTTCTACTGGACCCGCAAGTTGCAGGGACGCTATTTCAGTGGCGACATGGACGAAGCGGTGCGCGCCTCAGACAACGCCGAGCAACTGCTTTGGACCTCGCCATCGCAGTTGGAAACGGCTGATTTCTTCTTCTATGGCGCGCTGGCGCACACCTCGAGATGGCATGCCGCGTCCGACGACCAGCGTCGGGTGCACCTCGAAACCGCATGGCGCTACCAGCAGCAGCTGGACGTCTGGACAACATGCTCGGCCGGCAACTTCGAGAATCGTGCCGCGCTGGTCGCCGCCGAGATCGCACGTATCGAAGGGCGCATGCTCGAAGCCGAGCACTTGTACGAGACGGCGATACGTTCTGCGCGCGATAGCGGGTATGTGCACAACGAGGCCGTCGCCAATGAGTGTGCCGGCCGCTTCTTCCTGGCGCGCGGAATGGACAGGGCGGCGCGGGCCTACTTCGGCGAGGCGCGTGACAGGTATCGACGTTGGGGGGCGGACGGCAAGGTGCGTCAGCTTTCTGTGCAGCACCCTCATCTGGAACATTCCCTGGTCCAGAACGATGCCAACCGAACCCTGCTGGCTTCGGTAGAGCACCTTGAGCTGGCGACGGTGATTCGCGTCTCGCAGGCGATTTCATCCGAAGTCGAGATCGACCGGTTGATCGACACCATCATGCACCTGGCGATCGAACACGCAGGCGCCGATCGCGGCGTGCTGGTACTTCCGCACGGGCAGGACTACCACATCGAAGCGGAAGCGACCACGGGCGACCACATACTGGACGTCACGCTGGCATCCGCAGCGGTCACGGCCGACAGGCTGCCGTTGTCGGTGTTTCAGCTCGTCGTCCGCACGCAGGAGACATTGCTTCTCGATGATGCCTCGCGAGATGCTTCGTTCTCCTCCGACCCCTACCTGGCTGGGCACGCCGCGCGATCGATGCTTTGCCTGCCGCTGCTGAAGCAGGCGCGCCTGATCGGTGTGCTGTACCTCGAGAACAGCCTCGCCGGCAACGTCTTCACGCCCGCTCGGCTGGCGGTGCTGAAGCTGCTGGCCTCCGAAGCGGCGATCTCGCTGGAGAACACTCGGCTGTACAGCGAGTTGCAAATGCGCGAGGCGAGGGTGCGGCGGCTGTTCAACGCCAACATCATCGGCATCTTCACATGGCACCTGGACGGCCGGATCCTGGACGGCAACGATGCCTTCCTCAAGATCGTCGGCTACGACAGCCATGAACTGGCGGCCGGCCGCATGCAGTGGAAGGCGCTGCTGCCACCAGAATGGAGCGCGGACGACGACAGCATCATGAAGGCGATGCTGGAAAGCGGCGTGGCGCCACCGTTCGAGGGCGCGTACATGCGTAAGGACGGTAGTCGCGTGCCGGTACTGATCGGCGCAGCGCTTTTCGAAGGCACGCCATCGGAAGGAGTGTCATTCGTTCTCGACTTGTCAGACCGCGTCGCCGCGGAGGCCGCTGCCAGCGACAGTCTGCGTCGCTATCACGACGTGCAGCTGCGTCTGGCGGACGCCAACCGGGTGGCGAGCATCGGCCAGTTGTCGGCGTCGATCGCGCACGAGCTCAACCAGCCCCTGGCCGGAATCATGACCAATGCCTCAACCTGCCTGCGCATGCTGGCGGCAGATCCTCCTGCCGTGGACGGTGCAATCGACACGGCGCGACGCACGATCCGCGATGCCAACAGGGCGTCGGAAGTCATCATGCGATTGCGATCGCTGTTCGCGCGAAAGGAGACCACCGTCGAACAAGTCGATCTCAACGAAGCGGCGGAGGAGGTGGTGGCGCTCGCCTCCAACGCGCTCGTGCGCAGCCGGGTCAGCCTGCGAACCGAATTTGACAAGCATCTGCCGCAGGTAACTGGCGATCGCGTGCAACTCCAGCAGGTGGTCCTCAATCTGCTGATCAACGCCTCCGACGCGATGCGAACGCTGGAGCCGGGGCGCCCAAGGCAACTGGTGATCCGAACCCAAAGCGACGTCGGGGACGGCGTGCGCCTAAGCGTGTGGGACTCTGGCCCGGGCCTGGATCCGCAGAAGCTGGAGAAGTACTTCGACGCGTTCTTCACCACCAAGGATGACGGCATGGGGGTGGGACTTTCGGTCAGCCGGAGCATCATCGAAAGTCACCACGGTCGTCTGTGGGCGGAGCCGAACGAGTCCGGCGGCGCCACGTTCTCATTCGCCATCCCATGCGTACCGGAGTGATCCGATGACCGCGGCTATCGATTAGCCCTTCAGTCGGGTAGCGCGCCCAGCAGCTCGGCGGTGCTGACGATCGCATGGGCATAGGTGGGACCGTTGAGTTCGTGCGCGGCATGCATCAGCTCTTGCGAGTAGGCGGCTGTGGCGTCGCGAACCAGCGTTACGTGGTAGCCCAGCTCCATGGCGAAGCGCCCGGTCGACTCGATGCACGAATTGGCAAGCAGCCCGACGATTACAACATGGCTGATGCCATGCTGCTTCAGTCGCATGTCGAGATCGGTGTTGGCAAAGCCGCTTTGGCCCCAATGCTGTTGGACGACCACGTCGCCGTCCTTCGGCACGAAGTCAGGATGGAACTCGCCACCCCAGGTACCCTTCGCAAAGCTATGCCGCTTCATGATTGCTTGCTGGGTCGGGTTGATATGCTTCCATCCTTCGTAGTCGCCAGCCTCCCACTGATGGTGCGGGACGATAAAGATACGGATGGCGGCAGCGCGGGCTGCGGCGTGGATTGAACGGAGATTGTCCAACAGGCCGACTGCCTCGGCCACGTCCTTGAGGCGTGGCCAGGCGATACCACCGTCGGACAGGAAATCGTTGTAGGGATCCACGAGCAGCAGCGCCGTCGTGTCGCTTTGATAGTGACCTTCGGACATGATTCACTCCACGGTCGAAGAGGGCGTCGCGGCGATCAGCCCTGGCGAGCTGCACGCAACGCGTAGCGCTCGATGCTGGCGGCGAAGAACGGCGTTTCCTGTTTGTTGTGCGCGGTACTGATGGGCTTTCTCTGGTCCCGGAACAACTCGAACGGAATACCCTGGCGCGCGAGGTAATCCAGGAATCCTTCTGTCGCCCGGCTGCGCACGTGGTTGGTGAACGTGCAGCGCCCCGCATCGAGCGGCTCCACGCTAAGTTCCCACATCACCAGGATGGTTGTCCGGCCCGACGGCGTGAAGAGGTCCGACACCGAGTCGAGCACCAGGCGGTGCGGCTCGGCAATCTGCTCTACGTAGTGCTGCACCATCGGGACGCCGCCGAGCACCTCGACGTTGATCGACATCCGGCGTCCATCCTCGGACGTCGTCGCGCCGGCGGCAAAATGCGCTGGCGAGCAGCCCTGGTATTCCTTGTCGGGGAGACTGAAGCACCAGGAGGGGATGTCGATCTTCTCGATGGGTGCGTTGATGATAGCTGTGAAGCTCGAGTCCACGATGACATGCTCTTCCATCTGGATCACCTTGCGGGGAAGTTGGGGGCAACTCGACGCTACGCCCGCGCCCTGATCTTGCAAATCGTACGAAGGTGTCGATTGCGGCCCATTTGCTACAAATTCCTTGGCCTTATCGAGACGCGTCGCCGCGAACGAGTTCAGGGCGGCCTGTGTGAGATAGATGCATAGCAGCATCGTGGTCACCGCGATCGCAACCGAGACGAAACGGTAGAGCGAGATGCCGTAAAGGTCGGCACTGGGAACCAGTTGCCCGATGAGCACCGCGACAGCCGTGGCAGCGCTAAGTCCAACCGCAGGCCCTGCATCCTCGCGGACGTGCCACGTTGCGAACCACGTGACCCCGGCTGCGTACAGTGTGAGCAGGAGCGGTACGTGTGAGGCATGGGTGTACAGCACGACCTGCAGCGTCAGTGCGTACAGTGATCCAAGCAGCGTCCCAATCACCCGCGTGCACGCGGCCCAGCGTCCGCCCGATAGCGTCATGGGGAACAACACCAGCACACTCGCCGCCTGCGCCGACAGTGAATCCCGCAGGTCCAGCAACTGGAAGGCCACGTAGGACACGGTGGCGCAGATCGCACCGAGCAGCATCTGGTGGTGGACGATGGCGGGGGGCTTCGCCCGGGGCTCAGGCGTTGACGAACGCCTCTCAGGCAACACGGCATGGGTGAAACCGGAGACCACGACAGCCAACACGGTTGCAATGAACTGCGCGGTGTAGAGGTCGTCCGGTGCGACCTGCGGATAGCTCGCCAAGTGCGCAAGCACCGAGGTGGACAGTATCGCCAATGCGTGGAACAGGACCCACCGTTCTAGAGCCATCATGCGGAAGCAGTGCGCTGCGAAGGCAAAGAACGCAAGAACGGCCAGCAATGGGGCGACGTCCGACAGGATGATCAGCACTTGTGCGACGAGGATGCTAACCGCGCTGCTGCCGACGAACTGCAGCACGACCCCAAGATTAAGCGGTCGCACCAAACCGACCAGGACGATCGGATAGAAGGCGAAGAAGGCGCCGTACGGCCATCCCATCAGTTTTGCCGTCGCCAGACCCAACACGCTGGCGATTGCGATGCGCCGCGCGTGACGCCAGCTGTCCTCGGTGAGCGCCGTGCGTGAGGGTAGGTGGGCTGCGTCAATAGACATAGTGGAGCAGGCTGATCACGCGGATCTGCAAGTGGCCGAACCAGCCCGACACGCCATGCTCGCGTGGATGCAACTGCACGGTCGCACGCGCTCCGGTCATGAGTGGCCTCGGCGGTGCTTCGAGCAGGCGTAGATTGACGCGCACGCGCTCGGCGTCGCGGACCCAACGATCGCTCTGCTCCGGTGCCGCGAGCCTGCCGTCGGGGTCGATCTGACCGTTGGCAACGCCCGCGTCCAGAGAGGCAACTTCCGCCTGGAAGAGGCGGCCGGGCAGGGCGTCGAAGGCGACCTCCGCGCGCGTCCCCCGCTCGACGTGGAGCAACGCCTTCTCGCGGAAGTCGGCAAACAGACTGGGGGCCGTGCTGACCAGGGCCAGCTTTGGCTCCCCTGCCTGTGCGTAGGCACCGGCCTCCAGACGCAGATTGCTGACGATGCCCGCCTCCAGGGCGGTCACCTGCGAGCGATCCAGGTCGAGGCGGGCGCGGTCGAGTGCGTTACGTGCGCGCCGCAACCGCAGGCTGTGATCTCCCGGTTCGCCACGTTGCACCCGCGCCGCGGCGAGGCTTGCGAGCGATGCATGCACTTGCGCAGCGGCGACGTCGCGCCGCGCGCGTGCAGCGTCCAGGGCGGCGTGTGAAACATACTGCTGACGTTCCAGTTCATCGAAGCGACGCAGATCGCGGTCAGCGTCCTGCAGTTGCGTTTCCGCCCGTGCCAGTTCCGCTATCGCGGCGGCGATGACGGCATCGAACTGGGCGTTGTCCTGGGTTGCCTGTTCAACTTCGAGCTGGGCCTGTTCGACCAGCACGAGGTAGTGGTCCGGATCGACGCGGAACAACAGGTCGCCCCGTTGCACGCGCTGGTTGTTGACGACGCATACGTCGATGACGCGGCCACTGACCTCCGGAGCAACGCGGGTTACCCGATAGGTCAGCCGCGCGTCCGGCGACACCGGCATGTGGGTGTCCGCCGCCACGTAGTAGGCAAAGAATGCCGCCGACAGTGCCAGCGAGGTCAACATCCACGCACGGAAGCGGGCATCGGGACTCATGAGGACGGTCTACTGGCGCCGGGCTTCGGGAGCAACGACAACGCTACCCGCATCCATTGGCCACAACCATGATACGAAGGTGTCGGCGCGTCCGGCCCATCGCGGGAGTACCATCGTCGTGCCGCTCGACACCGCACGTACAGGGCTGGTGCGCAGTGCTCCACCATCGTGCAGACACGAGGTGCGCCATGGCCGAGAACGACCCCTCCGGAATCCGTCGCTACCGCAATCCCGCCGGTGGCTGGGGCGCGTTGCGGGCCACCGCACGGGCGATCGGGGAGCAAATGGAGGCCGGCGATGCAACGGCCGCGTTGTTGCGCACCAACCAGCCCGACGGATTCGATTGCCCCGGATGTGCGTGGCCCGACAAACATCACCGCTCGACGTTCCAGTTCTGCGAGAACGGCGCCAAGGCGGTGACCTGGGAGGCGACCAAGAAACGGGTGACGGCGGCGTTCTTCGCGCAGCACACCGTCGAGTCGCTGCTTCAATGGAGTGACCACGCGCTGGAGGACGAGGGACGTCTTACCGAACCGATGGTCTATAACGCTGAGCGGGACCAGTACGAGCCCATAGACTGGCAGCAGGCTTTCGCCCGTATTGGCGAGCTCCTGCGCGAGCTGGATCCGCAAGCCGTCGAGTTCTACACATCCGGCCGGACCTCAAATGAGGCCGCGTTCCTGTACCAGATATTCGCGCGCGAGTACGGCAGCAACAACTTCCCCGACTGCTCGAACATGTGCCATGAGGCAACCAGCGTTGGCTTGCCGATGTCCATCGGCATCGGCAAGGGCACGGTGTCACTGGATGACTTCGACCACTGCCAGCTGATCATTGCGATGGGCCACAACCCCGGTACCAACCACCCGAGGATGATGGGAACGCTGCACGAGGTCGCTCGCCGGGGCGTACCGATCATCGTCATCAATCCGCTGCGCGAGCGAGCGCTTGAACGCTTCGCCGATCCGCAGGACCCGCTGGAAATGGCGACGCTGGGCGCCACTGCCATCGCATCGAGTTACCTGCAGCCCAGAGTGGGCGGCGATGCTGCCGTGCTCAAGGGAATCATGAAGGCGCTGCTGGAAATGGACGCAACGGACGACGTGCTTGATCGCGCGTTCATCGCGGCGCACACCAATGGCTTCGAGGCGTTGGCGACCGGACTTCGTGCAACGCGCTGGCCAGACATCGAGACGGAGTCGGGGCTGTCCGAGCCGCAGATGCGCCGCGTCGCGCAAGCCTACGCGGCGTCAGACGCGACCATCGTCACTTACGGCATGGGCCTGACGCAGCATCGCACCGGGACGCAGAACGTGCAGCAGGTCGCCAACCTCTTGCTCCTGCGTGGCAATTTTGGCAAGCCCGGTGCCGGGATCTGCCCGTTGCGCGGCCACTCCAACGTGCAGGGCGACCGCACCGTTGGCATCACCGAGAAGCCATCGGCGGCAATGCTCAAGCGCATCGAGGCGCGATTCGGTTTCCGCCCTCCGGCCGAACATGGGCACGACGCGGTTTCGGCGATGCGGGCCATCGTCGACGGCCGCTCGAAAGCCCTGATCTGCATGGGCGGCAATCTTGCAGTGGCTCTGCCGGATCCAGAGGCGTGTCTACCGGCGATGCGCCGGCTGCCGCTGGCGGTGCACGTGGCGACCAAGCTCAACCGCACCCATCTGCTGGTGGGACGTCATGCCTTCCTGCTCCCGTGCCTGGGCCGCACCGAGCGCGATGACCAGGCCGCCGGACCGCAGGCGGTGACGGTGGAAGATTCGATGTCGATGGTGCATGCCTCGCGCGGACGGCTATCGCCGGCGTCCGCCGCACTGCGTTCTGAGCCTGCCATCGTCGCCGGCATCGCCGCGGCGACTTTGCCCGCAAGCGCGGTACCTTGGAGCGACCTGGTCGCCGACTACGATCGCATTCGCGAGGCCATCGAGGCGGTGATCCCGGGTTTCGACGATTACAACCAGCGTATTCGCAAACCCGGTGGCTTCCGCATGCCGCTACCGCCTACACAGCGCGTATGGAATACGCCGTCCGGTAAGGCTGAGTTCCTGCCGTTCGCCGGCCTGCGCGAGGACTTGCCTGGCCGCGATGCCTCCGTGCTGACGCTGACGACGGTTCGCAGCCACGATCAATACAACACGACGATCTACGGTCTGGACGACCGCTACCGGGGCGTGTTCGGCCGCCGCGACGTCGTGTTCATGAACGAGGACGACATGGCCTCGCGCGGCATCTCGCACGGTGACCCCATAGTCATTGAGACGGTGCTCGGGGTAAGGCGCGAGCGGACAATGCGCGATGTGATTGCGGTGGCTTATGGCATTGCACCGGGTTCGGTCGCCACGTACTACCCCGAAGGCAACTGCCTGGTACCGCTTGACCACGTCGACCCGGAAAGCGGCACGCCAAGCTACAAGTCGATCCCTGTCCGGATCTGGCGCGAGCCGAAAGCGGACTGATCCGCCAGTCTTCTCCCGATTGATCCGTGCGAACCGAAACGGCCCGAGCCGAGGTTCCGTGCGCACGACTGCGCGGCTCCTGGTGCATACAAAGGTATCGAACGACACCTTGGTGTAATCGACTGCACACGCGTGCCTTGGTGTGATGGCCCACGCGCATTGTGCATGGACGACGACCCGCGCCGGCCTCGGCCGGCGCACCGTTCCCCCCGAACCAAGGAATCGACATGATCGCCTGGTGCTCCACGCATGCCTCGCGCCGCGGCGCGATGTCAGTCCCGCGGTACTGCTCTTCGCTGACGACCGTGCGCGCTTCGTTGATCCGGCTTTGTGCGCTCGCCATTCCGCTGGCCGGGCTGCTCGCATCGCAGGTCGTGTCCGCCACTCCACACCGAGAGTCCGCCATGAACGTCTCCAGTGTCGCCTCCACCACCTCCGCCAATGCAACGGTGGACCAGGATACTTCGATACGCCCGTTCAAGTACCAGGCCACGCAGGCAGAACTGGACGACCTGCGCCGTCGCGTCGAAGCGACGAAATGGCCCGAGAAGGAAACGGTCGACGACCAGTCGCAGGGCGTGCAGCTGGCTACCCTCAAGCAACTCGCCGGGTACTGGGCGAAGGACTACGACTGGCGCCGGTTCGAAGCCAAGCTCAATGCGACGCCACAGTTCGTGACCACCATCGACGGTGTCGACATCCATTTCATCCACGTTCGTTCCAAACACGCCAACGCGTTGCCGCTGATCGTCACGCACGGTTGGCCCGGATCGATCGTGGAGCAGATGAAGATCATCGGCCCGCTCACCGATCCAACCGCGCATGGCGGCACGGCCGCAGATGCGTTCGATGTCGTCATTCCGTCGCTGCCAGGCTATGGATTCTCAGGAAAGCCCACGCAAACCGGCTGGGACCCGATACGCATCGCACGTGCCTGGGTCGTGTTGATGAAGCGACTGGGCTACAACCGGTTCGTCGCGCAGGGGGGTGACTGGGGCAACGCCGTTACCGAGCAGATGGCGCTGCTGAAAGCACCGGAACTGGTCGGGATCCACACCAATATGCCGGCCACGGTGCCGGCCGACATCGATGTCGCGCTGCAGGCTCGACAGCCTGCACCCGCGAATCTCTCGGTCGACGAGAAGCGCGCCTACGACCAGCTCGACTTCTTCTACCGCCACGGCTTGGGCTACGCGCAGGAAATGGCGGGACGCCCGCAGACGCTGTACGCCATCGCCGACTCACCTGTGGGGCTTGCGGCGTGGATGCTCGACCACGACGCGCTCAGCTATGCGCTGATCGCGCGCGTCTTCGATGGCCAGCGCGAGGGGCTGTCGCGCGATGACGTCCTCGACAACATCACGCTGTACTGGCTCACCAACACCGCGGTGTCGTCCGCGCGGCTGTACTGGGAAAGCAAGCTCGCGTTCTTCGCCCCCAAGGGCATCGACATCCCGGTCGGCGTGAGCGCGTTCCCGGACGAGCTCTATCAAGCGCCCAAGAGCTGGGCCGAGCGCGCGTACCCGAAGCTCATCCACTACAACCGGCTCGACAAGGGCGGCCACTTCGCCGCGTGGGAGCAACCAGACGTGTTCGTGGACGAGCTGCGCGCGACGTTCAAACCTCTGCGTTGAGCCTTTCAACGCTCCATCTCGAAATCCCGTCCCAGCACCGCATCGGAGCCAAGTCATGAAACTGCATTCATTCGCTACGGCGATTCTCGCTGCCAGTATGGCCTTGGCCATGCCCGCATGGGCACAGAAGGCACCAGCCAGCGGCGGCGCCCCGCACTCGGCCACCGACGCCGACGACCAGGTCCGCCTCACACGGGTGACCCCGGAATACTGGCGCGTCACGTTCCACAACCCGCCGTACAACATCTACGGCCCGAAGACGATGCCGCAGTTGAACAAGGTGGTCACCGCGTTGGAGAGCGACCCGCGTGTGCGCGTGGTCGTGTTCGACAGCGACGTGCCCGACTTCTTCCTGACGCACTACGACTTCGTGCCGCCTCTGACCGACACCACCGGTTTGCCCAATGGCGCCACCGGCCTGCCCCCCCTCCCGGACATGCTGGTGCGCATCAGCAAGGCGCCGGTGGTGTCGATCGCCTCGATCCGCGGCCGCGCAACCGGTGTGGGCAGCGAGCTGTCGCTGGCGAGCGACATGCGCTTCGCCAGCCGCGAGAAGGCCGTGCTCTCGCAATGGGAGGTTGGTGCGGGACTGGTTCCCGGCGGTGGTCCCATGTCGCGCTTGCCGCGCCTGATCGGACGTGGACGCGCCCTTGAAGTGCTGCTCACCGGCAACGACATCGATGGGCCGACCGCCGAGCGCTACGGCTACGTCAACCGAGCCTTGCCCGATGCCGAGCTCGATGCCTTCGTCGATACCATGGCGCGGCGCATCGCGCGATTCGACAAGCAGGCCATTGCCGACATCAAGCGCATCGTCGACGACAGCAGCTTGCCGTCGAACGAACAGCTCGGCGCGGAGTGGGCCGGCTTCATTGGATCGGTGCAGCGCGCCGCGGCGCAGCAGCGAATCAAGCAGTTGATGGATCTGGGCCTGCAGGTCAATCCCGACGTCGAGAAGCGCCTGCCCGTGTACACGGGCAAGCTCGGCGGAACCGCGGATTGATGCGGCGGGGCAGGGGCAGACATGGCCGTTTCGGCGCCCGCGATCGCGATTCTTCCGCTGCTGTTGGCGGTGGCCTTGCCGGCCGTGGCAAAGGCCGAGGCGTCCGGTGATCCGGACGCGCTCAACGCCTACGCAGACCGTATCAGTGGTGACTGGGGCGGGGCGCGAACGGCTCTTTCCCGGAGAGGAATCGACATGTCGCTCTCGTACATCAACGAGTGGCTGCACAACAGCACCGGCGGGGAACGCGACGCAAGCGCCTATGCCGACCAGTTCGCGGTGGGCCTGGATGCAAACCTCGAGGCACTGGTGGGCTGGCCCGGAGCCTCCTTCCATGTCCTGGTCACCAATCGTAACGGGCCGCAGCTCGACGCGAAGGCGGGTCTGGGCACGCTGCTGGAAACCCATGAGATCTACGGTCGTGGCCATTACACGCGCCTGACGCGCTTCTACTTACAACAATCGCTGTTCGACCAGCGCGTGACGCTGAATCTGGGTCGCAGCGATGTCGACTTCTTTCCGCTGTCATGCGACTTCATCAACATAAGCTTCTGCGGCCCGCTGCCGGGGTATCACAGCAACGGCTGGTACACGTGGCCCATCGGCCAGTACTTTGCGAACGTCACGTTCCGGCCGACACGCACGTCGTACCTCAAGCTGGGTGCCAGCGACGTCAACCCGCGCAACCTCGACGGCGACCAGGGTCTGCGCTTGCGCACGCCCCATGACGACCACGACGGCATCCTGTCGAACGTCGAAGCCGGCTGGCTGCCACGCCTGTTCGGTCGCCTTGACGGCGCTTATCGCATCGGTTTCTGGCGCAACAGCACCGACCAGGCCGACCTGCTTGTCAGTGCGCAGAGCGGGACACCATTGATGCGCGATCAGTCCACCGGCTACTACGCGATGGCGCAGCAGCAGGTGTGGTTCAACGAGAGCGGGCGCCTTCTAACGCTGTTCGCCAATCTTTCGCGCTCGGATCCGGACGTTGACCGTGTTGATCGATTGATCTCACTCGGCTTGTGGCTACACGGTCCCTTCGCCGGCAGGCCGCACGACCGGGTCGGCTTCGCGGTTGGCCAAAACCGTGTCGGCGCTCCCGCGCGCGAGGCCGAGCGTCTGGCACAGCCCGGCGCAGGGATGGATGCGGTGCTGCCGCGCCATGAAAACCCGGTCGAGCTCAACTATCAGTTCGCCGTCCTGCGCGGCGTCCAGTTGATGCCGAGCGTGCAGCACGTTCGGCATCCGGGCGGACGCAGTGACAACGACAGCGCACTCGTCTGGGGCCTCAAGCTCAACGCCGACTTCTAGTGCGAAATTTCGCAACAAAGACTGCAAGGAGACTGCCATGGATCACTTCAGTGCCGACAGCACCGACTCCATCAACCAGGACCGCCGCCTCATCCTGGGCGTCGCCGCACTGGGCGTTGCCACCGCACCGTTCGTGCTGGCCCGCGGCGCGCAAGCGCACGCCGGTGGCGGAACGCCCAGAACTGCGGCAAAGCCGGTGAAGACGGCGGCATTCGAGTTACTCAAGACCGTGCGTGCCGGTGTCCTGGATGTCGCCTACGCGGAGGTCGGCCCGACCTCTGGTCCCGTCGTGATTCTGCTGCACGGCTGGCCCTACGACATCCACAGCTATGCGGAAGTGGCACCGCTGCTCGCCTCGGCCGGTCTTCGCGTCATCGTGCCGTACCTGCGTGGTTACGGCACCACGCGCTTCGTGTCGGACGACGTGCCGCGCAATGCCCAGCCCGCCGCCCTCGCCGACGACGTGGTGCAACTGATGGATGCGCTTCGCATCCGCAAGGCTGTGCTCGCCGGTTTCGACTGGGGCGCGCGGTCGGCGGCCATCGTCGCGGCCTTGCGACCGGAACGCGTCGGTGCACTGGTCTCGGTCAGCGGCTACCTGATCGGGAGCCAGCAAGCAGCCCAGGCACCGCTGCCGCCAGCGGCGGAGCTTCAGTGGTGGTACCAGTATTACTTCGCGACCGAACGCGGCCGAGCCGGGTACGACAAGAACCGCAGCGAGTTCGCCAAACTGATCTGGAAACTCGCCTCTCCGAAATGGGCTTTCGACGACGCCACGTTCGATCGCAGTGCGGCGTCGTTCCAGAATCCGGACCACGTCGCCATCGTCATCCACAACTATCGTTGGCGACTGGGCCTTGCGGATGGCGAGGCACGCTACGACGAGGATGAGCGCCTGC
This sequence comes from Lysobacter sp. S4-A87, assembly GCF_022637455.1. Taxonomy (NCBI): domain Bacteria; kingdom Pseudomonadati; phylum Pseudomonadota; class Gammaproteobacteria; order Lysobacterales; family Lysobacteraceae; genus Lysobacter; species Lysobacter sp. S4-A87. The sequence goes on from NZ_CP093341.1 coordinate 499,516, forward strand.
TGGCGGCGTTCCCGCTGATCGAAGTCCCGACGATCACGCTGGAGGGCGATGCCAACGGCGCGCCGCATCCGCCGCCTGAGAGCTATGCCAAGCGCTTCACCGGCAAATATGAGCACCGGCTCCTCACGGGCGGAATCGGCCATAACCCGCCACAGGAGGCCCCCCGGGAGTTCGCTCGGGCGGTCCTGGACGTGGCGGGGCGTTAAGAGCCTAGCGTGGACCACCTCGTCCACGCGTCACTTACTGGAGACTTCGATGATCATCAATGACAAAGGCACAGCGCTGATCACCGGCGCATCGTCCGGCCTCGGCGCGATCTACGCCGACCGCCTCGCACGCGATGGGTACGACCTCATTCTCGTAGCGCGCAGCACCGCAAAGCTGGAGAAGTTGGCTGAGAGCCTTTCGACCGCCACCGCACGCCATGTTCGGACCATCAGCGCAGACCTCACCCGTGCCAAGGACCTGGAATGGGTCGAGGAGGCCATGCTCAGCGACACGTCGGTACGCATGCTGGTGAACAACGCCGGCGCCGGATCCACCGCACACCTGCAGGATCTGGATGTCGCCAGTATCGAGCGGATGATCGAGCTCAACGTCACCGCGCTGACGCGCCTGGCGCGCGCGGCGGCAATCGCATTTGTCGACAGGGGAGGGGGCACCATCGTCAACATGGGCTCCATCCTCGCGGTGGCCCCGGAAGTGTTGAGCGGTGGCGTTTACAGCGGCACAAAGGCTTACGTGCTGGCGTTCTCGCAGTCCTTGCGCCACGAATTCGGCGACAAGGGGATCCGCGTGCAAGTGGTCTTGCCCGGGGCGACCGCTACGGATTTCTGGGAACTGTCCGGCACCCCGGTCCAGGCACTGCCGGCGAACATCGTCATGACTGCCGAGGACGCCGTCGACGCGGCGCTGTCAGGACTGGCACAGGGCGAGTTCGCGACCTTCCCCTCGCTGCCGGATATCAACGAGTGGAACGCGATGGAGGCTGCACGGCGTGCGCTGCTTCCGGGGTTGTCTCGCACCACGCCCGCACCACGCTACGCCACGGGCAATTGACACGCCCACCCCTGCGACGGCCTTTGGGCGGTTCGCCAGGTCGTCGCAAGCCAGGTGGGGCGCCGCTCGCAATGCGGTACGCCCCGATGCATCCCCTTTCTACCGGAGCACCAGCATGAGCAGTTCTCGCAAAGTCGCCATCATCACCGGGGCCTCGCAGGGCATCGGTGCCGGCCTGGTCCAGGCATTTCGCGAGCGCGGTTACCGCGTCGTCGTAAACTCGCGCGCGATCAAGCCGTCTAGTGATCCCGACGTGCTTGCCGTGGCGGGCGACATTTCTGACCGCACCGTCGCGCAGCGCATCATTGAGGAAGGCCTCGCGCACTTTGGCCGCATTGATACGCTGGTCAACAACGCCGGGGTCTTCACAGCCAAGCCGTTCACCAAGTTCAGCGTTGACGACTATGCGAACAACATCGCAATCAACCTGACGGGCTTCTTCCACGTGACGCAGCTCGCGGTCGAGGAGATGGAGAAGCGTGGCAGTGGTCACGTGGTCACCATCACCACCAGCCTCACCGACCATGCAATCGACGGCGTCCCCTCCGTGCTGGCATCGCTGACCAAGGGTGGCCTGAACGCGGCGACGAAGTCGTTGGCCATCGAGTACGCCAAGCGCGGCATCCGCGCCAATGCGGTCTCGCCAGGCATCATCCGAACCCCGTTGCATCCACCTGAAACTCATGCGGGACTGGCGGGGCTGCATCCGGTCGGGCGCATCGGCGAGATCTCCGACGTTGTGGAGGCCGTGCTCTTCCTGGAGTCGGCGGGGTTCGTCACCGGCGAGGTCCTCCACGTCGACGGCGGCCAGAGCGCGGGTCACTGAAACCCATCGCGGCGGGAGGACCCGCCATCACTCAGCTGGAGTATCCCGATGCCCATTGTCACGATACAGATCACCCGCGAGGGAACCGGTCCGGGCCGCGATTCCGCCACGGCCGACGAGAAGGCTGCGCTGATTCGCGGCGTCAGCCAACTCCTGTTGGACGTGCTTTACAAACCGCTCGACTCCACCTTCGTCGTCATCGAAGAAGTTACGTTGGAGAACTGGGGCTGGTATGGGATGCCGGTGCCGGAGTTGCGCCGGCGCCGCGCCAGCGATCACCCCGTCTCGAGCGAGGAGGCGGGCCTGAGTCAGGGGTAATTCGCAACCAAGCCAGGCAGGAATGCTAACGTGCGATCTGGAAGCCCGCGGGCCGGGTATGGAATGCGGTCATGATCGAAGAGATCGGAGAAACCGAAGCAACAGAAGAAACCGAAGCCGCGATCCTCGCCGGCGGTTGCTTCTGGGGCATGCAGGATCTGCTCCGCCGCATACCAACGGTGTCATCGACCCGCGTGGGCTACACGGGTGGCGATGTGCAACGCCCCACGTACGAAAGCCACGGCACCCACGCCGAGGCGATAGAGATCGTGTTTGATCCGAAACTGCTTTCCTACAGGCAGATTCTCGAGTTCTTCTTCCGCATCCATGACCCGACCACCCGGAATCGCCAAGGCAGCAACATCGGCACTCGCTACCGCTCCGCGATCTTCTATCTGAGCCAGGCGCAGCGGCATACCGCCGAGGCGACCATCGTGGACCTCGACGCCTCCGGGGTACTACCCAGCCCGGTCGTCACCACGATCGAACCGGCAGGTCAGTTCTGGGAAGCCGAAGCGGAGCATCAGGGCTACCTCGAACGTCACCCCGCCGCGCGCGCATGCCGTCACATTCGCCCTGGTTGGCGTTGGTCGGCGGCGAGCGATCCCGGAATCGCCTGAAGGCATGCCGCTGCGCGGTACGGGTCCTGCCAGGCTTAGGCTCGACGATGCCGAGCACTGCGTAATCAGCGGAGCAGTCGCGGCCGCGCGCCCTCCACAACTGTGCGATTTCTGACATCGATCTGGTGCTGACCGACACCTTTGTGCAATTGGCACGTTCGTTCACTGCGGTGACACTTTCGCCTGAGTTCCCTCCACGGTGGCAGGAATGCGGGGTCGCCAGGCGGCTTGGCTACCGTACGCACTTACCGAGGACGCAGACATGCCCAGATCAGGTGCTGGCGACCTTCTTTCCCGAATCGGCATGCGGGTCCCGATCATTCAAGCGCCCATGGCCGGTGTCTCAACCGCGGCGATGGCCGCCGCGGTTTCGCAAACCGGCGGATTGGGGTCCCTTGGCATCGGGGCCATGACCGCCGAACAGGCGCGAACGATCATCCACGAGTTCCGGGCGCTGAGTGACGGGCCGCTCAACGTCAATCTGTTCGTGCATCAGCCCGCGAAGGTGGACCCTGGCAGGGACCTCGCCTGGTTGGAGCGCCTGGCGCCGGAGTTCGGGCGCTGGGGGCGGCCGGCACCCACGAGCTTGCGTGAGATCTATCCGTCGTTCCTCGACAACATCGATATGCTCGAGATGCTGGTCGCCGAGCGGCCAAGGGTAGTGAGCTTCCACTTTGGACTGCCGCACCCGGCGCAGATCGACGCGCTGCACCGTGCCGGCGCAGTGCTGCTGGCCTCCGCCACCACCCTGGACGAAGCCCGGGCAGTCGAGGCCGCCGGAATCGATGCAGTGGTGGCACAGGGCTTCGAAGCAGGCGGCCATCGTGGCGTGTTCGATCCCGACGCCGGCGACAGCCGCCTCACCACAGTGGCGTTGACCCGGCTACTGGCGCGCTCAGTTTCCGTCCCGGTTATCGCCGCTGGCGGCATCATGGACGGCGCGGGAGTCGCCGCAGCCGTGGCGTTGGGTGCCTGCGCAGTGCAGATGGGCACCGCTTTTCTGGCTACCGACGAATCATTGGCGGACGCTGGCTTCCGAACGCGCTTGCAAGGCAGCGCGGCCCACCAAACCGTGATGACGCGTGTCATTTCGGGCCGCCCCGCGCGCAGCCTGAGCAATGATTTCACGCGCTGGGGTGAGACGGTCCCAGACGGGGTGATTCCCGACTATCCGATCGCTTACGACGCCGGCAAGGCACTCAATGCGGCAGCCAAGGCTGCGGGCAACCTCGGGTACGGCGCAGACTGGGCGGGGCAGGGCGCACCGTTGGTCCGGGCAATGTCAACGCAACAGTTGATGAGCACCCTCATAGAGGAATTGCGCGCCGCATCGGCGGCCATGCAAGGTAGAACCGAGGGCGGCGCATGAACGCCAATGATGGAGCCTGCAGGGTGCGCGGACTCATTCCGCTCCGACCGGCAGAGCGGTTGCGCTGACTGGAAAGGGCACAAAGGCGCTCGCCTCGCGTTACCCTCCACCGCCCGCCACGCGTGGAGGCGTGCAGGAGGAGCAAGCATGGTGGATCTGAATGACGTTGCGTTGTTCGTGCAGGTGGTCAAGGCCGGCAGTTTTGCCGAGGCCGCGCGCCGTGCCGGCATGCCTTCCAACACGGTCAGCCGTCGTATCGGGCAACTGGAGGAGCAGCTCGGTGTGCGCTTGCTGCATCGCTCGACTCGGCACCTGACATTGACCGATGCCGGCGAGGCGCTCTTCGCTCGCAGCTCTGGACAGGTCGAGGCCCTGTCAGAGGCGGCATTGGACGTGGGAGAGGGAGGCCTGACGCCCCGCGGCAAAGTGCGGGTTGCTGCCGCCGCGGACTTCTTCCACTGGTTCGAGTTGGATTGGGTGAAGCTGTTCCTGACCGAGTATCCATTGGTGCGCTTGGAGTTCGTCCTCAGTGACGCACGCGCAGATCTCGTCGCCGAAGGCATCGACGTTGCCATCCGTGCCGGTGCGATCAACGAGCCCACCTTGATCGCACGCCGGATCGGTAGCAACCGGGGTCTCATGGTCGCCAGCCCCGGGTACCTTGCCGAGCGCGGTGTTCCAGAGTCCTTGGCTGATCTGGCCGGACACGATTGCATCTCAGGTCGCGATGGCCCCGGTCGCACGGCCTGGCATCTTGATGGCGCCAACGGACCGACCGAAGTCGTCGTGCGGGGACGCTTCTTCGCAAACTCGGCCCTCGCCCAGTTGCGAGCGTGCACGTCCGGCGTGGGCATCGCACTGTTGCCGGACGTCATGTGTGCCCCGTACCTGCTTGACGGGCAGCTCGTGCCCGTGCTGCCCGAGTTCGGGGTGGATGGACTCGACATGTACCTGGTTTACCAGAGCCGTCGTCAGCTGCCGCGCGCGGTGAGTGCGTTCGTCGAATTCGCCCTGGCAAAAATGGTCACGGCGGGGCTGGTCCGCGCCGGCGCTAATCCCATCGTCGCGACGAGCGGCCCGTGAACTGCGATTGCGCACCGGTTCGTCGACAGGATTGCTGCCACGGGTGGACGAGTGAAATCCAGGTCGCGCGGGTACTCGCACGGGCGCACGTCCGCTAGATTCGCGCCCTGGGTGTACTGCTAACCGCGCGGATCGCGCGAGGCAGCCACCTCCTTAAGGAGCGTGCATGAACACACTTGATCTTTCCCGGAGCACGGCCGGTGACGTGGCGAGCGACCGCCTGCGCCCGATCGTCCACAAGACGCGAGGGCAGCGCCATGGACCGATCACGCGACTGATGAGTCCCTCGGACTTGGGCGGTGTCCTGAAGCCCTTCGTGTTCCTCGATCTCATTGACGCGCAGGACCTCTCCCGCGTGAAGGTCGATGGCGTTGGTCTACACCCGCACTCGGGCATCGCGACCTTGACGTGGTTGCTCGAGGGCTCGGTCAACTACGAGGATGACCTTGGCCGACGGGGGCAAATCGAACAGGGCTGGATGGAATGGATGCACGCCGGAAACGGCGCATGGCACGGCGGAAACTTTGGTGACTCCGACCGTCTGCGTGGCTTCCAGCTATGGATCGCACTTCCTCCCGCGTCCGAGCTCGGGCAGCCGGTCAGTCGGTATCTGGCCCCGGACTCCCTGGGCCGCGAGGGGCCGGTGACGGTACTGCTTGGCCAGCACGGCCACGCCCGCGGAGCGATCGATGCGCCGTCGTCGATTGACTACTTCTCGGTGCGGCTCAAAGCTGGCGAGTCTTGGCGATATCAGCCACGGCCCGGGCATTCGGTGGCATGGGCGGCGGTGAGCGTGGGACACCTGCTGGCGCCAGAAAGCATTGATGCCGGAGAACTGGCCGTATTCGAAGAAGGTCCCGGTCCGATTGAGTTCATTGCGGTACAGGACACGGAGTTCGTGTTTGGTTCGGCCGCCAAGCACCCGCATGAGCTGACGCTGGGCAATTACTCGGTCCACACCAGCCCGCTGGCGCTATTGGAGGGGGAGAGGCGCATCCGCGAGATCGGCAGAGAACTGCGCGCCCAAGGGCGCCTCTGAAACTGCCCGCGAACCTGCCCGCTGCGCCAGAGCGCGGCGGTACCGATTACATGGAATCTCGGATGCGCCTTTGCTGAGCTTCGCTGCTGAAGGAGGTGCGCGAGGGACGCAGGCGCCACGCAACAAATGCCGAGAGCAGAGCCAGAACCAGTGCGGGCACTGGATTGCCGCCAATCAGGAAAAGGTGCGTGGCCACGCCACCCACCATCGTGGCGCTGAGCAGCAATCCACCGTAGAAGCCCGTCGCGGGGACAAGCAGCAGTGCGGCGCCCAGCAGTTCGACGACGCCGGTAACGTAGCGGAACCATTGGCCAAAGCCAACGGCCTCGAATACCTGGATCATCTGTGGCGCGCCGGTGAGCTTGGCCACACCGGCCGCTGCAAAGGCCAGGGCAAGCAGAATGCGAACGCCCCACACGAGGCGGCGTTGCGTGGTGGAAAGGGGAGGTGATCCGGTCATGGTGTGCTCCTGATGAAACCGCGTTGAGGGCGTCTCGCGGTGGCACCGCTGACGACCAACCGGTTTCGATCTAAGCAAGGTCGGCGCGCCGTCGCCATTGCACGATGGTGTCGGCCGATACCATCCGACGATCTCGCGGCATCAAGCCGCCGCGGGTTCGCTCGATACCTAGGTGCAATCGACGCAGCGCAACGGTGCTGGTGAGATACACAGCGCACACAGTCGCCCACTGTCTTTCGGACCCAAGGATTCGTCGCAATGTCTGCTTCCATGGCAATTGAGGAAACCATCGGTCTGCTGGGGGGCAAGATCGCGCTTATCACCGGCACCGGCGGCGGGTTGGGGCGCGTCGCGGCGCAGACCTTCGCGCGCGAAGGTGCCCTGGTGATCGGGTGCGACATCAACGCCAGCGCCAATGGCGACACCGTCGCGCTGGTACGCCGGGCCGGCGGCGACATGACCGGAATTGCTCCCGTCGACCTGACCGATCCGGATCAGGCGCGCCGGTTGATCGACGAGGCGGTGGCGGTCTACGGCGGCCTCGACATCGTCTACAACAACGCCGCGGTGCAGCGCTTTGGTCCGATGCCGACGTTCTCGATCGATGATTGGCGCGCGACGATCGCCGGCGAGCTCGACATACCGTTCTTCGTCTCCAAGTACGCCTGGCCGCATCTGGTGCGGCGCGGGGGCGGGGTCATCCTCAACATCGCCTCGATCGCCGGCATGATCGGCGGCGAGACGCCGCCGATGGTCGGGCACGCGGCCGCCAAGGGCGGGGTGATCGCGATGACCCGCCAGTTCGCGCTGGAAGGCGCGCCGCACGGCATTCGCGCCGTGGCCCTGAGCCCCGGCCCGTTCCTGACCCCGGCCAGCGATCGCGATCTGGGTGATGACCAGGCCATGCGTGACGCCATCACCGACAAGACGCTGCTCAAGCGTTTTGGTCGGCCCGACGAACTGGTGGAGCTGGCGGCCTTCCTCGCCAGCGACCGTGCGGCGTACATCACCGGGGCGAACTACGCCGTCGACGGCGGGGCCTCGGCCTGGTGACGCGCCAGGCCGCCGGTCGCGCTAGGCCGAGCAGCGCAGACGCGGTAGGCTTATCCGGTTGGGGTGTGCGCGACGTTGGACGACGATGCGCATGGAACCGAGAAGGCGAAGGTCGAACCTGGACCATCGTTCGCATTCGCCCAGATCGTTCCATCGTGACGATCGATGATCGTCTTGCTCACGGACAGGCCGATGCCCAAGCCGTTTGGTTTGGTCGTGAAGAAGGCTTCGAAAACTCTCCCAAGATCTTCGGTGCCAATGCCACACCCGTTGTCTCGCACCAGAAACTGCGCGATCCCTGGCGTCGTGGTGGACGACTGGACGACGATCTTCTGTGCCCCATCGTTGCTGGCGATGGCGTCCGCGGCGTTCAGCACGAGGTTGAGGATCACCTGCTGCAACTGGATGCGGTCTCCGAAAACGGGGGGCAGGCTCACGTCCAATTCGGACTTCAGCACGATGCCGCGTCGTCGCATGTCGTGCGAGCAGATGGAAATAATCTCCTGGGCGGCTTCATTGAGATTGAACAATTCTGGAGTGAAATCCTGCTTGCGATAGAGTCCGCGCAAGCGCTTGATCACTTCCGAGGCCCGGTTCGCGTCGCGGATGTTGCGTTGTGCGGTCCTGATGGCGCCCTCAATGTCCGGTTCGTCCGCGGTGAGCATGCGTAGGCACGTCCCTGCGTTGGTGAGGATTCCCAGAAGCGGTTGATTGACCTCGTGCGCGATCGACGCGGCCAACTCACCCAGACTCATCGCGCGCGTCACATGGGCCAACTCAGACCGAAGCTGGTCGACGGCGTCTTCCGCCAGACGGCGGCGCGTGATGTCCTGCGACACGCCCACGCACTCCAGGCGGCCATCGTCGTAGTGGAACAACACAGTGGATTGACTGAGATACTTGATCCGTCCATCCGGCATTACGATCCGCTCGACGTTCGGAGCATTGTCCTCCCCCCTAAAGATACGGGCGATCTTCTCCTCGACGATGGGGCGATCGTCGGGATGGACGATTGGCAGGAGTGTTGGAGGCCCGAGGTCTTCCGTTGGTTCAACTTCCCAGATGCGAAACATCTGCTCGGACCAGATGAGCTTGTTATTGCCCAGGTCCCAGGAGAATGAGCCTGTTTCGCTAATGCTTTCTGACGTGCGCAGCAGGAACTCGCGTCGTTTGAGTTCGTCCTCGGAACGGGATCGTTCGATGGCGATACTCGCGATGTGCGCCGCGCGCGAGATGATGTCCTGATCGTAGGGTTGCGGCCCCGTGCACCCGCGATGGTACAGGCACAAAGTTCCGAGAACACCGCCCGCCCGTGAGCGGATCGGGGTGCTCCAGACGCCGGACAGCCCGTGCTCGAGCAGCTGCGTACGAAACGGCGTTTCCAGCCAGCGCGGGTCTGTCCCCAGGTCGTCCACCACGACCTGAATGTTTTCGGTCGCGGCCAATCCGCAAGGCGCCAACGCCTGTCGCGCTGGCCGCCCCGTGATGAGGTCTTCGATTGATGCGGGACACGAGGGCGCCACGCCAAACTCGAAGATTGTCCCGGTCAACTCCAGAAGACGGGCTTCGCAGACGCACTCGGGCAAAACACTTTCGATCACGCTGCACAGTTCGCCGAGTACGTCGAGCAACGGCCGACCAGCGGCAATCGATTCGAGCAGCTGTCGTTCCCCGGCGAGCATCATGGTCCCGCGCTTCTGCTCGTCGATGTCGACCTTGACGCCGTACCATTTGACGATCTCGCCCCGATCATTGCGCAACGGGCGCGTGCGAAAGCTGAACCAGCGATACGTCCCATCGTATCGCCGTACGCGCGCGACCAGTTCGCCACCTGTTCCCTCGGCACTGAACCGCTCCCAGGCCGCGTGAATCGCTGAGTGGTCGTCCGGGTGGATGACGCGCATCCATTGCCAGTCGCTCAGCTCCTCCAGAGGGAGGCCGACATAGTCGAGGTAGTGGCGATTGAAGAAATCGGCGGTCCCGTCGGCTCGCGCCGACCAGGCCAGTGCGGGAATCGTGTCAATGGTCAACCGCAGGGTCTTCTCACTGGCGGTGAGCGCTTCCTCGGCGAGTTTGCGGTCATGGATGTCATTGACCACCCCGTGCCAGGCGATGATCTCCCCGGTGGCGTCTCGCAAGGGACGCGCCTGGTTATCGCACCAGCGGTACACGCCCGTGTGGTGCAAGAAGCGGACCTCGCGACTGTAAGCGCCGCCTGCGGCCACCGCACCCAGCCACGCGTTGACCGTCCCGTCGCGGTCGTCGGGGTGCGCCAGATGGACCCATTCGGAGGCCATGATCTTTTCTTCGCTTCGCCCGAACCATTCGCGCATCCGCGCGTTCAGGTAGTTGACAGAGCCGTCCGTACCCGCCGAGAAGACATTCGCAGGAATGGTGTCGATCGTCTGCGCGAGGCGACGCTCGCTCGCCTTGAGCGCTTCCTCAGCGAGTTTGCGATCGTGTATGTCGACGCATGAGCCATACCATTTAACGACCCGACCCTCGGCGTCGTGCAGGGGCAGGGCGAGCGTCAGGATCCAGCGATAGGTCTGGTCGGCAACGTGAAAATGGCGCACTTCGACCGAATAGGGGGCCCCCGTGGCAATGCAACGGAGCCAGATCGCCGCGGTCGGTTCGCGGTCATCGGGATGGAGCAGATTCACCCACCCGCCGTTCATGACCGTTTCGGCGGTGAGACCGCTGTAGGCGAGAAGGCGTTCATTGCAGTAGTCGATATTTCCGTCGGCGGTCGCGCTCCACAGCATCTGCGGAAAGGTCTCGGCCTGATGGCGCAGCCCCTTTTCACTCGCACGCACGGCCTGTTCGGCGCGTTTGCGGTCGTCTATATCGGCCAGTACCACAATCCAGGCGAGGACTCGTCCTTCTTCGTCGCGCAGCGGACGGCCACGGTTGTCGAACCACCGGTACTCGCCGTCGTAACGCCGCAGCCGTTGCTCGATGACGTAGGGCGCGCCCGACGCGATCGAGCTGCCGAACGCCTCGGCGACGTGGGGCATGTCTTCCGCGTGGACCGTGCCGTTGGTGCCCCAGGCGCGCAACCCTTCGATCGTTTGGCCGCAGTACTCTTGGATCTGCAGGTTCACCCGCTCGACGCCTCCGTCGGGACCGAGAATCGCGACGAAGCCTGGCAGCCCTTCGAACAGCGCCATTGCGCTGAGTTCGTTTGCCGGGTGGCGTTCCTCCCGGCGCAGCCGCGCCTCGTTCAGTGCGAGCAGTGCCCGGTCGCGCGCAACCGAGAGGACTATCCGTTCGGCCTCCGTGGGGAACTCTTCCCGGGCGGTGGCCACCGCGAGCGTGCCGCAACCTTGCTGCACGGCGATGGGAAATGTGGCGATGGACATCTGCCGGCCGAAAAGGCTGGCGCGCTGGATGGCGGGCCATGCACCTGGCTCGGGACCAAGCAATCGTCGAAGCTCTTTCCCTACCGTGGTCGAATCTGGGGCACTGTCGCCCCACGCGTGACTGCTTTCGAGTTCATCGTCTAGCGCGATCAACACGAGTTCGAGGTCAAGCATCGCCCGAAGCGCCTCGGCCAGCGCACCGCTGATCTCGGACGCCGCGCGCCCGGGCCACGAAGCAGACAGCGCGAGCAGTGCCCCCAGGTCGTCCAGGCAGGTGCGCAGGCGCGCGAGCTCGGCCTCCCGCTCACCCCCTCCGGCCGCGCCGTTCATGGCGCATCACGTTCGTCGCGTCGCCGCTCAGCCCCTTCGCGACGGGACCGTCGTGGTGGGGCGGGGGAGACTGTCTTCTGAACGAGTGCGCGATGACCGTTCCAGACATGGCCGATGCGTTGGGCTGCTAACGCGCCCCCTTCGCTGTCGAAGAGCGCGCTGATGTGTCGCGCTGCGTCGAGGTACGTGCTGGACGGGATCGCGTCCGCTGGACTCATGGTATGCCCCCTTAGATGTTGGCTTTCGCCGCGGGACGCGGATCGCAGTCCAACGGCATCAGCTGCGAAATCCGTTACGGCGGTGCGTGTCGTCGCAGAATGGTTTGTTCGACGAGCCGCCGCAACGGCACAACCGTGTCGACGTCACGCGATCAATGGTGCGTCCGGTGCCGCAACAGATCTCGAGGTTGCCGCTGACAACGAGTGGACCGTTGACTTCCGGATCGATGTTCAGGGGACCATCGCGCAATTGCAGGGGCTTCGATTCCACGCTGGCAGGCTCGCCGGTGGCTTGAAAATGGATCTCGTTGTGCGAGCCGTCGCAGAACGGTTTCTGCTGCGACGCGCCGCACCGGCACAGCACCGCGCGCATGCCAACGGGTACACCGTCCAGCACGATGCGAGCGCGAACGCCCAAGGGTCCGTTCTCGCGCAGTTGCACAAGGTTGACTGGCGGCGGTGCCTCTTCGGCGCCACCGTCGTGTCGGCGATACGCTATCGCGCCCGATGGACACATATGGGCGACCGTGACGAGGGCTTCGGTGGTCGCCGCATCCGGATGGATCCATGCGCCGGGCGTGTTCGCCCTGAACACGCCCGGCAGCCCCAGCACGCAGTGGCGTGCATGGATGCAACGGGCTCCGTGGTACACGATGTCGACGGCGCTGCCTGGTATCAATTCCGCGCCGGTCTCGAGGCGCTCCGGTGGCGGCGCCTGACTTGCTTGGAGCGACCGAACGACTGAATCCTGCAGGGTATCGGCTTGTGCCAGCATCGTCGCTTCCTCGCGCCGGCATCGTTCTGCCTGCGCGGACAGCCGATGGGCGAGGCGCTCCGTGCCAGTGCGCGTGGCTCCCAGCAAGGCAGCTTCCTGCGGATGGAGATCCATGAGGCGCTCGCAGCGCTCGCCGATCTCGCGCAAGCGCTCGACCAGGATGTCGACGCTGCCGGCTTCCCCCATCAGTGCCGCGGACGAGCGAATGGTCGCGAAACTCAAGCCCGCGGTCGCCTGCGGCAGGCTCGGATTGGCGGGCAGGGTGCCAAGGCGGGTCGCGACGGGCGTGAGCAGGTGCATCAGGTCGACACCGGCCGACACGAGGGCGGCTTGCGCCTCCCGGCCGACGTCGCCGTAGGCGAGCGACACGCATCGCAGGCAGTGGTTGTACAGGGCATTGCCCAGATCGAGCAGCGCGGCGGCGGGTTCGGCGCTGATCCACAGCCGGCCCTCCGGCGTCGGGGGGGGCCGCATCACCGGATTGTGGGCGCTCATCCGCGCGGGCCGAAACGCGGGTCGGCTTGCGAGCAGTGCGTCGTATTCGCGGCCGATGCGCAGGAATCGCTGGTAATGCGAGTCGCCCGTGCACGAGTCGGCGCCTTCGCCCTGGCGCACGATCGCATCGATGGCTTCCAATGCCGTCTTCAGGCATCGGACGGTCTTCAACGCGGGCAAGCGTGCGCCGTCGGCGTCGAGCTGGTGGTCGGGGTTGCCCACGAACAGGCGCCGTTCGCCCATCGATTCACTCAAGCGTTGCAGGCCGGCTGACACCGAGCGATACAGCTCGCCCACCGTTTCGTAGTCCGTACAGGCCGTCATCAGCCGGTCCATGCCGAGCGCCCGCGAGTAGTGCTGTGGCGGCTCGAAGCCTTCGCCGTCCTGGACGTCGGTGTCGTCGGGCCGCTCGAGGTAGACGAAGTGCGCCAGCGTCTGCCGGTTGAACGGCGCCAGCTTCACCACCACGCCCGCCGGGTGGTAGCCGGGCGGGATTGGGAAATTCTGGTGGACCAGATGGGCCGGCGCGCCAAGGGCCGACAGGATGTTGCAAACGATGGTGAGGTGACCCATCTCCTCCACCGAGACGGCCAGGATCTCGCGGCGCCAGCGCTCGACGGCGCCGAGCTCGACCTCCGACAGGTCTTCGTCGGTGCGCTCCTTGAGGCTGAAGGCCGCGTACAAGTAGCAGCACATCAGGTGGTGCTCGATCTCAGCCGCTTCGGCGAGCAGCGCCCAGAGCTGTTCTCGTGACGTCGGTACGGCGATCTGCTGGTCCAAGGTGGATCCTCGTGGCAGGTGCTGGGCCGCTTGCATCCGCCCTTGCCGCCCTTGGTGGAGTCTATAGCCGATGGAGGGGCTGCGGCGCGGCGGTCACATACATCAGATTCCGAACGGTACCGGTCGCCGCACGATCGACCCGCCGCGCTTGGCGCAGCGGTGCCAGAACCCCGCACCGTCTCGACCAGCCTCGCGCTATCGCCTTGCCGTCTTGCCGTTACCGGTGATTCGCGCCATCGGCCGCTGGCCCGGAGTCAGCAACGGCCAACAATTGCGTGGCGCGGCTGGCGAGCAGTTGGCCGGCCTGGAAGTAGCCCAGCACGGTGGCGACGCTGCGGTGCTCGGTCATGGCCATCACTTCGCCCAGCGGCACGCCCTGGCGCCCGGCCTCGGTCACGAAACCGGAGCGCAGGCTGTGGCCGCCCCAGTCGCCGGCCAGGCCGGCCAGGCGCGCGCGGCGCTGGACGATACGCGCGACCTGGTCGGCGCCAAGTGCGGTCGTGCCGACATGGCCACCACGCTGCAGCCGGCGGAACAGCGGCCCGTCGCGCAACTGCGCCGCGGCCAGCCACGCCGACAGTGCCTGCGCGGCCGGGCCGCGCAGCGGCTTCTCGCGGCGGTCGCCGCTGCTGTCGGTCTTGGTCGCGCCCAGTGCGTAGACCCAGGTGTCGGCGTCGAGCGCGCGCAGGTCGCCGACCTGCAGCGCGACGACTTCGGAACGGCGGCGGCCGCCGCCGCCCCAGGCCAGCGACAGCAGGGCACGGTCGCGCACGCCGCGCAGGCCGTCGTCGTCGCAGGTCGCCAGCAACGCCTGCAGCGGTTCCAGCGCCAACGCGGTCTTCTTACGGGTGCGGACCCCGGCGCGGGCCTGGGCCTTGCGTGCATTGACCAGCAGGGTCTGCAGGACCGCATGGTCGCTGGGGCTGGGCCAGCCGTGCAGGCGGTGCCACTTGCTCAGCACCGCCAGGCGGTGGCCGACCGTGGCCAACGCGAGCGGTCCGCGCCGGGCTTTGGCGCCATGGGCGACCAAGGCCGCATCGACCGCGTCGGGCAGGGCGAAGCTCCCGCGCGGCGGCAGTGCGAGGTGGTCGACGGCGAACTGCACCGCCATCGGCGCCGGCAGTGGCGCCTTGCCCAGCGCCCAGCCGTAACGCAGGGCGCACCAGGCCACCCAGTAGCGCAGGGCAGACGCGTAACTGCGCGCAGTGTGGGCGGCGGTGCCGGCGGCGACGAACGCGGCGACCGCTTCGGTCGCGGCCGCATCGAGTCGGGCCGGGTCGAGTGCGGGCACGCTCGCCAGTGGCCGCAGGGAGGTGGATTCTTTTACGTTCACCGTAGTGATTCCGTCGTTTCCGACCAATCAGGTCGGATAATCTGCCCTTATCGTACCTAATTCAGAGGAACACGCCCGATGCCCGTAGGAGTGCCCGAAACCGAGGTCTTTGCCGCCGCCGACCGGGTCCTGGCCCGCGGCGAACGACCGACCGTGGAACGCGTGCGCCTCGAGCTCGGCCGCGGCAGTCCGGCCCGGGTCGGGCAGTTGCTCGAGGTCTGGTGGGACGCGTTGGCCAAGCGCTTATCCGGGCATGCCTCGTTGCCGGCCTTGCCGGCGACGGTGGCGAGCGCGTTTGCCCAGATCTGGGAGCAGGCCGTCGCCGCCGGCCGCACCGCCGCGGAACAGGAGGTCACGGCCGAGCGCGCCGCACTGGCGGCCGTAATGCAGTCACTGCAGAAGGAGGCCGAGCAGCAGGTTGCCGCGCTCGCGCAGGCCCAGTCCGAAGCGGCCGACGCCCGCGCAGCCGCGGAGCTGGCTGGCCAGCGCTTGGCCGACCTGGAGCGGCTGCTGGCGCAGCAGGCGCAGGAACTGGCCGACGTGCGATCGCAGCGCGACGCGGCGCAGGCGCGGGCGGCAATGCACGAAGCCGGCGTGACGGAATTGCGCGCGGAGCTGGCAGCGCAACTGACCGAGGCCCAGGCCGAGCGGGCAGGGTGGGGCGCCCAGATCCAGGCGCTGGAGGACCGTGCTCACCGCGAGATTGATCGGGCACGGCAGGAGCTCAAGGCGACCAAGCTCGAGGCCGCGACTGCAACGAAGGCCGCGCAACGTAGGGAGCAAGCCTTGCAGCAGGCGCTGGACAAGGCCGAGCGGACCATCGCCACCGTGGAGGCCAAGTTGAGTGCCCTTGCCGCCAAGGCCTCAACGCGGCCGCGATCCGAAGCAAAGAAGCCGACGGCGGCGAGGCGAAAGGGTGGGAAAGCCCGCAACACATAAGCGCGGGCAGTGAACCCCAGCGCCAAGCGAGAACTTTTCTCGGTGTTCGCCTAGCTCAATGTGGCGGATGCTCGTGGGCGTACGGCTTAGTCTTAGACTACCGGGGCTCGAACGCTGCGGCCGGGGGGACGCGGAGCATGGACACAGCCGAATTAGAGATGGATCGGGCGCTGTTTTCAGCCGAGGTGCTGGCGCGAACCGCACACCGTTACACCGACGAGTATTACGTCGATCTGCAGGTCGACGCTGACATCATCCGTGTCCGCTTGACACCCAAGCGAGCCGACATTGAAACACGCGACCTGGCGCTTCGCTTCCGCAACGATGCCCTCGACGATCGGCTGCGTGCGGCCGTGGCCATCCAGACCGGTGATCTTCAGACCGCATTGGTTCGCGCCGCCCTGGCCGAAGCCCGTCCGCGCGGGCAGACCGCGGCGTGAAGTTCCAACCCCCCGAGGCCTTTGTTAGCCCGACGCCGGGCTACCGATTGTTGCCCATGCGCTTCCGAAGACTGCCGTGGGATCCGGAGCGGGTGCTGGTGACGTCGATCGCTGGCGATTGGCTGTTAATGCCCCGCGTGCAACTCGACGATGTCGTGAGCGGGACGCTCGATCCACGCTCGTCGTTGGCCGCCGACCTTGAGGCTCGCCACATCATTAGTTCGGACCCGGCCCGCAGCACGCTCGTGCCGGTGTTGTCTCAGCTGCGTACCCGCAAGCGCTATCTGGACGGTGGGCCAGCCCTGCACATCTTCGTGGTGTCGCTGCGCTGCCATCACACGTGCGCCTACTGCCAGGTCTCGCGCCAGGACCTGACGCAATCGGCCTTCGACATGGCCGAACGCGCCGCAGAACTGGCCGTGGAACGGCTATTCGAATGGCCATCGCCGACCCTGACCGTCGAATTCCAGGGCGGCGAACCACTCCTGCACTTTGCGCGCCTGCGGGCCATAACCGAGCGCATCCAGGCTCGCAACGTTCTCGAGCGGCGTGAGCTGAAGTTCGTCGTCGCCTCGACGCTGCACGACCTGACCGACGAGCAACTGGCGTTTTTCAGCGAGCACAACTTCCAGCTGTCTACGTCGCTCGATGGCCCCGAGTGGTTGCATAACGCGAACCGACCGCGGCCTGGACGCGACAGCTACCGCCGCACGGTGGAGGGCATCGAACGGGCCCGCCGCCACCTAGGCGAAGACTCAGTCTCGGCGTTGACGACGCTTACACAGCGGAGTCTCTCGGCGCCGCGAGAGATCGTGGACGAATACCGCAAGTTTGGATTCCGCTCGATTTTTCTGCGCCCGCTGAGTCCCTACGGCTTCGCACGCAAGACAGGGCCGCGAATCGGCTACACCCTGCCCGAGTTCTTCGCGTTCTATCGCACGGCGTTCGACCACATCCTCGCGACCAATCGCAGCGGCTACGCAATGGAGGAGGTGTACGCCAGCCTGATCTTGTCGCAACTGCTCACACCCTTCAGTCACGGCTATGTCGACCTTCGGTCGCCGACGGGGGTGGGACTCGGTACCGTGGTCTACGATTACGACGGACAGGTCTATCCGTCGGACGAGGCCCGCATGCTCGCGGCGATGGGGGATCACACCTTTGCACTGGGACGAGTCGAGCAGCCGGTTTCCGACTGGCTGGCGTCCCCTGCGATGGCACGCGTGCTCGACGCCGGCGTGGCCGAAGCGCTTCCGAGCTGCAGCGATTGCGCCTTCGTGCCGCTATGCGGTGCCGATCCGGTCGATCACTACGCTCGCCAGGGCGACACGGTCGGACACCGCCCCAGCTCGGACTTCTGCGCCAAGCAGATGGGCTTCTTCGACTTGCTGCTGGAACTTCTGGAAAAGGCACATCCTTCGGAGCGCCGCATCCTGGAAAGCTGGACCTTGCCGCAAGCGGGCAGGGTGCCAGCCGTCGAGGCCGCCTGATGCTCGCGCTCGATGCAAAGGCAGTCTTATCGGGCTGGCAGCCCCGATCGCACCAGCTGAAGGTGGCCGGTCTCGCAGAATTCGCGGCTGGCGCCGTTCCTCTAGAGCGCATGGTCCTGGATCTTCGCCAACAGGCGAGTGGCCCCGATCTGTCGGCGTTGACCGGGATGCCGTGGGCTGGATTTCTGATCGACCATGGAGGGCACGCGCCCGCCGGCCGACCATGGCTCTCTTTGCAGGGCGACCCGCGAACCATGCGCGCGGGCGACGTCGTCGAACTGCAGCCGCTCACCAGCAAGGTGGCGGTTCGCTATCGGCGTGGCGGCAATGGCAACGTCCTTTTCGCCACTGAGCGATGCAACAGCTACTGCCTGATGTGCTCCCAGCCGCCGCGCGCCATCGAAGACGACTGGCGATTGATGCAGCTGTTTGAGCTCGTCGAGCTGATCGACCGCGAGGAAGCCTCTTTAGCCATCAGTGGAGGCGAACCGACGCTAATGGGCGAGGGTTTGCCGCACCTGATCGGCCACTGCGCGCAGCAGCTACCGAAAACGAATCTGCACGTACTATCGAATGGCCGCACGTTCGCGGATGCTCGGTATGCCGAGCGCTTCCGCGTTCTGCATCCGGCACTGAGCTGGGGGATCCCGCTGTACGGCGACCACTTCGCGCTGCACGATTACGTCGTGCAACGCGCAGGTGCATTCGCCGAAACGTTGCGTGGCCTGTATGCCTTGGAAGGATCGGGCCAGCGAATCGAGATCCGAGTGGTGCTGGTGCGTCCGACGGTCGAGCGCCTGGTCGACTTGGCGCGATTCATCTGCCGGAACTTGCCGTTCGTTGAGCACGTCGCCCTGATGGGAATTGAGCCGATCGGCTTTGCCAAGGCCAACCACAAGACACTTTGGATTGATCCGATCGATATGGCAGCTGCTTTGACAGAAGCAGTGGAGTACCTCGCTGATCGAGGCATTCCCGTTTCCATTTACAACCTGCCGCTTTGCACGCTGCCCGAAGCGATTTGGTCGTATGCCCAGCGCAGCATCTCCGACTGGAAGCAAGACTACCTGCCTGCCTGCGCGGGCTGTGCGGTCAAAGATCGATGCGGCGGGTTCTTCTCGTGGGTCAATCAGGATTGGCAGAGCCGGGCGATCGTGCCCATCATGCAGATTGAGGGGGCGGAATGAGCAAAGTACTGACGCTGACCACGGCGGCCTTGAGCAGCCTGCATCCGGGGCAGGATCCGGGGCAGGGTTGGCAGGCCGCACTGATGACTCAGGCGTTTGATGACGCCCGCTTCGCGGTCACGCTGGTCGAACCGCTCAATGCCGATATTCACAACATGTATGCCGGCCATCGCTCGCACAGCTCGCATCGCAGCCACAGCTCGCACCGGTCACATAGCTCGCACTATTCCGGTAGCGGCGGCACCTATCGCTCCTACACGCCGCCGCCGGACCCTTCACCTTACGTACCGATTGCGCCGAGTAGCAACGAAACCCCGGGGTCCTCATTGGCACCTGCACCGAGCGGAAACACCTATGTAAGCCCGACCTCGCGCGCGAGCCAAGATCAGCTACAGCTGATGATCATGCGCGTTCAGGCCGCGCTATTCGCTCGCGGGTACGACCCCGGTGGCATCGATGGCACGCTTGGGCCCCAAACTAGAATGGCGCTGGAGCTCTTCCAAAGTCGTCTTGGCCTCCCGGTCACCGGGACCATGTCGTCTGAGACGTTAAGCGCCCTTGGCATTACGCTATCACCATGAACGGAATGACCGCCTTGGGGGAGAAGGCCAGCATGGCCCAGAGCTTGAGCGGTCGGCGATTGCTTTGCTTAACGACGGCCATCACTGTAATTCTGGCATCCGGATGTCAGCCGCTCGGGATATACACCCAAGGCGACATCGATGAGCAGCAGTCTGAGATCGACGAGAAGGACGAGCGAATTGCCGAGTTGGAGGCCAAGCTGCAATTGGCCAACGAACACGCGGACGAGCTAGAGAGCCGATTGGAGGATCTGCAGAGTGCATCTGACGACCTTCAATCCAATGTCCAACGATTGCAGTATGAGAATTGGCGGGACGTTGTTCCCGACATTGAGGACGCATCCGACACCGTTGCGTCCTTTCAAACAGATGCGGCCTCGGCTGCAGAGGACTTGTCGTCGACCCTGGACCAGTGAACCCAACATTAAGGGGACGCGGGAGGCTTTGATGGCGACGATGCTGTGCGAACAATCGCCAAGTTGGAGGGAGTTGAGTGCACCACCTAATGACCGAACGCGTTCACGTCAGGCAAAAACAAAGCTATCGCGGCGAAGCGATCCGCTGGCAAACCACGCGACAAGTAGGTGCCGGTGCCGGACCGTCAACGTTGAACAAGAACTTTTCTCAGTGTGGCCGATCTCGATGTGGCGGATGCTCGTGAAGGAACCACGGAAGTCGCGAGGTTGCCAGATTTGACGGCCGCGGTCGGGGGGGGGCACGAAGGACCGCTCGGAGGGACTCTCACCAACGTGCCAAGGCGGAGGGAAATGTGGGGTCCACCGTGAGAAATGAGTCATCCGCATCAATTCAATCAAGCCGGTTCTGCATTGAGCAGGATCCACAGCATTCACCCGGGGAGGGGACGGAGTCATGAGTTACAAGAACAAGACCTACATTGCCTTTGCGAGCGAAGACATCAAGCTTTATCGATTGATGGAAGCTTGGCGAGACAACGATAAGATCGAGTTTGATTTCTTCGACGCTCACGACTTGTTCATTTCGCGGGACACGAGCAAACCCGAAACCATCAAGCGTAACTTGCGAGAACGCCTCAAGAACGCCAAGCAGGTCGTTCTACTCGGAAGCTCCTATGCAAAAGGCAAGGGCGGTGACGGAACCTCGTTCCTCGCGCACGAGATCGAAGTAATCCAAGAGTTTGAGCTTCCGGTAGTCGTTGCCAACCTGGACGGTGATCGGACAGTGGACAAGAACTTCATCCCTAGGCCGCTGCTCGATGCCAACTACTACACAATGTCGGTGTCGTTCCAGCCGAAGATCATCAGATATGCTCTAGACAACTACGCGCCAAAGTTCTCGGACTCCCGAACGGCTGGGCCGTATTGCTATAAGCCATCCGTCTACGAAAGCCTCGGCTTGTAATTCTGGATGACGTAGCGATGAATGAGCTTTTTCAAGACATGCGCACATGGCGCTTCTGGCGTCATTACCTGATTAAATCGTTTGCCGCCCTGGGCACAATCGTTGCAATCGTTCGAATTGTTGTTCTCTTCTTTCCAGCGCAAGCGCATCTTCTCGGTGGCCTGGCCTTCACTATCGCTCTGCTGCTGTCTGTGCTGATTGGGCTCGTGATGACTTGGCCTCGCCCAATTGAGTGTGATTACTCCGCTCCTGCGACAAAAATCAAGATCATCAAAGGCGACATCTTCGACCAGCAGACCCATTTGGTCGTAGGTGTGACCAATAGTTTTGACACTGAGACGCCTGACATCATCGAGCGAACCAGCCTTCTCGGCCAAACGATTGACAGGCTCTATGGGGGCTCATGGCAGCGCTTAGACGCTGACCTCCTGAGTGCTTTGCAAGGCAAAACGCCGATCGGGTCGATTGCCAAGGATGGGAAGAGAGATCTCTACAAGCTTGGGACCGTTGCTACGGTGTCTAGTGGGCCGAGAAGGATCTTCTTTTCAGCCTATGCCCAAATGAATGCAGAGAATTCGGCTAGTTCAGAGATCGAGACTCTAACCGAAAGTCTTTTCGCGCTATGGACGGAAGTCATTGCAAAGGGCAACTGTCGGCCTCTGGCAATCACCCCCTGGGGGGGCGGTCCTTCGAGGATCTCTAATGTCTTGCCAGCCCAAGACTCTATCCGATTGATCATACTTTCCTTCATGTTCGCCTCTCGCAAGCAAAAGGTCAGCGACGAACTAACGATCGTCGTGCCCAAGAGCACGTTCAAGAAGCTGGATCGGATGGAGTTGCAGGCTTTTCTGTATTCCCTCAGGAGTTCCTGATGCCTGCCTCGGGCTTGGTACTGCCAGACAACCAACCTTGCGCCTTCTGCGACTACCTAAGCGGAGCTCGACCGTACACGATCCTTCACCGGGACGAGTTGACCGCGACGTTTGTCACGCGGGAGCAGCGGGGAAGGCCACATCTCCTTGTGGTGCCCATTGCCCATCGCCCGACGCTCTTAGACCTTCCGGTTGGCGAGTGCCAGGCTCTAATGCTGGCCGTCCGAGATGCCGCAAGACTCATTGATTGCGTCTATAGAAGGCCCGGTATCGCCGTTTGGCAGAATAACGGCATCGATGCCGATCAGACTATCCGACACCTCCACTTCCATGTCGCTGGAACACTGGATGAGGGAGGAACAAATCGGGGGAATGTGCACGAGAGCTCGCTTGAGCAAACCGAAGCAATAGCCGAGCACCTAAGGCGCGGGCTTCCATTAGGCTTAATCTAGGCGCTTGCTGGCGTACTGCAACTACTCCGTGATGTACATGAACTGAGTGGGCAGGACCACTAGGTGCTGCACGTCCATCGATGGTTGTGTCGATCTTATGTGGTCGACTCCAACCTCAGTCGCGTAAGCTTTCGTTGCTCGCCGCACAACAGCGTTACACAGGGGCGCCCACCATGCATCCGGACCACCGCGACTATTTCAAGTTCACGTCCATGGCGCGTTTGGACAAGTCGATCAATGCGCTCATCGGCATCGTCGAAGGCATCGCCATCGACGGCCACATCAACGACCTCGAAATCGGCTACCTCACGCTGTGGTTGGCGGAGCACGAAGAGCTTCGGGACCAGCACCCGTACAACGAGCTCGTTCCTGTGGTCACCGCTGCGCTGGCCGACGGGATCCTGACGGAAGACGAACGTGAGGACATCGTCTGGCTGTGCGAACGCCTGCGTTCGACCGAGTTCTACGATCGGGTTACGGCCGACCTGCAGCGCCTGCACGCGATCATGGGAGGTATCGTCGCTGACACCCGCATATCCGTGGACGAGTTGCGGGCCCTGTCGGCGTGGATGGACGAGCACGAGCACCTCAAGACATGCTGGCCGTTCGACGAGGTCGGCAGCTTGATCACAGGCGTTCTCGCCGACAAGCAGATCGACGAGAAGGAGCATGCGATGCTCCACGCCTTCTTCTCGGAGTTCACCGTATTACTCGACAGCCGAACCATCACTCGGGCGCCGCTATCCGAAGGCCAGGCCATCGTCGGACTGTGCGCCGTCGATCCCGATATCAGCTTCCTCGACAAGGGTTTTTGCTTCACTGGCGCGTCGTCACGCTTCAGTCGTGCCGAGTTTGAGCAACTGGTCGCGGAGTTGGGCGGATCGGCGCATTCGTCACCCTCCAAGAAGGTCAGTTACCTGGTCATTGGTGCGGAGGGCAACCCATGCTGGGCCTTTGCGTGCTACGGGCGCAAGGTCGAGAAGGCGATCGAGTTGCGCAAGGCGGGCTCACGCGTTGTCATCGTCCATGAACTGGATTTTCATGACGCATTGGCCGATCACGGTCACTAACCATTGCAGCTTCCTCAGGCGGCGGCCGGAGTCGATGAGTTCACGACTCCGAGCCTTCAAGCCAGAATCATCTCGGAGAGGAACGATGCCTACGCGCGCTCTGTTTATTCTCGACAATGACGAGTCGGCGGTCGTGGAGCCGTGGCACGACAGCGGTCCGATGACTCAGTACATTCGGGGCCGCAATGTCTTCGCCGTACGACTCATTTGGAATCGCACGCATGTTCCTACGGACATGACATATGAAATCTACGCCGAGCCCTTCATCGATGAGGGTGTTGCCATTGCGCGTGCTCGACAACGCAATCGTGACTACCCACACGAAGCGGTTCCCCCCGAGGGGTTGTTTTGACTGGTTCGACCATGGACCGGTCGCACGATCAGCCTTGGACACAGTCGTCAAGGCCTTGGCCGTCTAGGTGTCACCTCGCGGGGCGAACAGCAGATCGGCGACAGTGTTCAGACCTTTCAGGAATTCATCGCGAACTGCCGGGCTAAGGTCGCCCTGGCGATAGCGCTCATCGTGTACGGCCACTCCTCGGAGTGCAGTCGCACAGATGGCCTCACGTGAAGGGGAAGCTTCAATGATCGCCAACAGGGCCCATTGCATGGCCGTTAGCTGGCCTTCTAGAAAGGCATCTTTCTCGTCCATTGGAAGTCCTCCGTACGATGGTCATGGCCGCCATTATCCTGCCTTGCGGCGCAGGCCGAGGGGTTGGGGTAAAGCAGTAGAGTGACTACCGGTCGAAGAGTCCAGTGGTCACGCGGGCGTACTCCAATCTTGCGCTGGAGTGGAGGCGTAGTGGTTGGCATCGTAGGATGGAATCTTTGCCTAGGAGGGGCTATGCAAAAGACTCAATCCCGTGTTGGCATCTCAATCACCGCCGCATACTTCGCTCTGCTGATCGCTTGGTACTGGGACCAACCCCGCCTCATAGCGGACCTGAAGCCCAATGAATTGGGCGACTTCCTAGCGGGCGTATTCGGACCCGTCGCCTTCTTTTGGCTCGTTCTCGGCTATTTCCAACAAGGTGAAGAGCTTCGGCAGAACACGAACGCGCTTGAGATGCAAGCCCAGGAGCTCAAGCACTCGGTTGAGCACCAAGGGGAGATGGTTGTAGTAGCAAGGCAGCAGCTTCAAACCCAAATCGACGCGATTAAAGAGGAAGCGGAGAGGCGCGTACGAGCAGCGAAGCCAAAATTCCGCTTCACCAAGGTCGGTCACAGCATCGGCAGCTTCGGAATTCTGCTCAACATCCGTTGCCAGAACGTCGGAAATACGGCAACAGATATCAATCTAGCCTTCACCAACACCGAGCTATCAGGCTCGCCTTCTCCCGTACCACGCCTTGCGACGGGAGACTACTGGGACATTCAATGCAAGGTTCCTGAACGCCTAGTGTTGCCCACGGAGCTTCGCATTCTCTATACGGATGCCCTTGCGGTGGGTGGCGTTGCGGTCTTCCGCATTGACCAGAAGCCCAATGGGGACCGGTTCGACTGGACCTTTCATGAAGAACAGGTTTGACCTGGCTGCGGGATTGGAATCTGCGTTGCAGAGCCGCGGATCCGCCCCGCACGCGCCACCTCCAGCGCTGCACCCAGGCGATGGCCGGCGCTTCACTAGGTGCATTGGCCCTGCGCTCGCGGCTCACGTCCAGATGCCGGTTCACTGTGGTCCGCCATAGGTCGTTATGGAAGGCCACTACCGCCACGGCCACCGAAGCAGGAGGCGAGTCATGCAAAGCATCGTAGTGGCGAGCGTCGCAGCCGGTGAGATTCCGGGCAGCTCTGATGCCAACTCGAATCACGAAGGAGCAGGGCATGGATTTTGAGAAGTGGTACAGGAAGGAAGAGCGCAAGGCCACGGCCCTGCTCTGGAAGGGCAGTGCGATGGTGCTGGCCGCCCCGATGGCATCGGGCATGCTCAAAGGCGTCGCCGCGACTGCGCCGGCACTGATTCAACCGATCCTTAGTGTCTTCCTTTGGGGGCCAACACTCTTCATGGCGGGCGCGATCGTGACGGTCGCCGCGGCTGGCTGGAAAATCTGGCGTCTGCACAGTGATCCATTCTCGCTATATGAGGATCATTAGTTCGCAGAATCCAGCGTAGATCGGCTCGGACGGGCTAGGGCGAGCTGGTCATCGCAAGTAGTAACGAGCGTTAAAACCTTAGACATAAGATGTGTTATGCGAAGTAACATATTGATTTATAATTATAAATTGTCTCGGAAACCCGCGCAACTCCAGCCTGAGCGGCATGGGATGCAGCGGGCGGAGCTATGCTCGAATCTTAGAAAGTAAGACGCCCCCTAATCGGCCACCCTGACTATGAGCAGTTTCCAGGAAGACTTAGCTGCGGCTGACGACGCCAGACGGAAATTCGTTGACCGTTGTCTGGTCGTACTTCAAGGCGTACGGACGATGCGGCCAGATATCTCAGAGTTGGTCGACAGGCTCGGCCTAGGCGAGAACGTTGCCGCGGAGTGGATCTGCACACCAGGGCCGACAGGGGAAACTCCGGCCGACCTGATTGCCGCCGGGCGAACCGAGGAAGTCAGGTCAATGATCCTGAAAACACTGCATGGGTTCTCGGCGTAGCTACCCTCGAAGGACCTCCGGGACGACTCGACTACTTGGGGCCTAATCGCTCCCAGTGAGAAGGGATTGTCGTACGGTGGTGCTCGCTGGAAGCGGGGAGAACCCCATGCCCATTTGGACACTGCCTACGAAACCGGGTTCACATCTTGGTCGAGAGCGCCACTTCTAGGATGCCTGAGCCAACATACCTATTCCTGGATACCGAATGGGCCGACCAGGCAGGCTCCGAGTTGGTGAACATTGCTCTGATCAGCGAAGACGGAAGCCAGGTGTTCTACGCCGAGCGGGATCCTTTACCGGAAGAGCCAACCGATTTCGTTCGGCAGGTGGTCTATCCATTGCTGGATCGTGGCGAGGTAGCCATGCCGGATGCAGTAATGACGACCGCACTGCGGAAGTTCATAGCTGGCACGCGCGAACCTTATGTGCTGGCGGACTATCCAAACGACTTGAAGCTACTGAGGCATGTCATTGCCGGCTTCGACGATCTCGGTGTGGACGCTGCTACGCATGGCCTCATCCCGAACCCCGTTACCACACTGATGTTGAAAGATGGGCTTATGGCGATGCTGGTCGAAGACTGGTTCGCGTCGCACCCTGAGGACGCCGCTCGTCGGCATCACGCGTTAATCGATGCCCAGGCCCTCCGGATGGCTTGGCTGGCAGCAACCCGTCGCATCCAGGCCGACTGGGCGCGACAGGACTACTTGGGGCCCAATCGCAACCAGTGAGAAGGGCTGGTCCTAGGGTGGTGTTCGCTGGAAGCGAGGAGAACCCAATGCCCATATGGTCACTGCCTACAGTTGCGCAGGAACCGATGGTGCATCTGCATCGTTGGCGCGTTTACCGTTTCACGCAGGATGACCAGCATTGGGACGTCCTAAGTGGCCGGGACCTCGAACATGATTGCGGGCGAGCTAGCACCCCCATTTCGTGTTTGACGCGGGCGGTCTCCGGGTTCAAACGCGGAGTGGGCGGGCATACAACTTGGTGGGCCGTCCGGGACTTGATGGCGATGCGCTCTACGTGTTCCAAGCGAAATACGGCACCAAAGCTCCGAAAGGCCGGCAGCTGGACGAAGTCACGGATGAATACTGGAACCAGATGAGGGCTGAGGTCTGGCCGCGCTTTCAGGCCGCAGCTCCTGTGCTGGCTGCAGAGCTTTTGAGCTTATCCATGCCCGAGGACCAACTGTTTGAGTGGCTTTGCGCGCCTACCAGAGAAACGGGGACCACGCCTGTCGAACTGCTGCAGTCTGGACGGGAGCAAGACGTCCACCGGTTGATTCTCTGGCTATCTGCGGGCTTTCTTGGCTAATCACGGGGCTTCAGAACACGCCGGAGGGCTGCAGCTAAAGGAGTTACGTTCTTTGGCTGTTCTCGTCGGAAGTAGCAACTATGGTTGACGGGGCGTAACAGGAATGCTTGGTTCGACTCCGAGCCAGTGCATCAAGTTCGGATGGCTTCATGATTCTTTCCTTTCGCCCAACACGGATCAGGAGGACATGAGAAATGACGGTACCTAGCGAACGCTCTTGGGCGGTGATCGAAGCGCGCAACTTCCTTGAAAGGGTCCGCGCTGACGAAACGCTCCCCGAGTCCATCAGAGCCGAAGCGAATCGACTCCTCAGACACTATCCGTCAAAGTCGGACGTGATACGGGCGGGGCTCCAGGAATTGGCCCAGCCTAGGTTGGTCATTGAGCCTGTGTTTGCCAGCGACACAGACTAGGTCTCCAGACTGAGATCTGGTGGACTGAAGGCCGCTCGGCGCTCAGATTTCGCGATGTTGGCCGCAGAGCGGCCCCACGAGCATCGTTCGGGCCCTAAACAGAAGCATCGGGTCTGCATCGGCTAATAGGCCGCAAGCGGCCTCAGCCGGCGTACTGGTGTAGAGCCAAAGAGTGGACCATTCCACCATTTTTATTCCGCAAAAGCATGATCCTAAAGGGTTTTTCTGCCCCTATGTGCCAGTTTTACACGTATCTCGGCCGTACCCCAGAATGGATCAGCGATGCGAACATCACGCGCCCGAAGCACTCGTTTAATAGCGGCCCTGATCTCGACCGGTTTCGTCAGAATGCATGCCATGACAGCTCGGTACCTGAGGCGAACCGCTTGGTCTGACCAATTGGGGCTGGAGGCTCCATCCACCACAAGTTCTTGTCATCACTTCAAGATTTCCACATCGCATCAATACGTAGCGCGATCTTTTGGCGTAAGGACGG
Source organism: Lysobacter sp. S4-A87 (assembly GCF_022637455.1). NCBI lineage: Bacteria > Pseudomonadati > Pseudomonadota > Gammaproteobacteria > Lysobacterales > Lysobacteraceae > Lysobacter > Lysobacter sp. S4-A87. The sequence continues at coordinate 527,874 of NZ_CP093341.1, forward strand.
CATCAGGCATCCGGCGACACCGAGCTCGAAGCACTCCTTTGATTGCGGCTCGGATCTCGACGCACAACGCTACTCATTATTCGACGGCTTTAGTCGCGTGAGGTTCTAAATTGCTCGAGCTCTTGCGACAGGCGAGTTAGCCGGATATCCAATTGGTTCATCCGGTCTGATAGGTTCTGCCCACGGTGGTCTCTCAGTGCGTCTCCCAGTTCGTCAATGGGCCGCTGATCATCCTGAGCTTCGACACGCAGTTTCCTCCAAAGGACGACGAGGGCTTCTGGCACCGCGCAGCCATCCTGATTGCCTAGGCGGCGTTGAAGAGGTCCATAAAAGAAGCTTCGTAAGGCCGGATGGATCACGTTGGGGGAACCTCGCCCAAGAACCATCCGGATGTGCTCGACGGTGGGCTGGACTTTATGCTCGATCAGCACCATCGCGACCTCATGGACGAGGTCCTCATTGACCCGGCCGTTGTCGGGGCTGATCCGAACGCGGCGCCTCCAAGCCTCAGTGACTGGGCCTCTGATCAGCTCGTGTATATGACTTGCAGTGAGCATGGCTGTGGGGGTAAGGGACTGATATTCAACGCTGGTTGGGGCGCCTGGTCCGGACCTTTCCGGATTTATTGCGGTGGTAGTTCGGCTGACTGCTTTCTATCCGGAGGTTTGGAGTAGAGCGAGAGCCAACGCGCCAGCTTGCGCATGGTGGTTGACATAATATGCATTATGCGAAATAGGATGCGCAGGATGCTGCGCGGGTTATTCAGGCCCGTAGGCCATAACCGGGCTCAGTAAAGCTGTGACATTTGTAGGCTCGCTCGGCCGTTTCACAGCGACGAGAGTGTCGAACAACCACAGAGCAACGTGACTGCGACGAACGACACCATTTTTGCTTGTGCCATGCCTCCCCCTTTAGGCAACGCGAAGCGAACTTCCGCTCCTGGCTGGAGTCGGACATTAGCACCAGTCTGGCCGTCCCGACCGCCCCGGGCGGAATGTCCGCTCCGGATAGGAAGTGGTCACCCTCCCCCGCTCGATTGCGCGACCGCCCAGCTTTGACTGATCCGCTTTGATCGCGTGCAGCGGCCTGGATTAGCGAGCCCCCGATGCGAACGCACCGTGAAGATTCTGACCTCTGGGGTGAGCGCAGAATGTCCACCCCCGCGGAGTCTTGTCCAGTGGAAATCCAGGTCAGTGTTGCTTCCATAGCGGCCCACGTTGCACCGCCTGGCGGTGCCGACAAACTTCGCAAGCTGTTCGCTTACGAGCCGCTCGATACATTCGGCTGGGGTGTTTCGATTGGCAATGCCGAATCCGCGATCGTCGCGGCCGTGGCCGTCCTCGCGCTGTCGGCGCTACTGCAAGCGTTGATGAAGCGCTACGCCGCGGGCCACGAAGATGTGAACAAGGCGTCTCTGTATACGCTTTCGCGCCTGCTTCACTACACGTTTATCGTGATCGCCGCCCTGGTGGCCCTTCACCTGGCTGGAATTCCACTGAACCAGCTCGCGTTGTTTTGTGGTGCACTTGGCGTTGGCCTTGGTTTCGGGCTGCAGGCCATCTTCAGCAACTTCATCTCCGGACTGATCCTGCTGTTCGACCGCTCCCTCAAGGTCGGCGACTTCGTTGCACTTGAAGGCGACATACGCGGCATCGTGCGCTCTATCAACATCCGGGCGACACGCATCACGACGAACGACAACATCGACGTGCTCGTCCCCAACTCGGAGTTCGTCACCAAGCGCCTCGTCAACTGGACGCATGGTTCGGAGAACCGGCGCATCCGCGTTCCGTTCTCGGTCGCGCCCGACGTCGACAAGGAGCTGGTCAAGAAGGCGGCCCTTGAGGCTGCGTCGAACGTTCCATTCACCTTGGCGATGGAAGGACACAAGCAACCCCAAGTGTGGCTGGAGAAGTTTGGCGACAGTTCTTCCGATTTCACTCTGGCGGTCTGGTTGACGGAGGCTGCTGCGCGCCGCAACGCCGCGATCCGGGCTGCCTATCTGTGGGAACTGGATACCGCGTTGCGGAAGTACGGGATCGCCAATTCGTTGCCTCAGCTGGAAGTACACCTGCGGAGCATGTTCGACTTGAAGGGGGGCGCCGCCGTGGAGGCGATGCACGGAAAGCTCAACGGTACCGCCTCCCCTCCCGCCGAGGCGCCGGCGACTTTGGCGTCGTACGAGCGGGCGAACCTTTCTCGCAACGACGCCCAGGAGGACGCGCAACGGCAGATCCAGGAAGAGGCGCAGCGATCGGACAAGGACGGTGCCATGTCACCGTCGCGGGAATAGCGCTATGGCCCCATTTCCGCTTGCTCGAGCACCAGTCGCTTGCGGTGTGCGAGGAACCGGTTCTCCATCCAGGTGAGCTCTGCAGCGGAGTACTTCGACTCGAGATCATAGAAGTACTCGGTGTCTGCAAACATGACAGCTCCAATCCTGGCGCCGATTCTGAGCACGTGCTTGTGCCCACCAATTTCCTTCTTGAACTCGGTCCCTTGTTCCAGTAGCACTTCGTTTTGCATGGTCGCCCCTCGCTTCTTGGGTTTGATTTCCGGATCGTCGGAGATGGAGCCTCGCTCCACGGTGACCTCACCAGCCATTCAGGGCCAACACCACCAGAGCCGTAGCACCCGTAATCGCTGTCAACCAGTAGGCAGCCAGCATCATGGTTCTGCCTTGGCCGCAGTAGTGCATCCCTTCCCTGTCCAAGCTGGAAAGGTACTCCCGGTATGGGAGGTACAACATCGTGCTTCTTGCACTCAGCGCAGTCCTGCCCTGCCAGGGAGCAGGTTGCGTGGCGTGCGCCCACTGGCGGGGATGACGGACCCTCAGGCGCCGCAGAAAGGTCAGCCAGACTGCCGTCTCCATGGCGATGGCCAATGCGAACGCAATGCACGCGATGGTCGTGATCCTGTTCATGGCAACTTGCCAATACACAGGGACTGGGCCGATCGATGCCGGACGATCCTGTGATGCTTTGCAGGGTGCATGGATGGTCTCGACGTGAGGGCGCACCACCCCGCTACGTGAGCGGAACATGGTGTGCCGAAAGGAGGATGGGGGGCGTGGTAGAAGACGACACTGGCGCAGCGAATGCTTCGCCAATGCCGGCCTCCGTTCGACGCGAATCGTCATGGCTTGGTCGCTTCTACGACCTTCTGGCGCAAGAACCGGCGCCTTGCCGATCAGTGATCCGGTCAGGAGGAACTGTTCTGAAATTCGCCCACAACCGCAAGCAGGGCCTGTTCACGGCGGCCCCAAAGGCCGTCCGCTTCGACAACGCGGTGTAGTTGTCAATGTAGCACCTTTACCCCTTCAGCACCGATCGACGTGAGCCAGGCTGCAAGGCAGGTCATTGCGGTGGCGCATACTTCCCACTTCCTCGGGAGGCCGCGTCGGGGAGATCAACGTGACTGATGATCGACCAGCAACGACGGAGAAGGGCTCCACCAGTTCGGGCGGTGCCGGGTCGAACCGGCATCCGGCGATGGCTTCGCCGCTGCACTGCGCGGCTTCGGGCAGGCTCGAATATCAGCGGCGCTGCCGATGCTGCCCGTTGCTGTATGGGCGATGCTCGTGGCCAGCTACCAAGTCAGGCCTGGCCCAGTGCACTTATGGAGACGAAGTAACCGTCCGGATCCCGCAGCGAGAACTCCAGCGTTTGCGTGCCCGGGTTGAGATGGGGTTCCTCTTCCAGCTGGAGCTTGAGCTCCCTTGCCCTTGACAGGGCCTCGTCAAAATCGTCGACGCGAAGGAACAGCAGCAGTCCATTGCCCGGTTCTGCGTTTCCGGGGCTGGATAGGGATGGGTGTTCGTGGTCACCCCACCGGTGAAGGCACAGGAGAACTGTGCCGTCCGTGTCCAGGACCTGGCCGAAGTAGTCGTGCGCGGGGTCGTGCTGGGGCAATCCCAGGAGACTCTGATACCACCTGAGGCTGATGCACACGTCGCGTACCGCGATGATCGTCCACGTGCGTCTCATGAACTGTCTCCTGGCGCTGCAACCGGGCAAAGCGTACGCCTCCTCCCCCTTGAGTGCCCCCGTCCGGTGCACCGGGAGCCAGCCACCAGCTGAGTGACCGGCTTTGTATCGAAACGTACCTGGCGCCAGATCAGCCAAGCACCGTTACACAGTGGCTGCGGCGGCGACACACACCCGATACCTGGCGGGACTTAACTGCTCCCTGTCCGCGAAACGTGACTGACAGCGCGACAGAAAACATTGCGGCGGTGCCGCGTCCCTATCGGAGTACTTCCAATGTCCAAGAACAACTCACGCAGCCCGGCCGGAATGCTCGGCGTCGCCCTGGCCGGTCTCGTCCTCAGCGGCAGCGCATTCGCTATGCAGCCGCTATCACAGGGCTACATGCTGGCCGCCAGTCATGCCGCCGCTGAAGGCAAGTGCGGCGAAGGCAAGTGTGGTGAAGGCAAGTGCGGTGCAGATTCCGCTTCCAAGTCCACCACTAGCGCAGCCGCCAAGAAGACGGCCGAGGGCAAGTGCGGTGAGGGCCAGTGCGGTGACGCGCGTTTCGCCGTCGCCGACACCAACCATGACGAGCTGGTCTCCCGTGCGGAGTTCGTCGCCGTGGTTCCGGGTGGCGAGGCGATCTTCAAGTCGAAGGACCCCAATGGCGACGGCTTCATCTCCGAGCTGGAGGCGTACAACAACGTCAAGTCGGTCTATGACGCCAACGGCAGGAAGATGCCGCGCGGCCTGTTCGCCGACATCCCCGAGTAACGAATCGCTCGCTTCCGCGCCCCCTCGCCTCCCTCCCCCTTTGGAGGGGGCGCACTTTTCCCGGTCCCCGGGCCCACCGCAAGCGCCTGCAGACGCCCTGCCCCGTGCGAAGGGCCCGAAGTTGACCCGCAGCGAACGAAGGCGCGCGTATTGCTGGTGCTGACGATGCGACGCATGGTCCAGCCCCACAGGAGAACGACATGAAACAGATTCACGTTGCCACGTTGCTGGCAGCGCTCTTGACGGGCGCCAGCGTGGCGATTGGCCACGCCGAGAACTCCGGGATCAGCCGCCATGAGGCATTGCGCCATGATCTGGACACGCCTGGGCGCGAACTCGTCCAGGTGCGCGTGGATTTTGCCCCGGGTTCTGCCTTCGGCATGCACACGCATCCGGGCGTCGAGGTGGCCTACGTACTGGAAGGCACGCTCGAGTATTCGTTCGAAGGCAAGCCACCGGTGACCCTGAAGGCCGGCCAATCGCTGTACATCCCGGCTGGTGAGGCGCATGCCGCACGCAACGTCGGCAAGGACAATGGCGCGGAACTGGCCACCTACCTGGTCGAGAAAGGCAAGCCGATCGTGGTCCCCAGGCCCGCCAGGCCCTGAAGGCTGTGGCCGGTCAACCGCGACTGGCCATGTCCTCGCGAAGTATCCGCAGCACCTCCGCCACCACCTCGGGTTTGTCGTAGAGGTTGTGGCCGGCCCGTACCACCAGCGTCGACGCCGCACCCGCCAGCAGTGCGCTGCTCAGCGGCACCACGCCGTCGCCAGGGGGAACCGTGCCTGGCACCGTGCCGGCAATGGTGTGGTACGGAATTCCCGCGTGCGGCAGCAGCGCCTCGCTGGCGCGTCGCACCGGCTGTGAGGCCCGCAGGGTGAAGACGCTGTTGACCCTGGCGCGCTGGTAAGTCTCACGCAGTTCATCGTGGACGATGTCCGGACGATCTTGCACCAGGGTGCGCAACTCCTGGATTTCCGCCGTGCGCCCTCCCAGCAATGTGCCCACCAGTCGCCCGAGCCAGCGGTCGGCGTTCGGGCTGCCCTTGTGTGGCGCTGCGAGGAAGATCGCGCGCCCCACTCCGGGATACGGCTGGAAGCGGAACACCGCGGCGACCTTCGCCGCTACCTCGTCATCCTGCACCGCATGGTGGTGCACGGAGAATGCCGCCGACCACAGGGCATTGCCGCTGTCGACGCACAGCATCCGCGCAACCACGCCGCCAAGGCTGTGTCCGACCAGCACGATGCCTGTCCGCGCCTGCGCATGGCCGCCCGGGTCCAGTCGCTCCCAGGCCTCGTCGAGATAGCCCTCTGCGCGTCGGCGCACCACCAGGAACGGGGCATTGCTGTTGTAGACGAGATGCCAGACCTGGAAGCATGCGTGCAGCTCCGCGCTGCGTTCGATCGCCTGCGTGAGGTGCGCCCATGCGACGGCGTCGCCGCCGAGCCCATGGATCATCACGACCGTGCGCCGGTCCGGGTCGAAGGGCTCGCACATGTACAGGCCCGCCCCGCGGTCGCCGTCGCGAACCCCCAGCAGGCGCAGGGCCGCGCCAAAGCGGCGCAGGTACAGTCGCGCTGCGCCGTGGGGCCGGGTGGAATGCAGGGACGCGCGCATCTTCATGGCCGGTCGTTGCTGCGGCCGAACGGAATTCGGGACACATCGCGTTCGTTGCGGCACATGGGGGTGGCCGGTCCGCGTACAGGCGTCGCCCGCGATTCTAGTGCCTGTCGTGTCAAGCCAGCATCGCGCACAGGGGCCGACACGAGATGCGCCGGCCCCTGCCCTGCTGCTTGCGGGCGGCTACGCGCCGCCTGGCCTGGTGCCAGGCTTGCCTGCGGGCAGCGGAGTAAGCACCGGGCTGTCGCCGTCGTTGAGGATCCAGACCAGCAGCTTGGCCGGCCTGGTCTTGCTGGCGTTGCGCGACACGAGGTGGTCGATGCGTGGCGTTTCGTACCAGGACTGGCCAGCGAGGTAGGTCACCGGCTCCCCGCCCTCCAGCTGCGAGACCACGGCGCCTTCCAGGACGTACGCGATCGCGGAACCGGCATGGACATGGGGAATCGACTGCTGCCCCGGCGCGTACTCGACGGTGAAGAACAGGGCCTTCTTGCCCGGGGCATCCGCCAGGGCGTGCTGCTGCAGCATCGTGATCTTCTCCTTGCCGTCGCCAGGGCCATGTGCCGAGGCGACGGGCGCGGCACCAGCGAACGCCGCCAGCAGGAGCAAGGTGGGGGTACGGATGTTCATTGGAGTGTCGCCCTGGATCAGGTGGCAGAGACGGAACGGAAACCGATGGCGAGGCGGTTCCAGCCGTTGATGGCGTTGATCGCCACCGTCAGGTTCACGCGCTCGCGCTCGTCGAACTGGCTGCTGAGCCACTCGTAGTCGGCGTCCGGTGCGCGCGTATCGGCGATCCGGGTCAAGGATTCGGTCCAGGCCAATGCCGCGCGTTCACGCTCACTGAAGAACGGCGCCTCTTGCCAGACGGCAACGGCATGCAGGCGGCGCTCGCTCTCGCCGTGCTTGCGCGCATCGCTGCTGTGCAGGTCCACGCAGTAGGCGCAGCCATTGATCTGTGAGGCACGCAGCTTCACCAGCTCCAGCAGCGACGGTTCCAGGCCCAGCTTGTTGACGGCGGCCTCCAGGGCAATCATGGCCTTGGCGGCATCGGGTGAGGCTTTGTAGAAGTCGAGACGGGGTTGCATTGCAGGAGTTCCTTGGTGGGGTGTCGCCATCCTAGGGCCCGGCAGGAACGATCAGGGGCGCCAATTTCCGGTTTCTTTGGAGGCCACTCCGGCCCTGGTCGCCGGAGCCCTGGCACGGCGAATTGACCGTGGACGAACGCCTGCACGGATACAGTCGCAACAACGGTCATCGCGTACGATCCGCCTCCCCCACCTGCGACCGCATTCGCCATGGAACTGCACGTCGTCATCGAAGGCACGCGTGGCCTGGCGGACCAGATCCACAGCCAGTTGCGCGAAGCGATCCGGGCTGGCCGCCTGGCGTCCGGGCAGCAGCTCCCGCCTTCCCGCCTGCTCGCAGAGCAGCTCGGCGTTTCGCGCAAGACGGTCGCCCAGGCCTACGCGAAGCTCACGTTCGATCGCCTGATCGTCACTCAGGTGGGAGCCGGCACGTTTGTTGCGGCGCGCTTGCCGCAACGGTCGCGCCCGTTCGCCCAGGATGACCTGGCCGGAAGCGCGGTCGCCCGGCAATGGCAAGGCGTGGAGACGCCACTGCGCCATCCCGTGCCCGAGGCACGCCTGCGCCATGAGTTCATCGCCGGCGCGGCGTCACAACGTCTGTTCCCCGAAGCGGAGTGGCGCCAGTGCGCGCTTCATGGCCTGCGACGCAGTGCCGCGCAACGCGGGTTCTATGCCGAACCCGAGGGGCTGATCGAACTGCGCGAGGCCGTCAGCCGGCACATCGGCTTCAGCCGCGGCGTCAATTGCCGCCACGATGACCTGGTGATCACCAGTGGCGCCCAGCAGGCGCTGGACCTGATCGCGCGCGTGCTGATCGTGCCTGGCTGCGTCGTCGCGATGGAGGAGCCGGGATACCCGCTCGCACGGATGCTGCTCGAAGCCCAGCAGGCCCGGGTCGTGCCGGTGGCGGTCGATGCCGAGGGGATCCGCGTCGACCAGATCCCGGATGGAACGCGGTTGATCTACACCACGCCGACGCATCAGTTTCCACTGGGGATGCCGATGAGCCTGCCGCGTCGCCATGCACTGCTGGCACGGGCGCGTGAGCTGGGAGCGATCATCGTTGAAGACGACTACGACAGCGAGTTCCGCTACGAGGGAAGTGCACTCGAACCGTTGCAGACCCTGGATCAGTGGGGGCTGGTGGCGTACATCGGCACGTTCTCAAAATCCCTGTCGCCCGAGCTGCGGCTGGGGTACGCGATCGCACCGCCGGCGTTGCGCAGCGCCCTGGTGAACGCCAAGCATCTTTGCGACTGGCACACGCCGACGATGCTGCAATGGTCGCTGGCACGCTTCATGGCCGACGGGCACCTGCTCAGGCACATCCGCCGCTGCCATGACGTCTTCAGCGAGCGCAGGGAGCGCCTGCTCTCGCGTCTGACCGGCGATCTTTCGCCATGGCTGGAGCCGCTGCCTGCGGTCGCCGGTTACCACATGGCCGTGTTGCTGCGCCAACCGCAGATGCAGGCGTTGCAGCTATGTCAGCTGGCGCGTCGCGTAGAGGTTGGCCTGTATCCGCTCGACGATTGCTACCGGCAGCCTGCCAGTCGGCCAGGACTGCTGGTGGGCTTTGGCGCCATCGAAGCCGACGACATCGACCCGGCGCTGGATCGAGTCCGTTCGGTACTCGAACAGCTGACCGGGTGATGGGTGGCGAAGATCGCGCCGGCGCGATCGGGCAACTTGGTCAGGGCACGTCTTCAACCTGGTCGATCCAGGGGCCGTAGCCGGCCGCCTCCATTTCTTCGCGCGGAACAAAGCGCAGCGACGCCGAGTTGATGCAGTAACGCAGCCCACCGCGATCGCGAGGACCGTCGGTGAAGACGTGCCCCAGGTGGCTGTCGCCACTGGCCGAGCGCACTTCGGTGCGGATCATCCCGTGCGAGGTGTCGCGAATCTCCTTGATGTTGGCCGGACCGATGGGCTTGGTGAAGCTGGGCCAGCCGCAGCCGGACTCGAACTTGGCCGACGAGGCAAACAGGGGCTCACCGGAGACGATGTCGACGTAGATGCCAGCTCGATCGTTGTGCAGATACTCGCCGGTGCCGGGTCGCTCGGTGGCGCCCTCCTGGGTGACGCGGTACTGCTCGGGAGTCAGCTTGGCGATGGCTTCGGGGCTCTTGCGGTAGTCGCTCATGGGGATCTCCTGGGCGGACGGGACGTGCCTATGAGATGGGGACAACGGGACGGAGTCCAATGCACCGGAATCTGCGCCATCGGGATGCAGATTTCCACCGGCCACGCGGCTTTGTATCCGAACGTATCCGCCACTACGGGCCAGGCAGTCCGCAGGGCGTGTGAAGGCCCAAAGTTGACGTCGGGCAAACACCGCGACCACCGGCATTGGTTAGGCTGGTGCCTCCACCTGCCGGCTGGTTTGTTGCCGATGCCCGAATTCCAGGTCAGCCGTCTGCTCGACGCCGCCACGGTGGTGGTGACGAACGTGCGCTGCGCGGGCACCTGCCGTCATCGCAGCGCGGAGGAATGTGCGCGCGCCACCCATCTGGTGTTTCCGTACCGCGGCATCTACCTGCGCCACGTCGGCAGCGACCAGGCCGTGGCCGACGCCAACCACGTGCTGTTCTTCAATGCAGGCGAGAGCTACCAGGTCAGCCACCCGGTGTCGGGCGGCGACGACAGCCTGGTGCTGGACGTATCGCAGCCGCTGCTGCGCGAGCTGGCACCGGCCGCGCTGGTCGCCAGGCGTGACGAGTTCGGATTCCGCAGCCAGTCCCTGCACATTGATCCGCGCGCGCAGGCGCTGGTCGCGCTGCTGCGGCACAGCCTTCGCAGCGGCACCATCGAACCGCTGGAAGCCGAAAGCCTTGCGCTGACCCTGGTCTGCCGAAGCCTCGGACCGAGAACCACGCGTGAGACCGGCGCGACGCATGCACGGCGACGGCTGGTGGATCGGGTCAAGGTGTTGCTGGCCAGCGACCTGACCCGACGCTGGAGCCTGGCGGAGATTGCCGATGAGATCGGTGGCTCGGCTGTCTATCTGACCCAGAGTTTCCAGCAGGTCGAAGGCCTGCCCCTGTACCGCTACCATCTGCGGCTGCGGCTGGCACGTGCGCTAGATCTGGTCGCCGATTACCACGACATGTCGGCACTGGCGCAGGACCTGGGCTTCTCCAGCCACAGCCACTTCGCGGCGGCGTTCAAGCAGGCCTATGGGCGCTCGCCGACTGCCTTCAGGCAGGCGGCATTGAGCAAGAGCGCCTAGCGCCCTGCCCCTTCGCCTGTCGCTCCGCGGCGACCAGAGGACTAAAGATTCCGACAGCCGCCGTCCTGCCTCGGTGGTCTCCTGTGGCTGCCCGGATTGCGGGCAACTTCGGGAGATGTGCGATGAGCGAGAAGACCTGCGCCGCCTGCGATTACGAACTCGACGAAAACGCGATCAAGGTGACGATCGGCGGACGGACCGTCGAGGTGTGCTGCGAGGAATGCGCGGAAAAGCTGCGCGAAGCCGAAGCGCAATCCTGACCACAGCTTGCGCGGCAGCCGGACGTGACGGGAGCCTGGCGGATCGAACGCCAGGCTCTCGCGCGGCATGCCTCACTCGGGAATCGTCGGCTCCACCAGCCGCTTGAGCAGCGTCAGCGATTCCTGCCAGCCCAAATAGCACTGCTCGGTCGGGATGACGTCGGGGATGCCTTCCTGGACGACCTGCAGCTCGGTGCCACAGGAGACTGCACGCAGGGTGATCGTGGTGACCATGGTCCCTGGCAGGTTGGGATCGTCGAAGCGGTCGTCGTGGACGATGCGTTCGTCCGGGACCAGCTCCAGGTAGGTTCCACCGAAGCTGTGGCCATTGCCGGTCGAGAAGTTGGTGAACGACATCCGGTATTTGCCACCGACCCGCGCATCCAGTTCGTGCACCGTGCAGGTGAAACCGTCCGGCGGCAGCCACTTGGCGATGGCGGCGCCATCCAGGAAGGCGCGGTACACGCGTCCGGGCGGGGCGGTCAGGATGCGGTGCAAACGTACGGTACCGGTCATGGGTGATCTCCGTTGAGAGGTGAAGTCCTCGCTTGTATGACGAACGGACCGCCTGCAGATCGACATGCGCCGATCACCGCCGTGGCGGCCTCGAGGCCCACGCCAACCGGATGGGCCTTCCCCGCCGCGTACAAAGATATACAAATCGCCGCCTGCGCGAACACACGCCCGATACGGGCCGCCGCTTCAATGGACGTCGATCCGGATATCCCGGACGAGGAGTCCTCATGAACGCAGTTCGACTGTTGACCGCCCTGTTCGTCGGGGCCCTTGTCATCCCTGCCGCGCATGCGCAGCAATCCGCCGGCCGCAATGCCGGGGTGGTTACCGAGGCGACCGTCGCCGCCGGCGACAACTTCCTGGCTGCACGCACGCAAGGCGTCCCGCAGCAGCTTCCGTGGACCACCAGGGACGCCGCAGCGGATCCGGCCTTCGGCAGCAGCGCTGCGCGGGTGGACCTGAAGTTCGCCGACCAGACCCCACTCAAGCCCGGCATGTTCGACTCCGCCACGGCCTGGGAAGACGAACCCTGATCGCAGCGTGATACCGCCCCGCTACGGCGTGGCGAGCGCGCTTTGCACGAATCCGTGATCAGGCGCGTGAACAACGCTGCGGTGCTTCGATTCGCCTCGTCACGCCTGGCGTCGGGAATGTGCCGTCAATAAGCCAACGGGCCGACGCATCCGCCGTCGACCCCTGGCCCAGGCCCCTTCACGTCTGGATGACGCCAACTGGCGCCTGATCTGCGCTGCCTGCAACTGCCGAGAAAATCCCATGAAAGTCCTGGTCCTGTCTCTTGCGCTTGTCTCGTTCGCCGCCGTCGCGGCCACGCCGAAGGTGACCACCGACTCTGATCCGTCGGCCAACTTCTCCTCGTACAAGACCTACTACTGGGCGATGAAACCCGAGGGCGGTTCGCCGCTGATGCAGCAGCGCATTGTGGAAGGCATCGATGCGCGACTGAAGGCCAAGGGCTGGAGCCAGGCGGAAGGCGGAGACGTCGCGGTTGCCGCCCACGTCTCTACTTCGCAGAAGCAGTCCCTCGATACCTTCTACACCGGCACCGGCATGGGCGGCTGGGGTTGGCGCGGTGGCTGGGGCGGTGCCATGGCGATGGGCAACGCGTCGACCACGGTGCATACCTACGACGTCGGAACGCTGGTCGTGGACATGTTCGATGCCAAGTCCAAGCAGGCCGTGTGGCGCGGCACTGCAACGGGCACTGTGCCGTCGAACCCGGACAAGGTCGAGGCCGGCCTCGACAAGGGACTGGACAAGATGTTCGCGAGTTTCCCACCGACGCCGAAGACGAAGTAACCCGTCCGACGGTGAGAAACATTCGCAGCAAGCCGAGCAATTTTCGCATTCCGCGCAGACACTGCGTTCAATGACCGTTGCCTAGACTGGACGGCCACAACCAGCCTGCCACCACGGACGATGACCACGCTGACAGAACGGATTGGCAAGACCTACGACAAGCTCCCCTATCTTTCCGCAGCATTTCCGGTAACCGCTCCGGAGCACCTGCGCACCGTGGCCTACCTGTTCGGCCTGGATGCGCCAGAGCCGGAGTGGGCCCGCGTGCTGGAACTGGGCTGCGCCGCCGGCGGCAACGTGATCCCGTTCGCGGCGCGCTACCCCAACGCGCAAGTGACCGGCGTCGATCTGTCGCAGGTGCAGGTGGAGGCTGGACAGCGTGCCATCGCGGAGATGGGCCTGGACAACCTCCGCCTGGTCCAGGCCAGCATTTCCGACCTGGGATCGAGCCTGGGCGAGTTTGACTACATCATCTGTCACGGCGTCTACAGCTGGGTGCCGCCGGAAGTGCAGGACGCGATCCTGGGGGTTTCGCGCCAGTGCCTGTCCGCGAATGGCATCGCCCATGTCAGCTACAACACCTATCCAGGCTGGAAGGCGAAGGAAGTGGTTCGTGACGCGATGCTGCTGCGGGCCGACGGTCGCTCCGACGCCGAGCGGCTTGACTATGCACGCGGCATGATCGACTTCCTGCATGAGATGGCGCCGGCGGACAGCGTGCTGGCGAAGATCATGGAGGACAACAGCCAGACGATCCGCCATGGACGCGAGTACTACCTGGCCCACGAGTTCCTGGAACTTTGCAATTCGCCGTGCTACTTCCGCGACTTCCTGGCATCGGCACGGCGGCATGGGCTGGAGTACCTGGCGGAGGCGCTTCCCAGCGCGATGTTCGCGTCCAACTACGGCGCACAGCAGGCACAGATGCTGCTCGCCGAATGCGAGGGTGACCAGGTCCGTCTGGAGCAGCTGATCGACTTCCTCAGCAATCGAACGTTCCGGCAGACGCTGCTGGTCCACCCGGCGAACACGGACGGCATCCGCTACCAGCTCGATGCCACGCGTATCTCGCGATTGCACGTCGCAGCGATTTTCAAGCCGGCATCGGACGATGGCACGACCTGGTCGACGAGCAAGGGACAGACGATAACCGCAGCCAGTCCGATGGCGCAGGCTGCCGTTGCCGCACTCAACAAGGCCTGGCCTGGAAGCGTGCCGGTGGCAACGCTGGTCAACGTTGCGCAGACCGTTGCTGGTGACCAGGACCTGGGCAAGGATCAGCTGATCTCGTTCCTGAGCGCGCTGATCGTGGCCAACGCGGTGCATTTCCGCCTCGACCCGATGCAGCTGGATCCCGAAGTGGAAGCGCGGCCGAAGGTCCGCCCTGCCCTTCGCAAGCTGGCGGGCATGGGCAGTTCGGCACCGGTCCAGCTGTTCAACGAGTGGCACCAGTCGATCGAACCCAGCCTGACTGCCGCCTTCGTGCTGTCGTTGCTGGACGGACGACGTGACCGCGCCGCGCTGACCGCAGCGCTGGTGGCTGCCGTGGCCGACCAGCAATTCACCTTCAAGCGCGACGACAAAGTGCTCGACGACCCGCAGGAGATCGCCCGGTCTGCGGAGGACGCGGTGACCGAAGCGCTGGAGTGGCTCTCGAACAACGCGATGCTGGTAGGCAAGACGCCCTGAGATTCAGTCGGCATCCGCCGCCAGGCGGAGCGCGAACTCGCGTGCGGCCCAGTCCAGGAACACCCTCACGCGTGGCGACAGCTGCCGGGTGCGCGAGTACAGCAGCGATACCGGCGCCGACGGCGGCGGCGTGTCCGCGAGGATCTGCATCAGCGCCCCGCTGCGCAGCTCGCCTTCGATGTGGAAGCGCGGCACCTGGGCCATGCCCAGTCCTAGCCGGATGCCGGCAAGGTAACTCTCCGTGCCGGTGACCGACAGGATGCAGGGCAGCGAGACGATCCTTGCTTCGCCCTGCTGGTCGAACTCCATCGGTGTGATGTGGCCGCTGGAGATCGAGCGCAGGCCGACCACGCGGTGACCGTCGAGATCGTCGATCCGCAACGGTGTACCGAAGCGCGCCAGATACTCCGGAGTCGCAACGGTCAGGCGCTCCAGCACGCCCACCTGTCGCGCCACCAGGTCGCTGTCGCGCAGCTGCCCATAGCGCAGCGCGCAGTCCACACCTTCCTGGACCAGGTCGACCCACCGTTCGCTTTCGCTGATGGACAGCTCGATGTCCGGATAGCGCTCGAAGAATCCAGGTAGCGCCGGCATCAGGAAGTGGCGTGCGATCGTGCCCTGCACTTCGACGCGCAGCAGGCCCTTGGGCATCGCGTTGCGGAACACGCCATCGGCGTCCTCCACGTCATCGAGGATCCCCAGGCAACGCCGGTAGTAGGCCTCGCCGTCGAGGGTCGGTCGCACCACCCGCGTGGTCCGCTGCAGCAGGCGCGCGCCCAGCCGTTCCTCGAGGTCGTGGATGACCTTGGTGCAGGTCGAGCGTGGCACGTCCATGTCGTGCGCGGCCTGGGTGAAGCTGCGGCGCTCGACCACCCTGACGAACAACCGCATGGCATCGAAGCGGTCCACGGTTGGCAGCTCCTATTGTTCGCCTGGGGGAAACAGTAATACCAGCTCCAGGGGGATTATCTCCAGAATCGGGCTCGGCAGACTGTCCCCACGCCGCCGATCCCCGGCGCGCAGCCCCCAGGAGTCTCCCCATGAACACCACCCCCAAGACCGCCCTCGTCACCGGCGCCTCGCGCGGCATCGGCGCCGCCATTGCCGAACGCCTGGCCGCCGACGGCTTCACGGTCGTCATCAACTACGCCGGATCGCCGGACGAGGCCGAAGCCCTGGTCGGCAAGATCGAGCACGCCGGTGGCAGGGCCATCAGCGCCCAGGCCGACGTCGCCGACCCGGCCGCAGTGGCGCGCATGTTCGAGGCGGCGGAAGCTGCCTTCGGTGGCGTCGACGTGCTGGTCAACAACGCGGGCATCATGCGCCTGGCCTCGCTGGCCGAGAGCGACGATGCGCTGTTCGACAGCCAGATCTCGGTAAACCTCAAGGGCACCTTCAACACCTTGCGCGAAGCCGCCCGTCGCCTTCGCGATGGCGGCCGCATCATCAACCTGTCGAGCAGCGTGGTCGGCCTGACGCCAGCGACCTACGGCGTCTATGCCGCGACCAAGGCCGCCGTCGAAGCGATGAGCCACGTGCTCACCAAGGAACTGCGCGGCCGCAGCATCACCGTCAACTCGGTGGCGCCGGGCCCGACCGCCACGCGTCTGTTCCTCGAAGGCAAGCCGCAGGAAGTGATCGACCGCCTGGCCAGGCAGGCACCGCTGGAACGCCTTGGCGAGCCGACCGACATCGCGGCCGCCGTCGCCTTCCTCGCCGGTCCGGACGGTGCATGGATCAACGGTCAGGTCCTTCGCGCCAACGGCGGAATCATCTGATCGCCTGGCCACCCACCCTGCCACACACATTCGCGGTGCAATGCGGCGACGCGCCCGACGCGCCCGACGCACCCGGGAGAACCTCATGAACAACGTCATCGTCATCACCGGCGCCTCCAGCGGTTTCGGCCGCCTCACCGCCGAAGCACTCGCCCGGGCCGGCCACACGGTCTATGCCTCGATGCGCAACACCACCGGCCGCAATGCCACGGTCGTCGAACAGATGAAGGCCTTCTCGCAGGAACACGTTCTCGACCTGCGCACGGTGGAGATGGACGTGCAGTCGCAGGAGTCGGTCGACCAGGCCATCGAACAGGTCATCGCCGAAGCCGGCCGCATCGATGTGCTGATCCACAACGCCGGGCACATGGCCTTCGGTCCGGCCGAAGCGTTCACGGCCGAACAGTACGCTCAGCTTTACGACATCAACGTGCTCAGCACGCAGCGGGTGAATCGGGCCGTGCTTCCCCACCTGCGCGGGCAGCGAAAGGGCCTGGTGGTCTGGGTGTCGAGCAGCAGCGTCGCAGGTGGCACGCCGCCGTACCTGGCCCCCTACTTCGGCGCCAAGGCGGCGATGGACGCCATTGCGGTGCAGTACGCGCGCGAACTGTCGCGATGGGGCATCGAGACCTCGATCATCGTCCCGGGCGCCTTCACCAGCGGCACCAACCACTTTGACCACAGCGGCGAGCCTGCCGATGCGGCGCGTGCCGCCGAATACGATGCCGGCCCGTATGCGGGTTTCGGCGGACAGGTGCAGCAGGCCTTCGCCGAGATCGTGCCGGCCGATGCCGACGCCTCGCTCGTGGCCGAGGCGATCGTGGAAGCCGTGGGGGCACCCGCCGGCAGGCGCCCGTTCCGCGTGCATGTCGACCCGGCCGCGGATGGTGCCGATGTCGGCTTCACGGTGACCGATCGCTTGCGCGCGGAGATGCTGCACCGCGTGGGGCTGTCGGACCTGCTGGTGCCTCGCGCCACGAACTGACCATCGCTGCAATGGACCGGCGGAGCGGGTTCGCACCCGCTCCACCGCCTTTCAGGCCTCGACCAGCGACCCGATCCACTTCGCCAGCACGTCGAGCAGTTCCACCATCACCTGCGAATCCTTGCGGCCGGTCCGTGCCGGCACATGGAAGGAATGATCGGCGTCGGCGAACAGCTGCAATGTGGCCAGTGCCTGCAGGCGATCCACGACCGGCCGCAGCAGCTCGAGGCTGGCCAGTTCGTCGCGTGTGCCTTGCAGGAACAGCATCGGCACGTCGATCTGCGCCAGATGCGCGGCGCGTTCGTCCGAGGGCTTGCCGGCCGGATGCAGCGGGAACCCGATGAATGCCAGGCCGCGCACGCCCGGCAACGGCGAGGCTGCCTGCGCCTGCGATGTCATGCGCCCGCCGAACGATTTGCCGCCGGCGATCAGCGGCATTGCCGACAGCCGCTCGGACGCTTCGGCCACCGCCGCCCGCACGGTGGCCTGTGCAAGCTTGGGCGTGTCGGTCCTGCGGGAACCGCGCTCCATGTACGGGAACTGGTAGCGCAGCGTGGCCACCGAGCGCTCGGCCAAGCCTTCGGCGACGGCCGCCATGAACGGATGCGTCATGCCGGCACCGGCCCCATGCGCCAGCACGTAGCAGGCAATGGCATCGCCAGGCGCCAGCAGCAGGCCTGAAACACGCTCACCCGATTCGACATCGATACTCACCGCTTGGGACGTCATGGCTCCCTGCCCTCCTGGATCGCTCCGAGTTCCATCAGCGTCCTTGCGTACTCCGGCGCCGTCGGCTCGTGCATGAAATAGACATAGACATCGTCCCACGCGGTGGCATTGAACCGTTCCACCCAGCGCGCCAGGTCGTGTCCGGTGTAGTGCTCCAGCCGCAACCGCACGTACCCCCAGGTCGAGGTTTCCAGCAGCGGCGGCGGTGTCGCGTCTTCGCGCTCGCTCAGGCACAAGGTGGCGCCGGCGCCTCGCAGAGCGTCGTAGACATCGTCGTCGAACCAGCTGTCGTTGCGGAACTCGAACACGGCCCGATGGTCGTCGGGAAGCAGCTGCAGGAAGTCGACCAGGCGCGGCAGGTCCTTTCTCAGGAACGGGGGCAGCTGGAACAGCACCGGGCCGCGCTTGCCGCCCAGTGCTTGCAGGTGGCTGTACAGATAGGCCAGCGGTTCGCTGGACCCGTCGGCCTTCAGTCGCGCCTCGTGGGTGATGTGGCGCGATGCCTTGATGGCGAAGCGGAACTGCTCCGGGGTGGTCTCGACCCAGTGTTCGAGCATCGACACCCTGGGCATCCGGTAGAAGGTATTGTTGATCTCGACCGTCGGCAGGCGCTGCGCGTACCAGGCTAGCATGGCGTCGGGTTTGATGGTCCCGGGATAGAAGTCGCCCTTCCATTCCTTGTAGGAATAGCCGCTCGCACCCACCAGCAGTCGTGCAGTCATGGTCCGAACCCTCCGGTGACCCGACATGGCAAAGCTCAGCGAATATTCCGCCAAGCGCCGCTTCGAAGCCACCCCGGAGCCGCCGCCGGTTGCCGCCGAGGGCGGCAGCGGGCCACTGCTGTTCGTCGTCCAGCAGCACCTGGCGCGGGCGCTGCATTACGATTTCCGACTCGAATGCGACGGCGTGCTGAAGTCCTGGGCCGTCCCGAAAGGGCCTTCGCTCGACCCTGCCGCGAAGCGCCTGGCGGTGTTCGTCGAGGACCATCCGTACGATTACGCCTCGTTCGAGGGGGTGATCCCGCCGGGGCAATACGGCTCTGGTGAGGTGATCGTGTGGGACTGTGGCGTGTACAGCCCGGACGAGGGCGGCACCGCGTTCCATGACCGGGCCGAGGCCGAGCGGCGGGTCCGTGAGGGCATTGCCGCGGGCAAGCTGAGCATCCAGCTGCGCGGCGAGAAGCTGAAGGGGTCGTTTGCGCTGGTGCGCACGAAAGACCAGAAGACATGGCTGCTGATCAAGCACAAGGATCGATTCGTCTCCACGGCTGATGTCACTGCGCAGGACCGCTCCGTCCTCTCTGGTTTCGCAGTGAAGGACCTCAAGGTCGCGCCGGTGCACCGTATTCCGGCCGGGCGCCTGGCGCCCAACGGGACGCTGAGCGCAATGCCGGCCAAGTTGTCGCCGATGCTCGCCGAGATCGGCGACGCACCGCTGCTTCATCCGGACTGGCTGTGGGAACCGAAGCTGGACGGCTATCGCGCCCTCGCCTTTGTCGACAGCAACGGCGTGCGCCTGCGCTCGCGGCGCGGCCTGGAACTGGCCAACACGTTCCCGCGCCTGATCGCCGAACTTCGCGAACAGGCGCGGTCGGGGCTGATCCTCGACGGCGAGCTGGTGGCCTTCGATGCGTCCGGCAAGCCATCGTTCAACGCCCTGCAGAATCGCTTCCAGCTCAAGGGGGAACGCGAGATCGCTGCCGCAGACCGCGCCAGCCCCACCCTCTTCTACGCCTTCGACCTGCTGTACTTCGAAGGAATCGACCTGCGCCAGACGCCGTATCGCGACCGACGCCGCTATCTCGCGCAATGCCTGCTGCCCTCCCCGCTGATCCACCTGGTGCACGCGACCGACGATGGCATCGCATTGCAGGCCGCAGCACTGGCGAGCGGCTTCGAGGGCGTGGTCGGCAAGCACAAGGACAGCGTCTACGAAGCCGGGCGGCGCTCACCGTCCTGGTTGAAGATCAAGCCGACCCACAGCGCCGAGTTCGTCATCGGTGGCTACACCAGCGGCAAGGGCGCCCGCGGCAAGCTCGGTGCGCTGCTGGTGGGCTACTGGGACAAGGGCAAGCTGCGACATGCCTCGCACGTCGGCTCCGGGTTCGACGAACGCGCGCTCAAGCAGGTGCTGGCACGGCTGGAGCCATTGCAGATCGACACCTGCCCCTTTGCCGAAACGCCCGTGGTCAATGGCCCCGTCACCTGGGTGAAGCCGGAACTGGTGGCCGAGCTGAACTACCACCAATGGACCGAAGACGGCTCGCTGCGTGCGCCGACGTTCGTCCGCCTGCGCGATGACATCGATGCGCGAACAGTCAAGCGCGTCGTACCGCCGGCGGCCACGAAAGCGGCCAGGCAGCAGCGTGCGGGCAAGTCGCGGGCGACAGCCGGTGAAGGCGACACCCTCCTGGCCGCACTGGAGAGCCCGAAGAACGCCTTTGAACTCGCAGTCGGTGACGAGCGCATCCGCCTGACCCACCTCGACCGCGTCTACTGGCCCGCAGTCGAAGCCTTGCAGCAACCGGCGCTGACCAAGCGCGACCTGCTGCGCTACCTCGTCCACGTCGCCCCGCTGATGCTTCCGCACCTGGCCGACCGGCCGCTGACGATGATCCGCATGCCCGATGGCATCGGTGGCCAGCGCTTTTTCCAGAAGCACTGGACCCAGGAGCGGCCGGACTTTGTCGAAACGGTGAATGTTTATTCCGCGCACAAGGACGAGGACCACGAGTACCTGCTGTGCAACAACCTGCCGACGCTGCTGTGGCTGGCACAGTCGGGCACGCTGGAGTTCCATGTCTGGCACTCGCGGGCGCGCCCGGGGCCGGATGCCATTTCGTCGTCGACCGACTACGACAGCTCGCTGGAAGCGATGGAGTCGTCGGTGCTGAACTATCCCGACTATGTCGTGTTCGACATCGACCCCTACATCTACTCCGGCAAGGAGGCGGCCGGCGCCGAGCCCGAGCTCAACACCGTCGCCTTCGAGAAGGGCAAGCAGGTCGCATTCTGGTTGCGCGAGCTGCTGCAGGGCATGTCGCTGCAACCGATCGTGAAGACCTCGGGCAAGACCGGCCTGCACGTGTTCGTGCCGATCCGCCGCACGCTCGACTTCGATGCCACCAGGCATGTGTCCGAACTGGTCAGCCGCCACCTCATGCGCCAGCACCCCAAGGACATCACCATGGAGTGGAGCGTCCCCAAGCGCACCGGCAAGATCTTCATGGACCACAACATGAACGTGCGCGGCAAGACCTTGAACGTCGCCTACTCGCCACGCGGCGAGCCCGGCGCCCCCGTGTCGATGCCGCTGACCTGGGATGAACTGGCGCAGGCGCACCCGCTCGACTTCCGGATCCCGGATGTGGTAAAGCGTCTGTCCCGCACGGGCGATCGCTGGAGCGATGCCCTGGAACGCAAGCAGGACCTGGCGAGCGCCCTGGCGGGCGGCCCCGCCTGACGATCCCCGGAGGCAGTCATGGCTGCACGTTCGATTGCGTCGCTGACCGTTTCATTCGGTCTGGTATCCATTCCTGTGAAGCTGTACTCGGCCACCGAGTCCAGTCACTCGATTTCATTCAACCTGCTGCACAAGGGCTGCGGATCGCGCCTGAAGCAGCAGTACATCTGCGCACGCGAGGAGATTCCGGTCGCGCGTAACGACATCGTGAAGGGCTACGAGTTCGCCAAGGACCAGTACGTCATGTTCACGCCGGAGGAACTCAAGCAGCTCGAGGAGGCCGGCACGCACAGCGCCGACATCGCCGAGTTCGTGCCGATTTCCTCGATCGACCCGGTCTACTTCGACAAGGCCTACTACCTGGCCCCCGACAAGGGCGGCGCCAAGCCCTATGCCCTGTTCGCCAAGGCCCTGCGCGAGTCCAAGCGCTGCGCGGTCGGCACCTGGGCGTCGCACGGCAAGCAGCACATCGTGATGATCCGGCCGGTGGACGATGGCCTGGTCATGCAGCAGTTGCTGTACGCCAACGAGGTCCGCTCGATCAGCGACCTCGACATCCCCAAGACCGACGTCCGCGACGCCGAGCTCAAGCTCGCGCAGCAGCTGATCGACCAGCAGGCCTCAAGCCGCTTCGATCCCGGTGCCTACAAGGATGAAGTCAGCGAGCGCGTCGAAGCGGCGATCCAGCGCAAGGTCGAGGGCGAGCAGATCACCGTGGCCGAGGAACCCGGCGGCGGCGCGCAGATCATCGACCTCATGGAAGCCCTGCGCGCGAGCCTGGAGAAGAAGGGGGCGGCACCTGCCAAGGGCAAGGCGGCGGCACCGGCTGCCAGCCGTGCGCGCAAGCCGCCCAAGCAGGCTGCCGAAGCCGAAGCCGAAGCGGTGCCTGCCAAGCGCAAGGCAGCCAAGAGGGCGAAGTAACCGCACATGCACCACTACGGCATGCGCGACGTCGAAAAGCTGCTCCGCCTGCCCCGCAGTGCCATCCGATCGCTGGTCACGGCCGGGTTTGTCACGCCCACCCGGGGCCCGCGCAATGCCTGGCTGTTCTCGTTCCAGGACCTGATCGTGCTGCGCACCGCGCAGGCACTGGCGGCGGCCAACGTGCCGCAGCGACGGATCCTGCGCTCGCTCAAGGAACTGCGCAGCCGCCTGCCCGAGCAGATGCCGCTGTCGGGGCTGAGCATCGGTGCCATCGCCGACCACGTCGTCGTGCGCGAAGGTGGCAGCCGCTGGCACGCCGAGTCGGGCCAGTACCTGCTCGCCTTCGAAGGCGATCCGGCAAAGGGTGCATTGCGGGTGATCGAGCCGGTGGCCACGGTGCCGCCACTGGAAGCCGACGTCGGGGAAGACAGCCAAACCTCCGAGGCGAGCGGTGTCGAGGCTTCGGTCCGCGCCTATCAGCGCGCCATCGCCGCCGACCCCGCCCGGCAGGATGCGCGGATCAACCTGGGACGGCTGCTGCATGAGCTGGGTCGGTTCGACGAAGCCGAACAGGTCTACCGTGACGCGGTCGCCACCGGTGGCAGCGATCCGCTGCTGTTCTACAACCTGGGCGTGCTGCTCGATGACATGGACCGCAAGCACGAAGCGATCCAGGCCTACGAAGCCGCGCTGCAGGAAGATCCGGCCCTGGCCGACTGCCACTACAACCTGGCCCTGCTCCACGAAGCACTCGAGCAGCCAAGGCAGGCCATCCGCCACATGTCGCAGTACCGTCGCCTGACGTCCTCCCGCGACTAGCGGCCCGCGTCGCGCATCGCAGGGACCGTGCCAGCGGGTCTACACATTTCGTCGGCGTGCCCGCCCCTAAGGTGCAGGCGTGTTGCGCGTGCCGCCCCTACCCATCCCCCACCCGGAGCGAGCAGGACCATGGCCATCTTCACCACGAAAGAGAACGTCGAGCTCTATTACAAGGATTGGGGCAGCGGCCCGGTCGTCGTCTTCTGTCACGGCTGGCCGCTCAACGCCGACAGCTGGGAATCGCAGATGTACCACCTGGCCAACAACGGCTTTCGCTGCATCGCCCACGATCGTCGCGGCCATGGACGCTCCAGCCAGCCGTGGGATGGCAACGACATGGACCACTACGCCGATGACCTGGCGCAGCTGCTCGACCATCTAGACGTCAAGGGCATCACGATCTTCGGCTTCTCCACCGGCGGCGGCGAAGTGGCGCGGTACATCGGCCGTCACGGCACCAAGCGCGTTAAGAAGGCTGGCCTGATCTCGGCCGTGCCGCCGCTGATGGTCAAGACAGACGCCAATCCCGGCGGCCTGCCGGTCAGCGTGTTCGACGGCATCCGTGCCGGCCTGATCGCCAACCGCTCGCAGTTGTTCATCGACATCCCCAGCGGTCCGTTCTTCGGCTACAACCGTCCGGGCGCGACGCCGTCACAGGGTGTCATCAACGCCTGGTGGATGCAGGGAATGATGGGCGGCCACAAGAATACGCACGACTCGATCAAGGCCTTCTCGGAGACCGACTTCACCGAAGACCTGAAGAAGTTCGACGTGCCCACGATCATCATCCACGGAGACGACGACCAGATCGTTCCGATCGACGCCGCGGCGCGCGCATCGGCCAAGCTGGTCAAGGACGCCAAACTGGTCGTCTATCCAGGTGCGCCGCATGGCATCACCGACACGCACAAGGAGCAACTGAACGCGGATCTGCTTGCGTTCGTGAAGTCCTGACGGGTACAGGCAGGCGCGGCTGCGGCCGTGCCTGCCTCACTCCTCCTCTTCTTCTTCCTCTTCTTCCTCGTCCCCGCCAACGCCGCCCTTGTGCAGGGCCTGCGCGGCAACCAGGACGAAGCCGCCGACCAGTCCGGCGTGCTCGAGGAAGGCATTGAACGTGTGCACGCGCTGCATGCCCGACATCGCCCAGTAGGAGTGGCCGATGATCGTGGCGATGATGGTGAACAACGCCAGCGTGATCGCACCGCCTGCGCGCCAGCGGCCGCGGCAGAACAGCACCAGCAGGCAACCGCCGAGCTGCACGATGATCACGCCCGCGGCATACAGCATCGGCGGCAGCAGACCGTAGTGCGCCTGTTCGGCCACCGCGCCCGGGAAGTCCAGCAGTTTCGTCACGCCGCTCCAGGCGAACGGCAGGCACAGGCCTGCACGGCCCAGCCACCACCAGCCCTTGGCAACGTGCATGCGGTGCTCCTTCGACAGCAGCTACACGGCAAGGTCGCCAGCCCGTGGTGCGGACGACACTGCTTCCTGTCAGCTCCAACGCCGAAGTCCGGCAATACCGGGCGTGCGTTGCCATCCCCGACCGGCGATCACGCAGGCTTAACGAAACCTGCGACGCACCCTCATTCGCCGCGATCCGCCCACGGCGCCTTCTCGAACTTGCGCACGAGGTGGTCGATCAGCACCTGCACCCGCGCCGGGCGAACGCGGCCGGGCGGCGTCACGACGTGCAGGGCGATCGGCGGCGGCGACCAGTCCGGCATCACCACTTCGAGTTTTCCGGCCTTGATCTCGCGCCAGACGAGGAATTCCGGCTGCAGCGCCAGCCCCTGCCCTGCCAGCAGCGCCGGGTTGATCGCCTCTGCATTGTTCACACGCAGCGGTGCCTGCACGCTGATCGAGAAGTCGCCGTGGCGGCGATGCTGGAAGCGCCAGGCATTGCCGAAGCGCGACAGCGTGTAGAACAGCGCGCTGTGCTCGCCCAGCTCACGCGGATGGTGTGGCCGGCCGTGCGTGTCGAGGTACTCGGGGGTGGCCACGAGCAGCACGCGCACGCCGCAGAGCCGGCGCGCCAGCAGGCTGGAATCGGCCAGCGCGGAAATTCGCAGCGCCAGGTCGAAGCCACCACCGACCAGATCGGCAAAGCCATCATCGAAGTCGACCTCCAGGGCGATCTCGGGATAACGCCGCATGAACTCCGGCAGCACCGGCGACAGGTGCGCCACGCCGAACGACATCGGCACGGCCATTCGCACCAGCCCACGCGGGCTGCTGGCCTGGGCCGTCACTTCCGCCTCCACCGCCTCGCCTTCGGCGAGGATGCGGCTGGCCCGCTCGAGCGCGCCACGGCCGCTTTCCGTCAGCGACATCCGCCGCGAGGTCCGGTGGAACAGCACGGTCTTCAGCCGTGTCTCCAGGCGGGTGATGGCCTTCGATACGGTGGCCTGCGACAACCCCAGGTCGGCCGCCGTGCGGGCGAACGATCCAGTCTCCGCGACCTTGGCGAAGATCGCCCAGGCTTCCAGGTCTGGCAGCTTCTGCATGTCGATTATGGAAACGATCCTTTTCGATCCGTTCCATTCTAACCCTGTTCCGGGAGGCCTATCTTGTCGGTCATCCAATCCCCACCGGCAAATCGCCACTGGAGCCGCACCATGATCGAGCATCGCCCCTTCAACGGCCTGGGTGGAGCCAACCACGGTTGGCTCGACGCCAAGCACCACTTCTCCTTTGCCAACTACCACGACGCCCAGCGCATGGGCTGGGGCGCGCTGCGGGTCTGGAACGACGACACCATCGCGGCCAATACCGGTTTCCCGCCTCATCCGCATTCGGACATGGAGATCATCACCTACGTCCGAGAGGGCGCGATCACGCACCAGGACAACCTGGGCAACCGTGGCCGCACCGAGGCCGGCGACGTCCAGGTGATGAGCGCAGGCACCGGCATCCAGCACGCCGAGTACAACCTCGAGCCGGGTACCACCCGGATCTTCCAGATCTGGATCATCCCCGACCAGCGCGGCGGCGCGCCCACCTGGGGCGCCAAGCCCTTCCCGAAGGGTGACCGCGCCGGGCGCTTCGTGGTCCTGGCCAGCGGTGCAAGCGGTGACGAGGACGCGCTGCCGATCCGGGCCAACGCTCGTGTCCTCGGCCTGACCCTGGCCGCCGGCGAAACGGCGCAGTACGAGCTCGGCGAAGATCGTTACGGCTACCTGGTGCCCGCCACCGGCGTCGCCGACGTCAACGGCGTGCGGCTCGAGGCCCGCGACGGCGCCGCCATCCGCAACGAGCGCACCATCACGGTGACCGCGCTGGAAGACGTCGAACTGGTACTGGTCGACACAGCCGCCTGAGATGGCCGCGAGCGATGACGGCAAGCAGGCCGTCGTCGCTCGTCCCGTCAGCGCATTGCCCGGTATGCTGGAGCAACCGGGATGCTCTGGGCCGCCCCACGCGGACGGCAGACACGCCCCCGGCAACACCTGTTTTTGCGTTCAAGCAGAAGGACCGCTGCCAACAGCGGGCAATCCACGCACGTGGTTCCAAGCCTTCCCATTCGCAAACTTCGGACAAGGGTGTCTGCATGCTCAACATCACTCCTCTTGGTTGGTTTCATACCGTCCTTGGTCTGATCGCCGTGGTCGCCGGATTCGCCGCCCTCATCGGGCATCGGCAGATCGACATGGCTTCGCTTCCGGGCCGGATGTTCTTCTGGTTCACCGTCGCCACTGCAGTGACGGGATTGTTCATCTTCCGCCACGGCGGTTTCGGTGTTCCGCACGTGCTGAGCCTGCTGACCCTGGCGGTGCTGGCCATCGGCTGGTTCGGCGATCGTCGCGGCACTCGCGGCGGGTTCTGGCGTCATGTCGCGGTGGTGTCGTACCTGCTTGCCCTGTTCTTCCATTTCATTCCCGGTTTCACCGAAACCCTGATCCGCCTGCCGCTGGGCCGCCCGTGGGCGAGCGGCATCGAGGACCCGCGCTTGCGGCAGCCGATCGGTGCCGCGTTCGTCGTGTTCCTGGTCGCCGCGGTGTGGCAGGTGCTGCGCGTGCGCGCGTTGTCACGACGCCGAAGCTGAATCGCCATCAGCGGCTTTCACCGCTTGCCAACATCGGCCCATGGACAGTCGATGGCGCTGTCGGTCCCGGCAGCGTGTCCGCTGCGGGTGGAAGGTCGCATGCAATGACTCCGCGCAGGTTGACCAGCCCCGAGCGCATCGTCTTCGAGGATGCAGGCCTCACCAAGGGCGATGTCGCCGCGTACTACGCCGTAGTGGCGCGCTGGCTGCTGCCCGGACTGGTGGGACGGCCGCTGTCGCTGTTGCGATGCCCCGACGGAGCCGACGCCAGCTGCTTCTTCCAGAAGCACCACGCCGATTCGCTTGGGGCAGGCGTCCACGCGATCACTCTGATCGAATCCTCTGGCACCGGGGAGTACCTCTTCATTGACGATGTAGACGGCCTGCTCGATCTGGTGCAGATGAACACGCTTGAGTTTCACCCGTGGGGCGCACGCACCGACGACATCGAGCATCCCGATCGACTCGTCTTCGACCTCGACCCCGACGAGGGAATCGCCTGGACGGAACTCAAGTCCGCCGCACGCGACATCCGCGACCGCCTCGCCGATCTCGGCCTGCGAAGCTGGGTGCGCCTGTCCGGCGGCAAGGGACTGCACGTCGTGGTGCCGGTGCGGCCCAAGGTCGACTGGGCGCACGCCAAGGCGTTCTGCGAAGGATTCGCTGATGCACTGGTCGCCGACGCGCCCAAACGCTACGTCGCCACGGCATCCAAGGCCGCCCGGGAAGGCCGCATCTTCATCGACTGGCTGCGCAATGCACGCGGAGCCACCAGCGTGGCCAGCTGGTCGCTGCGTGCACGACCGGGAGCGCCGGTGTGCATGCCGCTGACCTGGGACGAGCTGTCACGCGTCCGCCAGCCCGCATCCTTCGACCTGCGCAAGGCGACGCGGCGCGCGGATGCGCTCAAGGCCGACCCCTGGGACGGATTCACGCGGGTGCGCCAGACAGTGCCGTCGGCTTGAGCGCTTGCAGGCAAGCCGCGATGCCGCGCCGGATCCTCATCGTCTGCAAGGGCAACATCTGCCGAAGTCCCATGGCAGTGGCCATGCTGCGACCGCATCTGACCGATGCACATATCGATTCGGCAGGTCTGGCGGCAATGCAGGGGTATCGTGTCGACCCTGCGGCGGAACGCACCCTGCGCGCCCACGGCCTGAGCGCAGGCGATCACGTTGCACGCCAGTTGAGCAGTGCCGACCTGGACAACGCAGAGCTGGTGCTTGCCATGGAGAAACGCCAGGTCACCGCCCTGCTCGCCCTGTCGCCGGCGCTTCGTGGCCGCGTGTACCTGCTGTCGCGCTGGTCGGGAGATCGCGACATCCGCGATCCGTACGGTCGCACGCAGGAAAATTTTGACATCGCCTACGGCCAGATCGATGCAGCTATCGGCGAATGGCGGTCGCGTCTGTGATCGAGTCGAAAGAACGTCCTTCATCGTTGTCGAGATGGAGTGAACCATTCATCGAACTGAACCTTCGCAAAAATTCATGAGCGCAATTCCGCTGCTTTCATCTGCCCGTCAACAACGCGCACCTAGATTCGTGCCGGTACCTGGCGCGGCGAAACGGCATTGATGCCAACACGCACGAAGTAACTTCCCGCGCCGGCAATGTGGTTGTTGTGGGTGCACATGCACACGGAATCAACACCCGAGGCTCTTTTCGAGGTGCGTGCATGAAGGATCCAAAGTTAGTAGCAGCCAGTGCCATCGCCCTGGCCGTCACCCTCTTCGCGATCTTCTCCATGCGCCCCTGGGCGCGCCGGATGGGGCTTGTCGACAAGCCCAACGGCAGAAAGCACCACCGCGGCCATATTCCGCTGATTGGCGGCCTGTGCTTCTTCATCGGCACCGTGGTCGGCCTGAGTTACCTGGGCTATTTCGACGGCTTCGTGACCAGCCTGATGGCGGCGTCGGCGCTGATCGTCGTCGCCGGCGCGCTCGATGACGCCAGCGATCTGAGCGTTCGTGCGCGCCTGATCGTGGAAGCCGGCGCTGCCGGGCTCGTCATCGCCATGTCGGGCTACTACGTCCACGACCTCGGGCATCTGATCGGCGATGACCGCCTCGGCCTGGGCATGCTCGGCATCCCGTTCACGATCATTGCCGTCATCGGCCTGATCAACGCATTCAACATGCTCGACGGCATCGACGGCCTCGCCGCGACCGTCGCCATGGTGAGCATCGGCGCGATCATGCTCTTCGACGACAGCCCGTGGTCGATGCCTGGCGTGGTGTTCCTGCTGCAGGTGCTGTTCTTCGCACTGATCCCCTATCTGTTCGTCAATCTTGGCTGGCCGGACGGTCGCAAGATCTTCATGGGCGACGCCGGCAGCACCCTGATCGGATTCCTGCTGGCCTGGAGCCTGATCTACATGAGCCACGAGCGGATCGAACGCCTGGCAGCGGTGGACGTGCTGTGGTGCGTGGCCCTGCCGGTTCTCGATACCGCCGCAGTCATGTACCGGCGCATGCGCATGGGGCGCTCCCCTTTCCGCGCCGATCGCCAGCATCTGCATCATCTGCTGCTCGATGCCGGCTTGCGGCCGCGCGAAGCATTGCTGGCGATGCTCGCCCTCAGCGGCTTGCTGGTATTCGTCGGCTATGCCCTGCGCAACGCTCCGGAAGCACTCAGCCTGGCGGCCTTCTTCGCTGTGCTCGCCGCACACGTGTGGGGCACGCCGGTGGCGCTGAAGCGGATTCGCCTGATGTGGCCCTCGTCGCTGCCGGGCAATGGCGTTGGCCTGGTCATGGCGTTCAGCGGCAGCGATCACGAGCCGACGTTCATCACTGAACTGGCGCGGTTCGAAGACGGCCTGCTGGACGATCATCCGCGCGATCCCGACCAGGCGCATGCAGATCGCGGCAGGGTCGCACCGGAGCGCGAGAGTCCAGTCCAGGCCGCCCCTGGCATGGCGCCGGTGAAGACGCTCTGCGTTCTTGCCGACTCCCCCGACGCCGTGCATATCGCGCCGATCGCGCAAACACTGGCGCGCGACGATCGATTCGACTCGACCGTGTGCGTGACGTCCGTACCCGAGCGCAATCCGACCCAGGTCATGAGCCTGTTCGATCTGGTGGCCGATGTGGAACTGGATGTGCCGCACGGCGAAGATCCCGCCGAAACCACGTCGAACGCGCTGGGTAGCCTGCAACGGGTGATGAGCGACCTGCAACCCGACCTGGTGCTGGTGCCCGGCGACACCCCGGCAACCCTGGCGGCGACGCTCGCGGCGCACTACCGCCACGTGCCGGTGGTGTGCGTGGATAGCGGGCTGGCCGGCACGGGCATCGTCGCCAATGACGATCCGGGCCGACGGATCGCGCGTTCGCTGGCGGCTCTGCATGTTGCGCCGAGCACGACCACCGGCCGACAGCTCGTCGCCGAGGGCGTGCCGGCCGAGCGCGTGCTGGTCGCGGGCAACACGGCGATCGATACCTTGCGCGCCGCCCTGTCCCACCTTCGCTGGGATGGCGATCGTCGCACTGACCTGCGGCAACGCTATGCCTTCCTGCGCCGTGGCCACCCGTTGCTGCTGATGCTGGGCGGCAGTGTTTCTGCCGACCAGGCCGGGATGGTCGCTGCAGCCCTCCAGGACGTTGCGCAGGAGCGTCCGGACGTCGACGTCGTTTGCGCCGACCTCTCGTGCATGGAGGTGGCGTCGGACCTGGCGCTGCCGAACATGCACTGGATCGAGCAGCCCGATTACCTGGCATCGGTCTACCTGCTCGAGCGTGCACACCTGGCATTCGTGCACCGCGATATCGAGGTCGAGGCCATGGCCATGGCCGTTCCGCTGCTGGCGTTGCAGGCCTGTCGCGACGTCCAGGGCAATGGTCGCGTCCATCTGCTCGGTACCGACCCGGAGTCCATCTGCAACAACCTGCTGCACCTGCTCAGCCGGGAGCAGCCCCTTGTCGCACCGGCCGTTGCGGCCGGCGGACTGGATGAAGGCGATGCGTGCCTGCGCATCGCCGATGCCTTGGCGGTCCTGCGTCCTGCAGCTCCCATTACAAGAATCCTGTCGCAGGACGCAGGTTCGCCAAACCATGCAGGCATGAGCGGTGCCTGGGAGGCGTCATGACGAAGGCAACCGACCGCGCCGATCGCATTGCGCCCCGCAAGGCAGCGACGCCGACGGCGCCCAACGCGCGACGTCGCCTTCGCAGCGATGCCGCTGTTCCCCCTTTCCCCTCCAACGGTGACGACACATGGCTACCCATCTGATTACCAGGGCGGAAGCTGCCCATCCGGTGCCTGCCACCACGATCCGGGAAGACGACATCGACATCCCGACCCTGCTGACCACGCTCGGCGATCACAAGTGGTCGATCCTGTTCGGCACGATGCTGTTCTTCGCCGTCAGCGCGATCTACGTCCTGCTGGCCACGCCACAGTACGAAGCCAACGCCGTGGTGCAGGTCGAAAGCCGGCCGCCGACGGTGCCCGGCCTGAACGCCGGCAACGCCCCGCAGGCACCGCCGTCCATCGACGCCCCTGCCGCAACCGAGTCTCAGTTGCTGACGTCGCGGCGTGTGCTTGGCGAAGCCATGGAACGCCTCGACCTCGATCTGTCGGCCAAGCCGTCGCGTCTGCCGGTGATCGGCGATCTGGCAGCCCGTGCGCAGCAGCTGATGCAGCCCGACGCGCTGGCACCTCCGCTGTTCGGCCTTGACCAGTACGGCTGGGGTGGCGAGAAGCTCGATCTGGGCCGGCTCGACCTGCCCGATACCTTGATCGACGTGCCGCTGCAGCTCATCGCCGGCGAGCGCGGGCGCTTCGCCCTGCTCGATCCAGACGGCAAGGCCCTGCTGCAAGGACGCGCCGGACAAGGCCCGGTCACCGGCGGTGGCGTCACCATCGACGTCAAGTCGATCAGGGCGAACCCCGGCATGCGGTTCGAGGTGAAGCGCCTCAATCCGATGGCGATCATGGCCGACCTCAAGAGCAAGATCACCGTCACCGAGCAGGGCCGCAATTCCGGCGTGATCGCCCTGACCTACTCCAACTCCGACCCGGTGCGTGCCAAGCAGGTGCTGGAGCAGATCACCCAGGCCTACTCGCGCCAGAACGTCGCCCGCAACTCCGCCGAGGCGGCCAAGCGCCTGCAGTTCGTCACCGAGCAGCTGCCGAACGTACGCCGTGAACTGGCCGATGCGCAGGCCGCGCTGAACCAGTTCCAGAGCCGCACCGGAACGCTAGATGTCGCCGTCCAGAACAAGGCCCTGCTTGACCAGAGCATTGCCCTGGATGCCAGCATCCAGCAGCTGCTGGTGCAACGTGCCGACATCGCCAGCCGCTTCACCACCGCCCATCCGGTCTACGAATCGCTGCAGCGCCAGATCGGCCAGTTCCAGGCCGAGAAGTCCAGGCTGATGTCGCGCCTGAGCCAGTTGCCCGACACCCAGCAGGGCCTGTTCCGCCTCAATCGCGATGTCGAGGTCACCAACCAGACCTACGCCAACCTGCTCGACCAGGCGCAGCAACTGAACATCGCCCGCGCCAGTGCGATCGGCAATGCCCGCGTGATCGATCCGGCCGACGTCAACATGGACAGCCCGGCCTGGCCGAAGCCGCTGCTGGTCGTCGCCGGTGGCACCGTGCTCGGCGCGATGCTGATGGTCGCCTTTGTGCTGCTGCGGCAGATGTTCAAGCGCGGCGTCGAGGACCCGGTCGACATCGAGCTGCTGGGCCTGCCGGTGTACGCCTCGATTCCGTTCAGCGCCAAGGGCCACCAGATCGCCACGCGATCGCGCCGGTTCAGTCGCGACAGGCAGCGCCTGCTGGCGCTGCGCTCGCCCACCGACCTGGCGATGGAAGCCCTGCGCACCCTGCGCACGAGCCTCCATTTCGCCCGACTGGAGATGAAGAACAACATGCTGATGATCGCCGCCCCGAGTCCAGGGGTCGGCAAGACCTTCGTCTGCGCCAACCTCGCAGTGACGATCGCCCAGGCCGGCCAGACGGTGCTGCTGATCGACGCCGACATGCGTCGCGGAACCCTGCACCACGCCATCGGCGTGCGCTCGGAAGGCGGCCTTTCGGAACTGATCTCGGGCCAGATCGACCTCGAGCAGGCCCTGCGCAAGGTCCCGGGCACCGACAACATGACGTTCATCTCGCGCGGCGCGGTTCCGCCGAATCCGTCGGAACTGCTGATGCACCCGCGCTTCGGCACGATGCTGGCGGAGCTGGCCAGGCTCTATGACGTCGTCATCATCGATACGCCGCCGGTGCTGGCAGTGACCGATGCAGCCGTGATCGGGCACCACGTCGGCACCTGCCTGATGGTGGTGCGCTGGGGCCACAACCAGCAGCGCGAGATCGCGATGGCCAAGCAGCGGCTGGAGCAGAACGGCGTCGATGTCCGCGGCGCGATCTTCAACGCCGTGCAGAAGCATGGTTCCGGCCAGTACACCTACAGCTATTACGACTACCAGCCGCTGCGCAACCCGTCGGCGGCGAGGTGACCTGATGACCACGCAGATCACGATGTCTCCGTACTACGGCACTCCCGACTTCTCGCCGCTCACGTCGCAGGCGACGACCGCCCCCGTCGACCTGGTCTCGGTCGCGGACCTGCTCCGCAATGCCTTCGTGTACCCCCCGTTCTCGATCCTGCAGGGCGTGCGCCTGGTGACGTTCGGCTTCTGTCCGCGCGACGACATGCACCAAGCACCGGAGTTCCGTTTCAAGTTCCGCAATGCCGGTGAAGTCCCCGAGGTGGCCAGCTCCGAGCAGGACTGGGTCGCCGGCTACCATCGCCTGCTGTGCGATTCGATCCGCCGCAGCTGCGCCGGCATGCACGCCCCCTGGCTGCTGCAAAGCGGCGGCAAGGATTCGACGACGCTGGCCATCGCCATCGCCGAGGCCCGGCCCGACACGACCTGCATCACCTACCTGGGTGGCCGCGAGGAGAACGAAGTGGATTCGGCCGCGAAGGTCGCGCGTACGCTCGGCCTTCGCCACGAGACGCTGGTGTGCGACCCGGGCCGCGCCTACGACCGCTACCTCGCGGTGGTCGACCGGATGCCGCTGTTGACCGCCGACTTCGCACTGCTGTCCTGCGTCGACCTGGGCACGGAAGTGGCGGCCACGGGCGGCGACGGGATCATTGATGGGCTCGGCGCCGACAGCTACTTCGGTACCCCGATGAGTCGACGCCAGCACCTGCTGGCGCGGCTCGCCCAGGATATCAACCTTTCGCCGCGGATTGCCGAACTGCCATTGGTCGACCGCAGCTTCCGGCTCTGCTATCTGCTCAGCACCCTGCAGATGAACCCCATCGAACGCGTCTTCCCGGGGTCGCGCTTCAGCGACGAAGAAGTCGACGAGCTGTTCGGAAGGAAGATCGCCACGCATTCGCGACAGCGCCTGGAGCTGTTCCTGGACGAAATCGGCTCGGCCACCACACCGGCCGAATGGCGCGACATGTCGACATCGATCGCCGGCTCGGCCGGTGCCTTCGCCAAGGGCCTGTACACCGCCAGCGCGCTATCGCTGCAGGCGGCGTATCCGTTCTGCGACCTGACACTTCGGGAGTGGATCCACCGCGAGGTCCCGCGTTACGAAAAGGTCGATCCGAAGACGCAGATGAACAAGCTGCTGATCCGGCAGCACATCGCCACGCGTTTTGGTGACCTGCCCTACGTCCAGAGCAAGGGCAGCTTCCGTTTCGACCTGCGTGGTCTGGCACAGCAACGATTCGACCATGTCCTCGACCTTGCACGGCGATCGAGCGACCTGCTCCCCGGCGCCGGCACCTGGCTGGAACGCAATCGACAGCGCCTGGACAACAAGTACCATGCGTCCAAGTTCTATCTGCTGGCGATCGTGCTGCCCTGGCTGGAATCGCGGCGGCAGGCGGCGTTGCAAAGTGTTGACGGCATTCACCCGGGCGTAGCCAATGTCGCACAGCACTGATCCCGACCACGGCCGCAGGGCGCTGCTGCGAGGCTGCGTACTGTCGGTGCTGTTCGTTCCCTTCGCCACCCTGGCGGTGGACATCGCGGCGCGAGGACGTGGCCCGACCCGCATCGACGTACGTGCCCGGGGTGCGTCCGGCGACGGCAGCCAGGACGACACGGCAGCGTTCCAGTCCGCGATCGATGCACTGCCCGCAGCCGGCGGAACGGTGCATGTGCCTGCGGGCGACTACCTGATCGACCCGGTGCGCAGTGTGCGGTTACGCTCCAGCATGCATCTGGAACTGGCGCCAGGTGCGCGCCTGCTGGCCAGGGCCAACGCCGCCGATCGCGCTTACGTGCTGACCGTCCAGGGCGTCAACGATGTGGAGATCTCCGGCGGCCGCATCATCGGCGAGCGCGACGCCCATCTTGGAACCACCGGCGAATGGGGCCACGGGATCATGATCCGCGGTGCCTCCGCAGTGACCGTTCGCGACGTGCACGTCTCGCATTGCTGGGGCGACGGCATCTCTATCGGCGGCTTGAAGTCCGCAGGCACCGTGACCCCCAGCCGTGATGTCGTGATCGCACGGGTGCAGTGCGTCGGCAACCGGCGCCAGGGCCTCACCATCGGTCGCTCCCGTCAGGTCCGGGTCCACGACTCCAGCTTCACCGACACGGGCGGCACGCTCCCCGGTTGTGGCATCGACATCGAGCCCGATGCCGGCGACATCGCCAGCGACGTGGTGATCGCCAACTGCCAGGTGATGCGGAACAAGGGCGCCGGCATCCAGTTGTTCAAGCGCGTGACGAACGTGACCATCCGCGACTGCACGATCGAAGGCAATCGTGGCCACGGCGTGCTGGCGGTCGCGGCGGCCGATTGCCAGATCATGGGTAACCAGATCCAGCAGAACGGACTGGGCGGCATCGGCCTGCGCCCCGGAACGCAGGACGTGACGGTCAGCCGCAACGAGTTCGCCGACAACGGACCGGCCTACAGCACGAAGACGAAGGAGGCGTTGCCGCGCAACCGGCATGTCTCCGTCGCCGAGCGCACGCAATCGATCCGCGTCGACAGCGACAACCGCTACCGCAACTGATGTGCCTTGCTTACGAATCCCGCGCATTCGCCCCGACAGGTTCATGAACGAATCCGCAGTCATCAACTTGAACGCGGATCAACATGAACGAATGGACCGGATTTCCTTGCGCAAGCGCACAGATACGGCATCCCGCAAGTGCAGTTAAGCAACCCTGCGCTAGATTCGCGCAAGTCACGGAAATGATCGTGGCGTGACGAATCGGGGACTTGTCGTCTTCGACCACTCATCGAACTAGGCCGGACAGGGGCTGGCCCAGGAACCCCATACGTGAACGACAGACGATTCAAGCGCGCTGCGCGCGTCACCACCGAACATGGCCTCAATGGCCGTCGCGACTTTCTGCGCCGTTCCCTCTTTGCTGCAGTGCCGGGCGTCCTGACCGCCACCGGAATCTCGCGCGCGTTCGCCGCGACCGGCAGCACCGTGGACGCAACCTACGTGCCGCCGGTACGTGCCCGCGGCTCGGCGATTCTCAACGTCCGCAACCGCGGCGCGTACGGCGATGGCATCCACGATGACACCACCGCCATCCAGGCGGCGATCGATGCCCTGCCCTCTGACGGCGGCACGATCCTGATCCCGGCCGGCACCTATGTCATCGACCCGACCCGCAACCTGCGCCTGCGAAGCCGCATGCACCTGCAACTGGCCGACGGCGCCAAGCTTGCCGCCAAGCGCAACAGCGCCGAGCGCGCGTATGTCGTCATGGTCTACAAGGTCAGTGACGTCGAGATCTCCGGCGGCCAGATCATCGGCGACCGCGACAACCACCTCGGCACCACCGGCGAGTGGGGCCACGCGATCATGGTGCGCGGCTCATCGCGCGTCACCATCCGCGACATCCACCTTTCCAAGTGCTGGGGCGATGGCATCTCCATCGGTGGCGCCATGGTCACCAACCAACCGGCCGTACCGTCGCAGGGCGTGGTCATCGCCAACGTGGTCTCCACCGGCAACCGCCGCCAGGGGCTGTCGATTGGCCGCTCCAGCGAGGTCAAGGTCTACGACTCGGAGTTCAGCAACAACACCGGTATCGATCCGGGTTGCGGCATCGATATCGAGCCCGATGCCGACGACATGGGCACCACCACGACGGTGCACATCGAGAACTGCCTGATCCGCAAGAACCAGGGCAACGGCATCCAGGTCTACAAGCGCGTCAACGGCGTCACCATCAAGCGCTGCACGGTCGAGTACAACGGCGGTTACGGCGTGCTGACGATCGCGCCCATCAGCGGCTACATCTCCCAGAACAAGTTCCAGCACAACTACCTGATGGGCGTGATGCTGCGTTCGGCCACGACGTCCTACCAGGTCAGTGGCAACACGTTCCGCAACAACCACACGCGCATGCACGGCGTGAACACGGCGACCAACCCGCTGGTCTCGATGACCGGACTTGTCGGCGGAAACAACGGCAACGGCGCGCACATCCAGGCGACCACCGACTGCGTCGACCTGCGAGTGACCACGAACCAGTACGCAAAGTAACTGCGCTGCAACACGCGACACCTGCACGGCCGGCGAATTGCCGGCCGTGTTCGTTCTGGACTTCTCCATTGTGTCCTGAGGAACCGGATGCGCCTTGAACGCTGTGTCACAGCGGTTTTGTTCAGGCGGCGATGTGGAAAGTGATTGCATCGTTTACAGCCGGGTAAGGCGGCATCGATACAATTCCCGTCCCTCCATCGAACAGTGCCATCGGCATCGCAGATCGAGTTCAACACTTCGAGGCAGCACTGCGATGCACGGCACTCCGCTTGCCGATGCGTATAGCGTTCTTCGCCAACACCGACTGGTATCTGTACAACTTCCGGTTGCCTACCGCGCTGCAGCTCAAGGCGCACGGCGCTGAAGTCGTGATGATCTCGCCGCCCGGCGAGTTTGGCGAACGGTTCAAAGGTCATGGCATCCGCTGGTGCCAGCTGCCGATGGACCGGGCAAGTCTCAATCCGCTGCTTGAGCTGCAGACGCTGCGCGAGATGGTGCGGCTGTTGAGGGCCCTGCAACCCGACCTGCTGCACAACTTCACGGTCAAGTGCGCGGTCTACGGCGCACTGGCGGCACGGCTGGCGCGCGTACCCGCAGTAGTCAATGCGGTGGCAGGCATGGGTTACGTGTTTGCCAGCGACAGTCCCAAGGCGCGGATGCTTCGCCCCATCGTCAGCACACTGATGCGCGCAACCCTTGGGCACGGCCACTCGCGCGTGATCCTGCAGAACCCGGACGATGCCCAGGCGCTGACCGACGCCAGGCTCGTCCCAGGCAGCAAGATCCGCCTGATCAGAAGCTCCGGCGTCGACACCGAGCGCTTCCAGCCAGGCATCGGTGCAGACGGCCCCCGGCGCTTGCGTGTGCTGCTGGCCGCGCGCCTGTTGCGCGAGAAGGGCGTGGCCGAGTTCGCTGAAGCCTCCCGGCTGCTGCGCGAACAGGGTCGCGAGATCGAGTTCCTGCTGGCCGGAACACCGGACCCCGGCAACCCCAGTTCGATCACGCGTGAAGAAGCCCAGGCCTGGCACGACCTGGGGCTGCTGCAGTGGCTGGGTCACGTCGAGGACATGCCGGGCCTGCTTTCAACCGTCGACGTCATGGCACTGCCGAGCTATTACCGCGAAGGCGTGCCGCGGTGCCTGATCGAGGGCGCCGCGGCGGGCCTGGCGTTGATCACCACCGACCTTCCGGGTTGCCGCGAGGTCGTCACCCGCCATGGCGATGACGGTCTGCACGTGGCACCTCGCGACGCCGCCTCCCTGGCGGGGCAGCTTGCCCGGCTCGATGACGACCGCGATCTTCTGGCAATGCTCGGCACCCGTGCGCGCGAGCGCGCCCTGCGGCACTTCGATGAGCGGCTGGTCATCCGTCGCACGCTGGATGTGTACGAAGAACTGCTGACCGTGCCGCTGCAGGCACAGACGTCCGTGGCAGGATGAAGGCGATGGTCGCGCAAGGTTGGCGCCCTGCTGCCGTGGCGATCTCCCTGCTCTGGCTGGCGACGCTGGCCGGGGCGCTGATGGTGTTCGCCGCCCAGGTAGTCCTCGCGCGCCGGCTTGGACCGGCCGAGTACGGTCTGTTTGCCTCGTCGCTGGCCACGGTCACGATGATCGCGCCTTTGGCGGGCTTCGGCCTCTCGCAGTTCCGGCTCAAGGCCTACGGCAGCGAGGGCTGGGACGCGGACCGCTGGTTGCGGCCGGCATTGCGCTTCTCACTGGTGACCACCTTGCTGGCGATTGCCGGCGTGGCGGCATGGGCGCTTTGGGGCGCGCCGGTCGATGCCGACACGCGCGCAACGCTGCTGCTGCTGACCCCGGTCATCGTCGGCGTGCTCGCCGTGGACCTGGTAGGCAGCAAGTTGCGTCTCGAGGAGCGCCACCGCGCCCTCGCCGGCTGGCAGCTGCTGATGCCGTCGGGCCGCCTGGCGGTCGCACTGCTGGCGGTCGGGATCGCCACCATCGATGCGCGCGATGTCGCCCTCGGATACGGACTGGTCGCGCTGCTGATCGCAGCCACGGCGCTGCCGCAACTGGCAGCGATGAAGCGCGGCGAGATGAAGCTGATGGGCCATGGACCGCGCCAGTCGAAGCCACATCGGGCTGACGTGCCCGGCACGTGGCAACTGTGGTCGCAAGCGTGGGCCTATGGCGTCGCGGCCGCACTGTATCCGGTGTTCTTCCAGGTCGGCACGGTGCTCCTGAAGTACCTCGGCGGCAACGCGGAAGCCGGACATTACGGCGTGGCGCTGGCGGTGATGACGGCGCTGTACCTGTTTCCGGCAACCGTCTACCAGAAGTTCCTGCTGTCGCGACTGCACCGCTGGGCGGTGCACGACCAGCCCCGCTTCTGGCGCGTGTACCGCCTGGGCAACCTGGCCATGCTCGCCAGTGGCCTGCTGACGGGACTGGCGCTGTGGCTGCTCGCGCCCTGGCTGATTCCGATCGCGTTCGGCAGCGCCTACGCCGATGTCACGGCGCTGCTGGGGGTGCTGGCGATCTGCGTGCCCATCCGCTTTCTCTCGACCTCGGTCGGCTCGGCCCTGCTGACTGCCAACCACATGCGCTACCGCGTGCTGGCCATGCTGGCGGCGACGGTAGTGGCTGTCGCGGTCACCTGCGTGCTGATGCCACGATTCGGCGCAGTGGGCGCGGCGTGGGCAACGGTCGTGGCCGAGGCCACGCTGCTGCTGCTCATGTACCTGGGCGTTCTTCGTATCCGGCAACCCGCAGCGGAGGCAGCATCACCATGACGGACGCGCTTCGGGTTGGATTTACCGGCTACTACGGCATGCGCAACTTCGGCGACGACCTGTTCGGCGTCCTGTGCACGACGGCGTCGCGACTGTACTGGCATGCGGAACCGACCCTGGTCGGCCCACCCCTGGCCGACATCGAGGGCGGCAGTACGTGGCCGAAGTCGTTCCCGCTCGACCTCTACGGGGCCGCTGGCGTCGCGGGAAAGTGCAGCCGCCTGCTGAGCTTCGTTCGCGGCATGCATGGCAACGACGTGCTGGTCATGGGCGGGGGCTCGGTCATCACCGCACGCGAGTCCTTCCGCAAGCCGCTGATGCTGTGGGCCAACCGCCGGCGCCGACTGCAGCTCGCTGCCGTGGGTGTTTCCATCGGTCCGTTCGTCGATGAAGCCGACGAGGCGGTCGTTGCCGATTATGCGCGGCACTTCTCGTACCTCTCGGTACGAGATCGCCGTTCCTACGAGCTGGCCCTTCGCCTTGGGCTCGATCACGTCACCCATCACGGTCGCGACCTCGCGGGCCTGCTGTCCCTGCTGATGCCCACCGGCTCGGCGCGTGGCGGCATGCGCCTGGAGCATGGCGGACCGCTGCACGTCGGCATCGCCCCGTGCCGCTATACCCCTCGCAGCGACCATCCCGCTCCGACGATGGATGCATGGCGGGACGCAGCGATCGAGGCGCTCGCGGCGATCGCCGTCCGCACGCCGCTCCAGGTCGAGGTATTCAGTCTCAACGGCCATCACCGGCACGGTGACGAGGTATTGGCCGAGGCGATGCAATCGCGGCTGCGCGAACGCGGCATCAATGCCGGGCTTCGCCTTTACCGCGGTCACGATCCGCTCGCGACCGTGCGCGACATCTGCCGTTGCGACGCATTCATCAGTGCACGCCTGCATGGCGCGATCGTCGCCTATCTGTGCGGCGTGCCGTTCACGATCATCGATTACCACCCGAAGTGCCGTGACTTCGCCGATGACATCGGCTTGCCCGCATCACTGCGCATATCCGGCGGCCAGGGCGCTGACGATCTCGTCACGGCGATCACCACGATGCTGAACGATCCCGATGCACGACCGGGCCTTTCACCGTCCGTATACGCGCAACAGGCCCAGGACATATTCCAATGTGCGCCATGGTCGAGCCGGCAGCGATCAGATCTGAATCCGGGAAACCTTCATCCGGGAAACTACGGGACGGTGCCATGAACCGCGAAGTCGCCTCGCCTTCCATTGCACCCATCTGCGTGATCGTTCCCTGCTATCGCTGCAAGGACACCATCGCCCAGGCCGTGGCATCCATTGCCGCGCAGACGGTCGCCCCCGCCCAGGTGTTGCTCGTGGACGACTTCAGCAATGACGGAACGCTCGAGATGCTGCACTTCATCAGTGCAAGCTACCCGCGCGGCTGGATCGAGGTCATCGCCCTGCCCGACAACGGCGGCCCGTCACGTGCACGCAACGCCGGCTGGCATCGCGCGCGGCAGGAATACCTGGCGTTCCTGGACTCCGACGACACCTGGGTACCGACCAAGATCGAGTTGCAGATGCAAGCCCTGCATGACGACCCGGAAATCGCCCTGCTGGCGCACGCAATGAAGGTGCGCGACCGCAGCCAGCCGGCGCCTGCAGCGCCACAGGCCGCGCGGGCATCGATCGTCCCGCGTGGGCGGCTGCTGCTGAGCAATCCGTTTCCGACCGCATCGGTAGTGCTGCGCCGCGACCTGCCGTTCCGCTTCAATGAAGACTTCCGCCGGGTCGAGGATTTCCTGCTGTGGGGCCAGATCGGCTTCTCGGGCTTCCGCTGCGCCAAGCTGGACCAGACCCTCGCCTACTGGCACAAGGCCAACTACGGCGCCGGCGGTCTGAGCGAAGACCTTGCCGCGATGCATCGCGCCGGTCGCGAGGCCCGACTGGAGCTGTTGCGTCAGGGCCTGGTGACGCTGCCCGAGCACCTGTTCGCCCGCTGCTTCGGGCTGGTTCGCAAGGCTCGCCAGCGCCTGTTCGCGACGATGAGGCGATGGCGCGCCGAAGGTGTTGCCGGATGAGCAGCATCGACCACCTGACCACGTTGCCCCTGCGTTCGCGTCGTACGGCCGACACCGTCGGCGCGAGCGTTCTGAGCGCCCTGCTGCTGCTGGCGGTTGCTGCGTTCGGCTGCTGGCTGGTCGGCACCCGCTCGCCGGAGATCGGCACCGACACGCTGACCTATGCAGGCTTCTTCGAGGGACTCGGGCGGGAGTCGATCGAGACCCGGCTCGAGCCAGGCTTCGTTTACCTGAGCATCGCACTGTGGAAGCTGGGCGCTGGCGTGACCGGATACCAGACCGCTCTTTTCGCGTTGATGCTGGGTACCGTGGCGGTGTCGACTCGCCAGTACTTCCGATCCCTCGGCGATGAGCGCGGCCATCTGACGTTCCTCGGCGTGTCGCTGATGCTGCTGTACATCTCGCCGATGTTCGTCAATGCCTCCATCAACGCGGTGCGCCAGGGTCTGGCCGCCCTGCTGGTGTTCACCGCGCTGCTGTCGTTCCAGCAGCGCCGCTGGGGGATGTTCGCCCTGTTTGGCGCGATCGCCGGCAGCCTGCACATGTCTTCGCTGCTGTACCTCGTGTTCGCGCCGGTGCTGTTGCTTGGCCCACGCACGCAGCGGCTGGTCGCCGTCGCCGGCTTCATCCTCTACGTCACCGGGCTGTCGATGGCGATGGTCAGGGCTGCCGTTCCCGCGCTGTACGAACTGGTCATGACCTACACCGAGAACAGCTACTACCGCTCCGGCGTGCGCATCGACTTCGCGGTGTTCTCGATCTTCTGGTACGCACTGCCGCATGCCTTGTCGCCGCTGGTGAAGCCCGAGTTCCGCGAAAAGATCAAGAGCAGCACGGCGATCTACCTGGTGATGCTGCTGCCATTCTTCGCCGTAGGCTGGGGCTTCTTCTCCAACCGCTACCTGCTGCCGGCCTGGCTGTCGGCGTCGCTGATCGTCGCCGCAGTGATCTGCCACAGTCGCCTGCCCGCCCTGCGGCACCCGTTGCTGCTGAGGTTTGGCCTGGTCCTGTCTTGCGTGGTGTTCTACTACTTCGTCAACCACGAGATCGTGATCTGACGTGGACCCGACCTTTCCCCGCCGCCACTTGAAGGGCCAACGCCTCGCATGTCGCAAACGCTGCAGAAACTCGTAGTTGGCCTCACCTACCCGCCCGCGCTCAGCCTATGCCTGATGGCGATTGCCGCCGGCCTGTTGTTCCTGCGCCATCGCCGCATTGCCGCCACCCTGCTCGCGGTGGCGATTGCCTGGTCGGGGCTGTGGTCAGTGCCAATGGCCTCGGACTGGTTGCGCGGAAAGCTCGAAGCGCGTTACCCACCGGTCGATGAAGCCACGCTTCCCTCCGCAGACGCCATCGTCGTGCTCGGTGGCGGCATGCGCTACGGATGGCTGGATCGGCCCGAGGTCCGCGCCGAAGACCTCGAGAACAGCCGCCTGGCCGCAGGGGCACGCGCATGGTTGGCCCGACGCGCGCCAATCGTGATCCTGTCGGGTGGCGGAGAGAACGGCGGCACTGGAAGTCATGGCAGCGAAGCGCGAATGATG
Source organism: Lysobacter sp. S4-A87 (assembly GCF_022637455.1). NCBI lineage: Bacteria > Pseudomonadati > Pseudomonadota > Gammaproteobacteria > Lysobacterales > Lysobacteraceae > Lysobacter > Lysobacter sp. S4-A87. The sequence goes on from NZ_CP093341.1 coordinate 571,920, forward strand.
GCCACCGCCATCACGCGCCTGGGCGTACCGACATCGGCCCTGCTGCTGGAGGAGCGCAGTCGCAACACCCGCGACAATGCACAGTTCACCGCGCAGATCGCACAAGCACGCGGCGCGCACCGGATCCTGCTGGTGACGTCTTCTCTGCACATGCCGCGCGCCATTGAACAGTTCCGCGGCGAAGGCATCGACGCAATCGCCGTTGCCGTTCCGGAGCGCGCACGAAGAATCAGCTGGAAGGAACGATGGTTTCCGTCGCGTAGCGCACTTTGGCGAAGCGGACGCGCTTTCAAGGAGTTCGGTGGCTTGTTGATGATTCGTATACAGAACTGAACTGGCCGGCGGTCACACTTCTGTCGGGTTCCTGTTCGGCTCCGGTTGAACACACTGAATGCTCCTGCACCGCGCACCGCGGAAATCACACGACATGCGTCATCACGACATTACGATTCCACTGCGGTGCGCATGGATGGCGTCGTGAGCCTCGCTCCAGACGCGACAGCGTTGTGCACGCAGGCTTCCAATGCAGCACTGCGAACGAGTGATCGCCAGGTCTAGACCGGCACGTCCCGCCAAGGATGCGGGTCGAAAGCATCGACCGGATGCTTGCCAACGACGTGAGGGCCAGTCCTTGAACATCCAGTCATTGAGAAGCACCACCCGGAGATTCGCTTTGGCCAGTTCCATCGCAACCGTTGTGCTGGCAGCCAGTGGTTGTGTACCCGGACAGCAGATGAGCCGGCAATCGTCCGGCGCCATGCAGGTTGCCGGCGGTAGCGACGTGCGCATGGTTCCGATCACCGCTGATCTGGTGGCACCTGCGCGGGCACGGGTGCAGGTACCGCAGGAGCTGCTGAACTATCGCACCGAGTCCTACAAGATCCATCCCGGCGACACCATCCTGGTCACGGTCTGGGATCACCCGGAACTCACCAGCCCCGCCGGCAACCAGCAGCAGGCGGTCACCAATGGCCGACTGGTGCAGCCTGATGGCACGTTCTTCTATCCCTATGCCGGCAAGATCAACGTCACCGGCATGACCATCGAGGACCTGCGCAGCACGCTGGCCAGTCGCCTGGCACAGTACCTGCGCAACCCCCAGCTCGACATCAACGTCGTCGGCTACGGCAGCCGCGTCGCCGTGCAGGGCGCGTTCGAGGACACGGCGCCACAAGAGGTCACCACTGTTCCGTTGACGCTGTCGCAGGCGGTGGGCCGCGCCCGCATCAACGTCGAACAGGCCGACCTCGCCGGCTTCGTGCTCACCCGCGATGGCCGCGACTATCCGCTTGACCTGGATGCGCTCAACCGCGACGGCAAGGTCGCACCCGACATCTACCTCAAGCCCGGCGACCGGTTGTTCCTGCCGTTCAATGATCGCAAGGAGGTCTATGTCGTCGGCGAAGTGCTGCGGCCGCAGGCGCTCACCTTCAAGACCACCGACATGACCCTGACCCAGGCACTGGGACGCACCGGCGGCCTCAATCCGGTCACGTCCAAGGGCGAGGCGGTCTACGTGATCCGCGGCATCGAGGAAATGTCGCAGACACCAGCCACGGTCTACCACCTCGATGCCCAGTCGCCAGCCGCGTTCGCACTGGGCGACCGTTTCTCGCTGCGCCCTGGCGACGTGGTCTGGGTTGGCCCGGCCGGTGTGACGCGCTGGAACCGCTTCCTGTCGCAGCTGCTTCCGCTCTCGGGCATCATCGCCAACGCCGCCGCGGCCGGGAACGACATCGGCAACTGACGCGGCCTGACTTCTGCCGCGACAAAAGCACAGGGCCGGCGAGTTGCCTCGCCGGCCGTGCTCCCTCCCGGATATTCCCCGTATGTTCGCGGCGTGAGTTACTTGGCAGGTGCACTACCAGGCGGGAACGTCGCGAACATCTTGTCGATGCCAGCCTGCACCAGGGTATTGCCCTTCTCGACCGAGCTGGGAACCGTCGCCGACGCGGTGCCACGCCACACGGCCTGCTTGGTCCTGGTGTCGAACATGTCGACGACCAGCGTGCCGACGTCATACGTGCGCACCGTCGTCGAGGCGCTGCCCATGCCCATGCCACCCCAACCCCATCCGCCCCAGGCGGGGCCGTTGTAGAAGGTATCGATACTTTGCTTCTGCGTCGTGGCGACATTGGCAACGAGCGCGACGTCGGCCGAAGCCTCATCGGCCTGGCGCCAGCCCAGCGCCTGCAATTTCGCGTCGACGGCCGACACGATGCGCTGCTGGATTAGCGGCGAGTTGGCCTCGGGCTTCTTCAGCCAGGCATAGCTGTGGTAGTTGCCGAACTGCGCGGCCGGATCGTGATCGGTCGTCACCGTCGGCGTGGTGGCGCAACCGGCCAGCACCGCCGCCAGCAGCATGCCCAGCGCTACTTGTCTCATGGTCTTCTCCCGTATCTGGTAATCGGTTGTTCGCCAACCTACAGCGACGATCCACGGCCAACCTGGTCTGCCGTGGCCGCACTAGTTGCGTGGAACGGGAAATAGCCCCCAAGCGCGTGAACTGCATGTGAAACCTTGCCGCTGCGCGCGACTGCAGGCCATCGAGGCCTGCAAACGCGCGGAGGTTCTCCCTGATCGAAAAGGCAGGATCAGAACGAGATCGGGACTCGGGCGGTGAAGGTCACGTCGGGAGTATCGCGGGTCACACCAACGCCCAGTGCGACGTTGAGCGAGACCTTGTCGTTGAAGCGGTAGGTGCCGCCGAGCAGCATCGTGCCGAGGGTCACCCGCACCGAGCCCGGCGAATCCTTGCCGTTCTGCTCGGTCTTGCCGACCAGGCTGGTGTCGTAGCCCAGGCTGATCGATGCCTTTTCGTTCAACGCCAGGCCCATGCCGAGGTTGAATCCCCAGATGTCACCTGCTTTGACGTCGCCGAGGAATTCCTTGCCCGACAGCAGCACCGTGCGCGATACGTCGTGGCGCTCGAAGTTGTACAGGTAGCTGATGCTGCCGAAGAACACGACCGGATCGGACGGATACAACCAGGTCACGCCCGGCTGCAGGGATTCAAAGCCTGTGCCCGTCGGCAGCTCCAGCGGCAACCCCGTGCCGGTGGCGTTGGAGACGCAGCGCGTCACGCAGTCGGTGATGACTTCGAAGATGTCCTTGCCGGTACGACTCTTGTAGCGCAGCCAGCCGATGTAGAACGCCTTGTCGGGACCACCGCGGTTGAGCTGGTAGCGCGCGGTCGCTTCGAAGTCGCCCATGCCGCGACCGCTTGCGTTGAACACGTTGTCGACAGCAGTGCCGGTGAAGATCTCGCGGCTGACGGTGTCGGCATTGAGGTAGACGTACGGGACCTTGGCCTCGAGCTCGAATCGCCCGCCAAAGCCGTAGCGTCCGGTGATCGTGGCCACACCGGAGGTGGTCTTGACCTGGCGCACGTCGATCAGGCCGATCAGGATCGCCGGGATCACCGTGAAGCCGACCAGCGCAACACGGTCGTTGGCGGAATAGCCGTGCTGCAGCGACGGCTCCAGGATGAACTTGCCGGCCGGCGTGAGCACGCCCGGCTGGTCGAAGATCTGCGCCACTTCGGGCGGGCGCGACGAGCTCTCGGGGGCTTCGCCGACCGGCTTCTGCTGCTGCTGCGCCACTGGCTGTTGCGACTGCTGCTGCGGTTGCTGCTGTTGCTGGGGCTGTGCCTGCTGCGGTTGTTGCGCTTGCTGCTGGGCAACCTGCGTCGGCGCCTGCTGCATCGGCACCGGCACGAACGTCTGCTGCGACAGCGAGGGCACCATCCGGCTCGGAGTCACGCCGGCACCGCGTTCGCCTTCCAGTCGTTCCTCGTCCAGGGCACGCTGCAGCTGCGCGACGCTTTGCTCCTGCTGCGCCAGCGACTGGCGAAGTTCGCCCAGGCGCTGGTTCTGCTGGGTGATCTCCCGCTGCAGGGCGTCGAGGCGCGATTCTGCCGCGGCCACGGCTTCAGGCGAAGCCGGAACGAAATTGGTCGGCGCTGGAGGGGCGGCAGCCGCAGGGGGCGAAGGCGCCCTGGCAGTCGTGACAGCTTGCGGGGCGGCAGCGGTCGCAGGGGGCGCGGCGACCACCGCCGGAGAGGGCGCGCGGGCCACTGGAGCTGCGGCAGGGGGTGCCTTGGCTGGCGCTGGGGCTGGAGTTGCAGCCGGAGCCGGCCCAAGCCTGGCAGCCGATGCGGCGGCGGCGGCCAATGCGGCCGTGGCTGATCTGGCGGCAGCCGCGTCATGCGCTGCAGGAGAGGTGCCGTCAGTACGGCCGGCCGGCTGGTCCTCGGCGCCGGCGACGCCTGCCATGCCCAGCAGCAGGCAGGGGGCGAGCATCAAGCGCTGGCGTGTGGGTGGCGTCCTTTTCATGCGGCCTCCTGTGGGGGTCCTCGGATAGAACGCAGTCGGGGCGGTTTTCAGGGCGCCGGCATCAGGGCGGAGTCTCGGGGCGCCGATGTCACGGCGATGTCGCGGCCGCGACCGTTGCGTTCTGGAGGGCCTGCTGCAGGTTCAGGTCCTGGAACGCGCTCAGGGTGTCGACCCCGACATTGACCGTGGTCAGGGCACGGATGTCCTGGTCGTTGCGCGTGTTCTGGATCAGCAGACCATTGAAGGTGGTGGACGGCTCGACGGTATTGCCCTCGCCCACCTGGATCACCTGCCCCTGGTTGAAGCGGGCCAGTTCCTGGGCCTGGTCGGTGGTCATGTGGGTGATGTCGGGAATGTGCACCTGCGTCGACGACAGCAGCTCACCGTTGACGAACACCGCACGCTCGATCCCGAACGACAACGACATGCCGCTGGCAGTCTGGAAACCGCCGCGCATGTCCTCCAGCAATGCCGGGTCCACGGGAACCCATTCGGCACCCAGCGGACGTTGTTCGGCTGCGTTGGCCGCGGTGGCGGCCATGCCGGCAATGACGGCGACTGCCATCAGGCCGGGTCTCAGAAGCGATGAAGGAGAGCGCATGTCCCACCCCCTCAGATGTCGCCCGGCCGCTTGCGCGGCGTGACGATGTTGTAAAGGCTGTCGCGTGCTATGCCGGCATCCAGCGGCGCCGGTGGCGCCGTGCGCCAGTCGCGGGCGAGATTGAAGCCGGCGATCTCGCGCCGGTTGTGGATCACGAACAGGATCTTGTTGTCCCACAGCTCTTCGAAGCGCGAGCGTGGCATTGCGCGCGTGCCGCGCGCGGGATCGCCAAGCAGGATGCGGCCATTGCGCAACCCCTTGACCACTACGAAATGCTTGTAGCCGCGATCATTGAGCAGCACGATCGCCGGCAGCCCTTCCTGGAACAGTTTGTCCAGTGGCTGTTCGAAGCCATCGGCTTCGAATCCTCTCGACTTCAGGTAGCGGCGCATGTCCAGCAGCGAGAATCCGCGCTGCTTGATCTTTGCCTGGTCGCCGCTCTGGTACATGTGCATGAACACCTCGGCCTCGGTGACCGGGATGCCGTACTGATAGGTCAGCAACGTCGCCGTCGCCGCCGATCCGCAACTGAAATCGTACTGTTGCGGCACCGTGGTCTGGAACCTCGCCTCTTTCAGGCTGACCACCTGCATGCGATAGGGTGCGCCATTGACGCGCACGTCCACCTTGCCGGCCTGGGCAAGGCCGGCGAAGAGGATCCAGACCGATGCCGCCAGCACTGCACGGCTTCGGATGTTGCGGACGCTCATGGAGTCGGGTCCGCGAACTGCACGTTCACGATCATTCCGTTCTGGATCAGCACATTCGCGCCGGTGTTCTGGATGACCGTGTTGATGCCGTTCGAATTGACGAACGAACCGCCACCCAGTGCGTTGTTGCCGGTGACGACACGATTGGCGGTGTTGTCCTCCACTCTACCTTCCAGGAGGACATCGTTTTCGACGATGTCGGCGCCACCGCGCATGTCGGCGAGCGCTTCCACATCTATCGACTGGCCCATCGCGCTGTCCTGCAGTACCGGGGCATCGACGGGTTCAGCAGCGGGTGCGAATGCCAGCGGATCGCTGGTTTCGCTGTAGTTGGTAACGTCCTGGGCAGCAACCGTGCCCAATGAGAACAGGCAGATCAGACCTGCTGTGCTTGCAAGAACGATGGAACGGGTCGGTCGCACGGTCTTTCTCCTTTGCCATGCATCCCCGTCGCGCGCGTGGTTTCCCACCAGACCGAAGCTTCCTGCCGGCGCTTGCGGCGCCGACAGGAATTCCAGAATGCGCAAACGACGTACCGCAGGGGTCTGCGGTACGTCGGGGGGAGCGCTTACGGGCCTACGGACAGGTTGGCCTGGACGGTCACACCCTGCTGGATCAGCGAGGAGAAACCGCTGTTCTGCGCAACCGTCATGATGCCGGCCGCCGACTGTCCAACGCTGGTCATGTTGCTGGACATGTTGAACGAACCTGCGTCATTGGCGACTGAGCCGCCAGCACCACCGGCACCGCCGGTCGCACCGTTGCCGACGCCACCGTTGCCGGCACCACCGTTCCCGGTGCCACCGCCACCGCCTGCGCCGCCTGCGGCACCTGCCGCACCGACTGCGCCATCACCGGCAGTCGCCGAGCCATTGCTTGCGCTGGCATCGGCATCGCCGTTGGTGGCTGCGCCACCGCCGCCGCCGGAACCGGCAGAAGCAGTAACCGTGCCGCTCGCGCCGCCGTCACCGGCAGTTGCACCGGAGGTGCCCGTGCCTGCGCCGGAAGTTGCGGTCGAAGTGGAGGTCGAGCTCGAGGTCGAGCTCGGTGCGCCGCCAGCACCGCCCGCGCCGCCAGTGCCGCTACCGCCTGCACCGCCTGCGCCGCCAGTGTCGTCGCCGCGACCGCGAGCACCGCCGCCGTCGCCGCCGTCGTTGCCGCCGCCGCCACCACCGTTACCGCCGTCAGCACCACCGGCAAGCGAGCCGGAGCCTGCACCCGAACCGGAACCTGCCAGGCTGGCACCGCCAGCGTCGCCGCTGTCGTTGTCGGCATCGCCGCCACGACCACTGGTGTTATCCCAGGTGTCGCCGCCGCGGCCGCCACGGCCTGCCGTCGCATCGCCAATGACCGCGTCACCGGAAATTGCGCTGCCATTCTCGGCACTGCCGCCGCTGCCGCCGTCTCCGCCGTCGCCGCCGTTGCCGCCGTCTCCGCCGTTGCCGCCGTAGCCGTCGCCACCGTAGCCCTTGCCGCCGTAGCCATCACCACCGGCGCCGCCCTTGCCACCATTGGCGCTGCCATAGTTCTTGGCGGCGTTGCCGATGTCATGGTTATAGGTGTCATAGACCGAGCCTTCCAGCTTGGTCAGTGCGACGATGTGGCTGGAGGTCTTGGAGAAGGTGCTCGAATCGGTATAGGTGTTGGTTGCGGTGCCACTGCTGGCGGCCGAGGCCGACCCTGCAGCTGCCCCGGAATCGCCGTTGTTTGCGGTGCTGCTATCGCTGTCGTTGTCCTGGCTGTTGTCGGTGGCAGTGATGTTGGCGAGGATGTCATCGCCGCCATTGCCATCACCGTTCGTCTGTTGTGCCCAGGCCTGGCTGGTAAGACCAAGGCCCAGGAGCACTGCCGTTGCCATCAAGCTGCTACGAATGCGCATTTTTGTTCTCCTTTACGGTACGTCGATTGGCACCCGGGGGAGGCACCGGTAAACGACGCATGGAACTACACGCACAGGCGGTGCCAATGTTCGTTCAGCTGGGGCAAGTGATTGATCGCCAATGCGATTCCGCCTGAACAAAATTTGGTCGGCTGGAGATCGGGGTGACCGGGGCCGCAGAAGGGCCCAAGGTGTTGCATATATGAAACCGGCTTTAGTCGAATGACTTGCCGTACATCGGCATTGGCACGATGCAAACCATTGATCCGCGGTGCTCGGTTGGTGCCGGCCGCAGATTCAGCGAGTCATTGCGAAAGTGAAACGTCCACCTTTACAGGCATCTTTCAAAAGCAATATTCCTGTTCCCGCTCAACAGGTTGCGCTCAGGAATTGCGGCTTTGCTGGCGTTGCGAAGTGGCAACGCGCGGGCGCTGTCAGGATCACTCGTTGCCCTTGCTCACACCGCGCTCACGACGGGCAGCGTCGCGAACCGTGCGCAGGCGTTCAAGTTTTTCCCTGAGCTTTATCTCCAGGCCGCGCTCGACCGGCTCGTAATACACACGCTCGCCCATCGCATCCGGGAAGCCGGTCTGGTCCAGTGCGATGCCGCCTTCGGCATCGTGGTCGTACTGGTAGCCCTTCGAGTAACCCAGCTGCTTCATCAGCTTCGTCGGCGCATTGCGCAGGTGCAGCGGAACTTCCTGCGTTCCGTACTCGCTGACATCGCGCTTGGCCGCGTTGAATGCGGCATAGCCGGCATTCGACTTGGCGGTGCTGGCCAGGTACAGCGTCAACTGCGCGAAGGCCAGCTCGCCCTCGGGACTGCCCAGGCGCTCGAACGTATCCCAGGCATCGAGCGCCATCTGCAGGGCGCGTGGATCGGCCAGGCCGATGTCCTCGACCGCCATGCGCGTGAGCCGGCGGGCCAGGTATGAGGGATCGCAACCGCCATCGAGCATGCGCGTCAACCAGTACAGGGCAGCATCGGGATTGGAGCTGCGCACCGACTTGTGCAGCGCCGAGATCTGGTCGTAGAACTGCTCGCCGCCCTTGTCGAAACGCCGCGTCCGGTCGGCGAGAACCTGTGCCAGCGTGGTCGCGGTGATTTCACCGTCTTCGCCTTCGGCCAGTTCCGCGGCGATCTCGAGCAAGGTCAGTCCGCGACGGACATCGCCGTCGGCGGCACGCGCGATCTGTTCCAGCGCCTCGTCGGCGACCTTGAGGCCACGCCCGCCCAGGCCACGCACGTCGTCGGCCAGCGCCTGCTGCAGTGCCAGGCGGATGTCATCGACCGAGACGGCTTCCATCACGTGCACGCGGCAGCGCGACAGCAATGCCGAGTTCAACTCGAACGAGGGATTCTCGGTGGTGGCGCCAATGAACAGGATCGTGCCGCGCTCGATGTGCGGCAGGAACGCATCCTGCTGGGTCTTGTTGAACCGATGAACCTCATCGACGAACAACACGGTGCGATGGCCTTCAGTGAAGCGCAGCGCCGCCTCGGCCAGGACCTGCCGCACTTCCGGCAAGCCAGACAGCACGGCCGAGATCGCGCGGAATTCGGCATCGGCGTACTTGGCCAGCAACAACGCCAGCGTCGTCTTGCCACAGCCGGGCGGTCCCCACAGCACCATCGAATGCACGCGACCGGACTCGATCGCGCGACGCAGTGCCGAGCGCGGGGACAGCAGGCGCTTCTGCCCGACCATCTCGTCGAGCGTGCGCGGACGCATGCGCTCGGCCAGCGGGCGCATGGCGTCGCGATCGACGTGCAGCAGGTCGTCGGACCTTGTCAGGTCGGAAGCGGAATTTTGCGGAGAGTTGCGCCGGGCCACGAATTGGCAACCTTGCCTTGGACCCGCACACAATACCAAGACGCCGGACTGCGGCCGCCGCCGCAGCCTGCGGGTTCAGCGACCGGCCACGGGCGGCAAGGCCGCTGCCGGGGGCGTCGCCATGTCGTAGTGCAACTGCAGCCACTGGCCACTGCGACGGTCGTAGAACGCGGCGATGCGGATATTGCTGCTTCCGTCGATTCCGAAGTCCGCCAGGCCCCAGGCGTCGATCAGCAGGTAGTCCTGCCCGGTCTCGACCGACTCGATGCGATCGAGCTGCAGGCGCACCGACGTGCTTCCCAGCGTCCGTCGCAGGGTATCGACGAGGTGATCATCCAGGCGCTGCACCATTGCCGTGTCATTGGGCACCGGCCGCGCGTCGCCCCCTACCCCCAGCACCAGCTCCGGCGGGCCGGCCTGGCCGAGCAGCACGTCGTAGCGGGTGCGGAACTGGAAGCCTATCCACGCCACATCGCCAGTGAAGCGCATCTGCCCCTCGCCGCTGACGGAGCGCTGGCCGGATTCGCCCGGCTCGTCGCTGATCGCGCCGAAGCGCGCCTCGACCGCACGGCCATCGAACTGCGCGGCCAGCGCGCCGACGACGACGCCCGCGACGGCCTTTTCCAGTGTCGGGCGATCGTTGCTGCGCGCCATTGCTGCCCGCGAGGCCAGCTCGGCCGGCGGCATCGGCACGGCCTTGACCGGCATCGGCGAGGGCGCGCCAGGCTCAACAGCCACGGCAGCCGCCGAGTGCGCGAGCAGCAGCACCAGCGCCCATGTCCGGCAATCACGCATTGGTTGGGCAGGTTCCCGCGGCCAGGAATTGGCCTCGCTGCCTATCTGATAACGAAAAGGCCTGCCGAAGCAGGCCTTTGCGCGCTGGGGGTGGGTTCAGCCCCGATCAGCCGCCGCCAATCACGTCCACGCCCTTGGGCGGCGTGAAGCGGAACGTACCGCTGCTGAAGGCCGGATTGCGCTTCCAGCCGCTGAAGCTGATCTCGGTGCGCTGGCCGAGCGCGTCGACCACGTGCATCTTGACCAGGCCTGACGGGTTGAAGCCCAGGCGCGCGGATCGAAAACCGGATTCACCCTCGCCCTTGGGCGTCAGCGACAACCATTCCAGGCCAGCGTCGGCGCCAAGTTCCCTGACGTTGAACTGTGCGTCGAGGCGGCTGGGGTCGATCAGCGCCGACAGCGGGCTGTTCTGCTCCTCCTCGCCCTGCGGACGCACGGTCACCTGCTGCAGGTCGGGATCGTGGACCCAGACCTTCTTGCCGTCGGCAACGATCAACTGCGGGTAAGGCTTCACGTACTCCCAGCGGAACAGCCGCGGTGCCGACAGTGCCACCTGCCCGCTCGAGTTTTCCTTGAGCTTGCCGTTGGTGTCGAACACCTGCTGCGTGAACTCGCCGCTCAGGCCCTTGAGCCCCTTGGTGAACGTATTGAGGTTGTCGCGCGCGCCGGCAAAGGCGCTCGAGGCGGCCAGCGCGGCGATGAGGCCGGTCAGATGGATCAAGCGCATGGGAGTTCCTGCATGGTGTGGCGGCGTACGCGCGATGGACGAAGTGTGCCGTCGAAAAGATGAATGGAGGCATGAACGGGACCCGGGGACCCGGGCCGCCCAGTCCCCGATCCGGAGTCGTTCCGCGCCCGCCCTACTTCGGCGGTGGCGGCGCCAGCACGCTGCGGTCGCCGTTGTGCTCCGGAGGCGTGACCACGCCGGCCATCTCCATTGCCTCGATCAGGCGGGCGGCGCGGTTGTAGCCGATCTTCAGGCGGCGTTGCACGCCCGAGATCGAGGCACGACGGGTCTCGGTGACGATGCGGACGGCTTCGTCGTAGAGCGGATCGGATTCGTCGCCACCGCCGCCGCCACTTTCCGGCAGCCCGGTCGCGCCGACGACAATGCCGTCGCCCATGGTCTGCACTTCGTCGAGCACGCCCTGGATGTAGTCCGGGCCACCGCCGACCTGCTTGAGGTGTTCGACCACGCGATGCACTTCCTCGTCGGAGACGAAGGCGCCGTGGACGCGCTCGGGCATCGCCGTGCCCGGCGGCAGGTAGAGCATGTCGCCATGGCCGAGCAGCGTTTCCGCGCCCGACTGGTCGAGGATGGTGCGCGAGTCGATCTTGCTCGACACCTGGAAGGCGATGCGGGTGGGGATGTTGGCCTTGATCAGGCCGGTGATCACGTCCACCGACGGACGCTGCGTGGCCAGGATCAGATGGATGCCGGCGGCGCGCGCCTTCTGCGCCAGGCGGGCGATGAGTTCTTCGACCTTCTTGCCGACGATCATCATCATGTCGGCGAATTCGTCGATGAAGATGACGATGAAAGGCAGGGTCTCCAGCGGCTGCGGCGCCTCGCCGAGTTCGGCGTTGGGCTTGAACAGCGGATCCATCATCGGCTGGCCCGCTTCCTCCGCATCCCTGACCTTCTTGTTGAAGCCGGCCAGGTTGCGCACGCCCACCGCCGACATCAGCTTGTAGCGGCGCTCCATCTCGGCCACGCACCAGCGCAGGCCATTGGCGGCCTCCTTCATGTCGGTGACGACCGGCGCGAGCAGATGCGGGATGCCCTGGTAAACCGACAGCTCGAGCATCTTCGGGTCGATCATCAGCATCCGCAGGTCTTTCGCGGAAGCCTTGTACAGCAGTGACAGCACCATCGCGTTGACCGCGACCGACTTGCCCGAGCCAGTGGTACCGGCGACCAGCAGGTGCGGCATGCGCGCCAGGTCGGCCACGGTCGGGCGGCCGGCGATGTCCTTGCCCAGCGCCAGCGTCAGCGGGCTGGTCGACTTGTCGTATTCCTTCGAGCGCAGCAGCTCGGACAGGAAGATCATCTCGCGCGACGTGTTCGGCGTTTCCAGGCCGACCACCGACTTGCCCGGGATCACGTCGACCACGCGCACCGACTTCACCGACAGGCCGCGGGCGATGTCCTTGTCGAGCGAGCTGATCTGGCTGACCTTCACGCCCGGCGCCGGCTCCAGCTCGAAGCGCGTGATCACCGGCCCCGGATAGGCACCGACGACCTGCGCGTCGATGCGGAAGTCCTTGAGCTTGAATTCGATCTGGCGCGACAGCGTTTCCAGCGTCTCTTCGCTGTAGCCCTTGGGCTGCGGCTTGGGATCGTCGAGGAGTGCCAGCGGCGGAATGCCGGTGCCATCGCCGACGTGGAACAGCGGGATCTGCTGCTCACGCTTGGCGCGCTCGCTCTTCTCCACCACCGGTGCCGGTGGCGGTTCGATCCTGACTGGCGCGCGCTTGGCGCGCAGTTCGGTGTCGACCTTGCGTGCTTCTTCGCGCTCCTCGCGGAACGCCCGGGTCTGCTGCCACTCGGTCGCCTGCTTCTCGCCCTGGCGGAACAGCTTGCCCAGCGTCGGCCCGAGCGCGAGCACCCACAGGCCGATGCGGTCCATCAACGCGAACCATGACAGCCCGGTGGCCAACGTCACAGATACCAGCAGCAGCGCAAGCAGGAAGAGATTGCCGCCCACGGGGCCGAAACCGCTGTAGAGCGACTTGCCGACCAGCCGGCCCAGCACGCCACCGCTACCGGCGGAGAACGCTTCAGGCGGCGCGACGCGCAGGTGCAGCAGGCCCGTGGCCGCCACCAGGAATCCGACGATCCCGATCAGGCGCAAGGCGGGGCCGAGGTCGGCATCGCCGTCACCGTCGGCATCCATCCCGAACAACGCGATCCAGGCGATTGCACCGAGCATCAGCGGCAGGAGGAATGCGACGTAGCCGCACAGGTACAAAAGGATGTCAGCGGTGTAGGCACCGACCTGTCCGCCGACGTTGTGCAGCGGCGCGGTGATGCTGCCCGAATGCGACCAGCCCGGGTCCTGCGGCGAGAACGTCACCAGGCTGGCGAGCAGATACAGCAACAGCGGCGCGATCAGGATCAGCGCGATATCGCGCATGAGACGCTGCCGCCGCGGCGAAGGCGGCAACTTTTCGACCGTGACTTTCTTGCGGCTTGCCGCGGACGCCTGTGCCACCGTGATGTTCTGCCTCAGCTACGTGCCGTTAGTTGTTGAATATACGCCAGAAGAGGCGAAAACGGGGATCCGGAACCCGGGACTGCGAGGAAGCGCCGGCCATCTCCCCGGGAAAGCCTACGACAATCCCGCCCGCCCCCGCCTGAAGCGCACCCGGGGCGAACCGGGGTGCCGGGCGGGGCCCCGGGTGCGCTGCGCTGACCCGGGCTACGGGGAGGGGCCGGCGAAGTGCGGATGCTGGATACGAAACGGGGAGGACGGGTCACCCCGCCCTCCCCGCTAATCGGCCGTTGCCTGACGCTACTTCAGAGCTTGATGTCCAGCAGCGCCGGGTGCACCAGCTTGCCGCCTTCGACGTTGATGCCGCGCACCAGCGCCTGGTTCTGGCGCCAGGCGTCGCCCGAGGCCAGCTTGTTGACCCACGGCAGGATCGCCGCGCAGATCGCCTGCGAGCTCGTCTGCGGCACGGCGCCGGGCATGTTGGTCACGCAGAAGTGGGTCACGCCCTCTTCGACGTAGGTCGGCTCCTTCCAGGTGGTCGGACGCGAGGTCTCGAAGCAGCCGCCCTGGTCGATCGAGATGTCGACGACGACGCTGCCGTCCTGCATGCCCTTGAGCATCTCGCGGGTCAGCACGTGCGGAGCGCGCGCGCCGGTGACCAGCACCGCGCCGACGACGAGGTCGGCCGAGGCCACTTCGCGCGCGACGACGTCGGCGTACGGATAGAGCGTGGTGACGTTGTTGCCCAGGCGCATCATCTGGTCCATGCGGTCCTGGCGCATTTCGAACACCACGACATTGGAGCCGCCGGCTGCGGCCAGCGCCGCCGAGGCGCTGCCGGCCTGGCCGGCACCGAACACGACGACCTTGCCGCGCTCGGTCGACGGCAGGCCGCCGAGCAGCTTGCCCTTGCCGCCTTCGGGCTGGTGCAACAGGTGGGTACCGACCTGCACGGCGATCTTGCCGGCGATGACCGACATCGGCGCCAGCAGCGGCAGGTCGCCGTTGGGCAGCTCGACGGTCTCGAAGGCGATACCGGTCAGACCGATGTCGAGCAGGTGCCTGGTCAGCTCCGGCTCGGCTGCCAGGTGCAGGTAGCAGAACAGCAGGTGGTCCTTGCGCAGGTGCTTGAGGTCGCCGGCGATCGGCTCCTTCACCTTCACGATCAGCTGGCCCTTCTCGTAGAGCTGCGCGGCATCGGCGGCGATCTTCACGCCCAGCTGCGTGTACTGCTCGTCCTTGAAGCCCGACTTGACGCCGGCATCCTTCTCGATCCAGACCTCATGGCCGCGCTTGACCAGGTCGCCGGCAGCAGCCGGAACGAGCGCTACGCGCCCTTCGAGGGTCTTGGTTTCCTTGGGAACGCCGATCCGCATGTCTCTACCTTCAAATGTTGATACAAGTGTTGAATCACCGACGCGGGCATGCGCGGGCAATTACGAGGGAATGACGCAAAAAAGCGCCGCAGGCGCGGCGCGTACCGCTATTGTCCTTCACAAGCCGGACAGGGCTCACGGCGCAGTGCAACATTGCGTCCGCGAAGCGATCCTTGTTTTGCCGGGATGCCGCCTCCAAGCTATGGCTTCGACGACCCGACACACGCTGGCGTATGGCCGCAACCGCGCCAGACGCCTTTCCATCCATCAGCCCGCGATTATACCAATGACCCCATCGAAGCACTCCCACGTCATCATCCTCGGCTCCGGCCCGGCCGGCTGGACCGCGGCCGTCTACGCCGCGCGCGCCAACCTCAAGCCGCTGGTGATCACCGGCCTGCAGATGGGCGGTCAATTGATGACGACCACGGAGGTCGACAACTGGCCCGGCGATGCACACGGCCTGATGGGTCCGGACCTGATGGCGCGCATGCAGGCGCATGCAGAGCGCTTCGACACCGAAGTGGTGTTCGACCACATCCACACCGCTGACCTGTCCTCGCGCCCGTTCAGGCTCGTCGGCGACAGCGGCGAGTACACCTGCGACGCCCTGATCATCGCCACCGGCGCGACTGCGAAGTACCTGGGCCTGCCGTCGGAAGAGCTCTTCAAGGGCCGCGGCGTGTCCGCCTGCGCCACCTGTGACGGCTTCTTCTACAAGGATCAGGACGTGGCGGTGATCGGCGGCGGCAACACCGCGGTCGAAGAAGCGCTGTATCTGTCCAACATCGCCCGCAAGGTCTACCTCGTGCACCGCCGCGACACGCTGCGCGCGGAGAAGATCATGCAGGACAAGCTGTTCGCCAAGATCCAGTCCGGCAAGATCGAACCGATCTGGCACCACGAGGTCGACGAAGTGCTCGGCAACGACGCAGGAGTGACCGGTCTGCGCGTGAAGTCGGTGCAGGACGGTTCGACCCGCGAGGTGCTGATCCACGGCCTGTTCGTCGCCATCGGCCACACGCCGAACACCTCGCTGTTCGAAGGCCAGCTGGCGATGAAGAACGGCTACATCACCATTCGCACCGGCCTGGAAGGCAATGCCACGCAGACGTCGGTGCCGGGCGTGTTCGCCGCCGGTGACGTCGCCGACCAGGTCTATCGCCAGGCGATCACCTCCGCCGGCTTCGGCTGCATGGCCGCGCTGGATGCCGAGAAGTTCCTCGACAAGGAAGGTTGATGCTGGAAGACGGGGTCGTGCTGGTTGATGCAATGGACGCCGGCCCCGTCCCTTCCCGCGCACGCACTGCGCACGCCTGAGATGGCTTCACCTCGCATCATCGCCTCGCTGTCGGACATCCCCGCTTCGCAGTGGGATGCGCTGCACGACGGCCGCAATCCGTTTGTCACCCATGCCTTTCTCAGCGGGCTCGAACAGCATGGCTGCCTGCGCGCGCAATGGGGCTGGACGCCGCAGCACCTGACGCTATGGGAGGACGAGGAACTCCTCGCCGCCGCTCCGGCCTACCTGAAAGGCAACTCTCACGGCGAGTTCGTCTTCGATCACGCGTGGGCACATGCCTATGCACAGCACGGGCTCGAGTACTTTCCGAAATGGCTGTGCGCGGCGCCCTACTCGCCCGTCACCGGGCCGCGACTGCTGGCGCGGGATCCGTCTCTGCAGTCCGCGCTGGTCACGACACTGGCAGGGCTGTGCGCCGGCAATTCGCTGTCTTCGGCGCACGTCAACTTCCACCGCGACGACGAGGATCCTGCGTTCGACCGCGACTGGCTGTCGCGGATCGACGTGCAGTACCACTGGCGAAATGATCGCGACTGGACGACGTTCGACGACTACCTGGCTGCATTCGACCACAAGCACCGCAAGAACATCCGCCAGGAACGCGCCAGGGTCGAGCGCGCCGGCGTGACGTTCCGCGTGGTCGAGGGGCGCGACGCCAGCGAACAGGATCTGGCGGCGATGCATGACTTCTACCTGCAGACCTTTGCCGAGTACGGCAACCGGCCCGCCCTGACGCTCGAGTTCCTGCGCCACCTTGCACGGTCGATGCCGGCGTCGATGGTGATGTTCCTGGCGATCCGCGATGACCGCCCGATCGCCGGCGCGCTCTGCCTGCGTGGCGGCGACACCCTGTACGGCCGCTACTGGGGCGCCCACGAGACAGCGCCCGGGCTGCATTTCGAGACCTGCTACTACCAGGGCATCGACTACTGCCTGCGAAACGGCCTGACCCGTTTCGAGCCCGGCGCCCAGGGCGAGCACAAGCTCGCGCGCGGCTTCCTGCCGACGATCGTGCGCAGCCGCCACTGGGTCGCCGACGAGCAGTTCCGGGCCGCATTGCGCGACTGGTGCGCGCAGGAGTCCGACTCGGTGCGGCGCTACGCGGCGACGCTGGCCTCGCACTCACCGTTCAAGGCCACATAGGCCCTCCCGCTTCGGCCGCCGTGCGGGACGACAATGGCATCCGGCGATGACATCATCGCGCCATGACCGCCCTGCCCGCCCTGCTGCCGGACGACCCCGAGGCGCCATTCCCGCCCGTGGAGCAGGCGCTGCGCCAGCCCGACGGCCTGCTCGCGGTAGGCGGCGACCTGTCGCCGGCGCGTCTGCTCAATGCCTACCGGCACGGCATCTTCCCGTGGTACTCGCAAGGCCAGCCGATCCTGTGGTGGAGCCCTGATCCGCGCACCGTGTTCGCCACCGGCGGTGTGAAGCTGTCATCGAAGTTCCGCCGCAGCCTGCGCAACAGCGACTGGACGGTACGCGCCGACACGGCCTTCGATGAAGTCGTCGAAGTCTGCGCACGCATCCGCCGACCCGGCCAGCGCGGCACCTGGATCACTCGGGAAATGCAGGTCGCCTATCGCCGCCTGCACGCACTCGGGCACGCGCATTCGTTTGAGGTGTTCGCGGGCGAGCACCTGGTCGGCGGCATCTACGGCGTGGCGGTGGGCCGCATGTTTTTCGGCGAGAGCATGTTCAGCGCCGAATCGGGCGGCTCCAAGGTCGCCCTGGCGGCACTCGCCTGGCACCTGCATCGCTGGGGCTGGCCCCTGATTGACGCCCAGGTCGAGAACCCGCACCTGTTGAGCCTGGGCGCCCGGTCGTGGCCGCGGCAGGCCTTCGTCGCGCGGGTGGCCGAGATGGTGGCGCTGGAGGGCCTCCCCGGCCCCTGGAGCGCCCAAGTGGGCGATTGGCCCGCGCGCCGACTGGCCGGTCTGCTGCCCGATTAACCGTTTTTTTGCAACGGCGGCGCGCGCATGGCAAAATACGGGGCTTCGTTCCGTCCCTCATCCTGAGGCACGGGCGCTCCACGCATTTCAGGAACCACATGGCAAAAGACGACGTGATCGAATTCGAGGGCACGGTGGCGGAAACCCTTCCGAACACCATGTTCCGGGTGCGCCTCGAAAACGGGCACGAGATCATTGCCCACATCTCCGGCCGCATGCGCAAGAACTACATCCGCATCCTGACCGGCGACAAGGTGAAGGTCGAAATGACCCCGTACGACCTGACCAAGGGCCGTATCACTTACCGCATGAAGTAATGGCGGTAAGCAATTGAATTAAAAAGGCGGCCATTGGCCGCCTTTTTCTTTTGCCGAAGCAAGTCCCTGGATTCCCGCCTACGCGGGAATGACGGCTTTCAGACGAAGACTGGGCAATGAATTGCCGGAGCGTCGTCTGCCGGGCCGGGGATTGCGCAGCAGTGGGCCATGGATGGCCCACGCCCCGCATTCGGACAGGATGTCCGACTAAGGGGCGGAGCAATCCCCGGTTCGGCGGACGACGCCCAGCCGAAGCATCACGCCGCCTCGCCGCCTCGCCGCCAACCACGCCAACCACGCCGGTCACACCGTAGCCGGCAACAGCTTCTCCGGCTCGGCCTGCGCCTCGACCACCAGCTCGTCGTCCTTGACGTCGATGCTGACGCGGCCGCCGTTGACCAGCTTGCCGAACAGCAACTCGTCCGCGAGCGGGCGCTTGATCCTGTCCTGGATCACCCGCGCCATCGGACGTGCACCCATCAACGGATCGAAACCGTGCTGGGCCAGCCAGTCGCGCGCCGTCGGCGTCGCCGACAACGTCACCTCCTTGTCGTGCAACTGAGCCTCCAGCTCGATCAGGAACTTGTCGACCACGCGCAGGATGTGCTCGAAGCCCAGCGCCTGGAACTGCACCACCGCATCGAGGCGGTTGCGGAATTCCGGCGTGAAGCTGCGGCGGATCACCTCCATCGCATCGGTCGAATGATCCTGCCGGGTGAAACCGATCGTGCGCCGCGACGCCTGCGCCGCGCCGGCATTGGTCGTCATCACCAGGATCACGTTCTTGAAGTTGGCCTCACGACCGTTGGTATCGGTCAGCACGCCGCGGTCCATCACCTGCAACAGGATGTTGAAGATGTCCGGGTGCGCCTTCTCGACCTCGTCCAGCAGCAGCACGCAGTGCGGCGTCTTGACGATCTTCTCGGTCAGCAGGCCGCCCTGATCGAAGCCGACGTAACCCGGAGGCGCACCGATCAGGCGGCTCACCGAATGCGGTTCCATGTACTCGGACATGTCGAAACGGACCAGCTCGATGCCCAGCTGCAGCGCCAGCTGCTTGGTCACCTCGGTCTTGCCGACACCGGTGGGACCGGCGAAGAGGAAGTTGCCGATCGGCTTGTCTGGATTGGCCAGGCCCGAGCGGGCCAGCTTGATCGCGGAAGTCAGCGTGTCGATCGCCGGATCCTGGCCGAAGATCACCATCTTCAGGTTGCGCTCGAGGTTGCGCAGCACGTCCTTGTCGGAAGCGCTGACCTGCTTGGTCGGGATCCGCGCCATCTTGGCGACGATCGTCTCGATTTCCTCGACATCGATCAGGCTCTTGCGGATGTCGAGCGCCAGCAGCCGCTGCCGCGCGCCGGCCTCGTCGATCACGTCGATGGCCTTGTCCGGCAGCAGGCGGTCGCCGATATGCTTGACCGACAGGTCCACCGCCGCCTGCAGCGCGTCGTCGGCGTAGGTCACGCCGTGGTGCGCCTCGTACTTGGGCTTGAGGCCCTGCAGGATCTCGTAGGCCTCGCCCACGGTCGGCTCGACGATGTCGATCTTCTGGAAGCGCCGCGCCAGGGCCCGATCCTTCTCGAAGATGCCGCGGTACTCCTGGAACGTGGTCGAACCGATGCAGCGCAGGTCGCCCGACGCCAGCGCCGGCTTGATCAGGTTGCTGGCGTCCATGGTGCCGCCACTGGCGCTGCCGGCGCCGATAATGGTGTGGATCTCGTCGATGAAGAGCACCGCGTCCGGCAGCTTCTTCAGCTGCGTCAGGACCGCCTTCAGGCGCTTCTCGAAGTCGCCGCGGTACTTGGTGCCGGCCACAAGCGCGCCCAGGTCGAGGGCGTAGATGGTGGCGTCGGCAAGCACGTCCGGGACGTCGCCGTCGACGATGCGCTTGGCCAGGCCCTCGGCAATGGCGGTCTTGCCCACGCCAGCCTCGCCCACGTACAGCGGGTTGTTCTTGCGGCGGCGGCACAGCACCTGGATGGTGCGTTCGACCTCGTCGGCACGGCCGACCAGCGGGTCGATCTTGCCGTCGCGGGCGAGCTGGTTGAGGTTGACCGCGAACTCGGCCAGGGCGTCTCCCTTGCCCTCGCTGTCGCCTTCACCCGATGGCGACTCGCCCTCTTCCTGCGAGCGCGAGGCCTCCTCGCCGCCCTGCTTGGCGATGCCATGGGAGATGTAATTGACGACGTCGAGGCGCGCCACGTCCTGCTGGTTGAGGAAATAGACCGCGTGCGAATCCTTCTCGCCGAAGATCGCCACCAGCACGTTGGCGCCGGTGACTTCCTTCTTGCCCGAGGACTGGACGTGGTAGACGGCGCGCTGGAGCACGCGCTGGAAACCCAGGGTCGGCTGCGTGTCGCGGTCGACGTCTTCCGGCAGCACCGACACCGAGGTGGCGATGGCCTGCTCCAGGTCGGTGCGCAGGCGCGGGAAGTCGACCCCGCACGCCTTCAGTACGGCCTCGGCGGAAGGGTTGTCGAGCAGCGCCAGCAGCAGGTGTTCGACCGTCATGTACTCATGGCGCGCCTCGCGGGCGCGCTTGTAGCACTGGCCGATGCTGTATTCGAGATCCTTGCTGAACATGGGGCGAGAGCCTCCGGAAACTACTGCCGTCCTAGATGGGGGTGGGACTGGCGAATTCCATGCCGCCTGCAAGGCCCGCCGCAAGTCCCTTCCACCTCAAGGTCCTGGACCGGCCACGGGAGCGGCTGGTTCCACACCCTTCCTACTGGTCGAGACGTGCTAAGCAGGACTTTTAGGCCTTTTCCATCGTGCACAGCAAGGGGTGTTGGTTGAGCCTTGAAAATTCGTTCACCTGCGCCACCTTGGATTCTGCAACCTCGCGGGTGAAAACCCCGCACACACCCCGGCCGCGGGTATGCACGTGCAGCATGATCTGGGTGGCTTTTTCGGCGTTCATGGCGAAAAAGCGCATGAGCACCTCGACCACGAAATCCATCGGGGTGTAGTCGTCGTTCAGCAGCAGGACGGAATACAGGGGCGGTCGGGCGACCTCCGGCTTGCCGGTTTCCACCAGTACGCCGTGGTGATGTTCGTGTTCGGTCTGTTTGGCCATGGCCCGAATTATAGGGCCCGGGCGCTTTCCGGTCGTGGACGCCCATGCCCGGGCGCCGGCACAATGCCGCTCATTCACCGCCTCCACCCTTTGCCAGGAGCGAAACTTGATGCGTCTGCTTGCTGCGTTGCTGATTGCGCTGTCATCGATGCCGGCGGTCGCCGCCGACACCGGCATGCCTGCTGGTGAAACGCAGCGTCCTGTTGCCGACCCGCTGGTCGCCCGGCACCTGGACAGCCTCAAGTACCGCTACGAGGTGGACGAGGACGGCGACTACAAGCTGACCTTCGAAGTCGACGACAAGCGCAGCCAGCTCGCCTACGTGCTGTCGTCGACCGAGAAGTTCGGCAACCTGGAGGTTCGCGAGATCTGGTCGCCGGCCTATCGCAGCGGCGACGGGCCGTTCCCGGTCGATGTCGCCAACCGCCTGCTCGAGGACAGCCAGACGAGCAAGCTCGGCGGGTGGGTCAAGCAGGGCAGCATGGCCGTGTTCGTGGTCAAGATCCCCGCCGATGCCGCGGCAGGCGAACTCGACGATGCGCTCGACTTCGTCCTGCGCTCGGCCGACCAGATGGAAGCGGCATTGACCCAGGGCAAGGACGAATTCTGAAATGAGTTACCGCGAAGGCCGCTTCTGGCAACCCGACGTGACCGTGGCAACGGTCGTGGTCGACGGCGGGCGCCTGCTGGTGGTCGAGGAATCGGTCGGCGGGCAGCTGGTGCTGAACCAGCCGGCCGGCCATCTCGAGCCGGACGAAAGCCTGCTCGAGGCGGCACTGCGGGAGACGCTGGAAGAAACCGCCTGGGATGTGCGCCTGACCGCGTTCGTCGGCGCCTACCAGTGGAAGGCGCCGGCCAACGGCGACGGCAGTGGCGGTCGCCACTACCTGCGCTTCGCCTTCGCGGCCGAACCGGTGAGGCACCACGCGGAACGCCCCCTCGACGACGGCATCGTCCGCGCGGTCTGGATGACGCCCAGCGAGCTGCAGGCGGCCCGGGAGCGCCACCGCAGCCCGCTGGTGTGGCAGGCGGCGGCAGACTTCCTGGCGGGGCGCAGGTACCCGCTGGAGCTGGCCCAGCACCTGGCATGAGCAAGGCCGTGAGCAAGCTGACATGAGCGCGGCACAGGCAAGGACCATCGTCGGCATGTCCGGGGGCGTCGATTCCTCGGTGGCCGCGCTGCACCTGCGCGATGCCGGCGAGCGGATCGCCGGATTGTTCATGCAGAACTGGGCCGATGACGGCAGCGGCGACTGCCGCGCCGAGGACGACCGCCGCGATGCGGTCGCGGTCTGCGGCCGGCTCGGCATCCAGATCCATTTCCGCGACTTCTCCGGCGAGTACTGGGCCGGCGTGTTCGAGCATTTCCTGGCCGAGTACGCGGCAGGGCGCACGCCCAATCCGGACGTCCTGTGCAACCGCGAGATCAAGTTCAAGCATTTCCTCGACGCCGCCCGCGAACTGGGCGCGCAGTTCATCGCGACCGGCCACTACGCCCGGGTCGAGGCATCGGCAGGCCGCCACCTGCTCCTGCGCGCGGCCGACCGCAGCAAGGACCAGAGCTACTTCCTGCACCAGCTCGGCCAGGCCCAGTTGTCGGCAACCCGCTTCCCGCTCGGCGGGCTGCTCAAGCGCGACGTCCGGCAGATCGCGCTCGACGCAGGCCTGCCGACCGCGGCCAAGAAGGATTCAACCGGCATCTGTTTCATCGGCGAGCGTGATTTCCGCGGGTTCCTCGGCCGTTACCTGCCGGCCCGCGAAGGCGAGATGCGCACCCCCGACGGCCAGGTCATCGGCCGCCATCCGGGCGTGTTCTATTTCACCCTTGGCCAGCGCGAGGGGCTCAACATCGGCGGCGTGCGCGGCTTCGAGGCGGCGCCGTGGTACGTGGTCGGCAAGGATGTCGCCGGCAACGTCCTGTACGTCGACCAGGGCGCCGACAGCCCCTGGCTGCTGTCACAGACCCTGTGGTCCGAGCCGGCCCACTGGATCGCCGGGGGGGCGCCCTCGGCCCGCTTTGCCTGCACCGCGCAGACCCGCTACCGCCAGGCCGACGAAGCCTGCGAAGTGGCAGTGCGCGACGACGGCACCCTGGAAGTCCATTTCGCCCGCCCCCAACGTGCGGTGACGCCAGGGCAGTCGCTGGTGCTCTATGACGGCGACATCTGCCTGGGCGGCGCCGTCATCGCCGCCACCGACGCACCGCTGGAAGAACGATTGAAGGCCCAAGCTGCATGAATCAAAGCAAATCCATGTCCACCCGTGTGCTGGCGCTGGCCGGCCTGGTGCAGGCGCTGGCGCAGGTGCGACGCGTGGCCGATACCGGCCAGGCCAATGCCGCCATCCTCGGCACGGCGATGGACTCGGTCTTCCGGATCGATGCGCCCTCGCCCGCCGCGATCTACGGCGGCATCGAGGCGGTGCGCCCGGGGCTGACCCTGCTGCGCGACTATTTCAGCAACCAGCAGCGTGACGAGCAGTTGCCGCGGCTGGTGCTGGCGGTGCTGCAGCTGGAGCGGCGCTTCGTCCGCGACGACGACATGGCCCAGCGCGTGCAGGCCGGCATCCGCGCCCAGGCAGGCAACGCCGAGCGCAGTGGCAGCAGCCACCCGGATGTGATGAACGCCCTCGGCAGCCTGTACGCCGAAACGCTTAGCCACCTGCGTCCGCGCGTGCTGGTGCAGGGCAACCCGCACTACCTGGGGCAGGCCACGGTGGTGGCCGAAGTGCGGGCGATCCTGCTCGCCGCCGTGCGATCGGCGGTGCTCTGGCGCCAGTGCGGCGGCAGCCTGTGGGACTTCCTGCTGCGCAGGCGCGAGCTGCTGGCGGCGGTCAAGGACCGCCTCGGCTGATCACCGCTGCGGCAGCCGGTTTGCCGGCTGCCGCGATACGGTCATGCCAGCGGCAAGAGCGCCCCGCCGCTCTGCGCCCACGCCCAGCACACGGCCGCGATCAAAGCGAGCGCTAGCATCCAGCGAAGCGCCTGTTCGACGCGATCGGTCCCCTTGTGCGTCTTCATGTTGTCCCCCTGACTGCGCGCGATGAAACGACAGCATGCGACGCAAGTCCTTGACTGTTGTCACGCACTGGACGCGGCGGGTCGGCCAGGTTCGCGGTTAGCGATGGACGGCACATTCCTCGAGTAGTCCGAAGTCCTCACCCAACAAAAAACCCCGGCATTGCCGGGGTTCTTGTTCAACGCACCACGACCCGATCAGGCTGCGACCGTCTCCGCCACCTGGCGGTAGTCCTCGATCTGGTCGAAGTTCATGTAGCGGTAGATCTCGGCGCCCTTGGCGTTGATCACACCGATGTCCGCCATGTACTCCTCGCGGGTCGGGATGCGACCCAGGCGCGAGCAGATCGCCGCCAGTTCCGCCGAACCCAGGTACACGTTGGTGTTGCGGCCCAGTCGGTTGGGGAAGTTGCGGGTGCTGGTGGAGAACACCGTCGCGCCCTCGCGCGCCTGCGCCTGGTTGCCCATGCACAGCGAGCAGCCCGGCATCTCCATGCGCGCACCGGCGGCGCCGAAGGTGCCGTAGTGGCCTTCCTTGGTCAGCTCGGAAGCGTCCATCTTGGTCGGCGGCGCGACCCACAGGCGGGTCGGGATGTCGCGCTTGCCTTCCAGCAGCTTCGCGGCAGCGCGGAAGTGACCGATGTTGGTCATGCACGAACCGATGAAGACCTCGTCGATGACCGCGCCGGCGACGTCGGACAGCGTCTTCACGTCGTCCGGGTCGTTCGGGCAGGCCACGATCGGCTCGACGATCTGGTCGAGGTCAATGTCGATCACGGCGGCGTATTCGGCGTCGGCATCGCCTTCCAGCAGCTGCGGGTTGGCCAGCCAGGCTTCCATGGCCTTGATGCGGCGCGCCAGCGAACGCGGATCGGCATAGCCCTCGGCAATCATCCACTTCAGCAGCGTGATGTTGCTGGTGAGGTATTCGATGATCGGTTCCTTGTCGAGCTTGACCGTGCAGCCGGCAGCCGAACGCTCGGCCGAGGCATCGGACAGTTCGAACGCCTGCTCGACCTTCAGCTGCGGCAGGCCTTCGATCTCGAGGATGCGACCGGAGAAGATGTTCTTCTTGCCCTGCTTGGCGACGGTCAGCATGCCCTGCTTGATCGCGGCCAGCGGGATCGCGTTGACCAGGTCTCGCAGGGTCACGCCCGGCTGCATGGTGCCCTTGAAGCGCACCAGCACCGACTCGGGCATGTCCAGCGGCATCACGCCGGTGGCCGCGGCGAACGCGACCAGGCCCGAGCCCGCCGGGAACGAGATACCGACCGGGAAGCGCGTGTGGCTGTCGCCGCCGGTGCCGACGGTGTCGGGCAGCAGCATGCGGTTGAGCCAGGAGTGGATCACGCCGTCGCCCGGACGCAGGGCGATGCCGCCACGGTTGCTGATGAAGGCCGGCAGCTCGTGGTGGGTCTTGACGTCGACCGGCTTGGGGTAAGCGGCGGTGTGGCAGAACGACTGCATCACCAGGTCGGCCGAGAATCCCAGGCAGGCCAGGTCCTTGAGCTCGTCGCGGGTCATCGGGCCGGTGGTGTCCTGCGAACCCACCGAGGTCATCTTCGGCTCGCAATAGGTGCCCGGGCGGATGCCCGGCTGGGCGCCGTTGACTTCGGCCAGGCCGCAGGCGCGGCCGACCATCTTCTGCGCCAGCGAGTAGCCCTTGCCGCTGTCGGCCGGGTTGGACGGCAGGCGGAACAGGGTCGACGGTGCCAGGCCGAGCGCTTCACGCGCCTTGGCGGTCAGGCCACGGCCGACGATCAGCGGGATGCGGCCGCCGGCGCGGACTTCGTCGAACAGCACGTCGGACTTGACCGCGAATTCGGCGATGACCTGGCCGTCCTTGAGCGCCTTGCCCTCGTACGGGCGCAGCTCGACCACGTCGCCCATGTTCATCTGCGACACGTCCAGCTCGATCGGCAGCGCGCCGGCGTCTTCCATCGTGTTGTAGAAGATCGGGGCGATCTTGCTGCCCAGGCAGACGCCGCCGAAGCGCTTGTTCGGGATGAAGGGGATGTCCTCGCCGGTGAACCACAGCACCGAGTTGGTCGCCGACTTGCGCGAGGAACCGGTGCCGACCACGTCGCCGACGTAGGCGACCAGGTGGCCCTTGTCCTTGAGCGATTCGATGAAGTTGACCGGGCCGCGCTTGCCGTCTTCTTCCGGCTCGATGCCGTCGCGGCGGTTCTTGAGCATCGCCAGGGCGTGCAGCGGGATGTCCGGGCGCGTGGTCGCGTCCGGTGCCGGCGACAGGTCGTCGGTGTTGGTCTCGCCGGTCACCTTGAAGACGGTGATGGTCAGGCTGGCCGGGACTTCCGGACGGCTGGTGAACCACTCGGCGTCGGCCCAGCTCTGCAGCACGGACTTGGCGTTGGCGTTGCCGGCCTCGGCCTTTTCCTGGACGTCGTGGAAGGCGTCGAACATCAGCAACGTCTTCTTCAGTGCTTCGGCGGCGATGACGCCGACCTGGGCGTCGTCGAGCAGGTCGACCAGCGGATGGATGTTGTAGCCGCCCAGCATGGTGCCGAGCAGTTCAGTGGCGCGCTCGCGGCTGATCAGCGAATTGATCTCGGTACCGAAGGCGATCGCGGCCAGGTAGGAAGCCTTGACCTTGGCGGCGTCGTCGACGCCGGCCGGCACGCGGCTGGTGATCAGGTCGAGCAGGAACTGCCCCTCGCCCGCCGGCGGATTCTTCAGCAGCTCGATGACCTCAGCAGTCTGCTGTGCGGTCAGCGGCAGCGGCGGAATGCCCAGCGCGGCGCGCTCGGCAACGTGTTGGCGGTAGCTGGAGAGCATTGAGAGTCCCGTCGGTTGAAGCGAAATAGACAACTACGAGCGCTGCATGGCGCGCCGGACGGCGGGCGTGCAGGCTGGTCAGCTGGGGTCGGAGCGCCCTCGCAAGGGACTGCCCCTCGACTGCGTATTTTGCCTTGAATGGCCCTTTCCATCAATGAGTGCGGGCAACGGGCGGTGGGCTGGCAGCCAAGTACCGCAAGGGTTTGGGCGCTATTGGAACGCTCCATGGCGGCACTGCGACCATTGTCTGCACGCTACCTGAATCCGATAGGGTGATAATCGACGGACCGCGCCGGCCGCGCCGGCCGTGCAAGCCATAGCGCCCCTTCCCTCACGGGGCCAAGCCACACGATCAGGAGCCCCACTCATGCTCGACTCCTTCTCCACCCGCCGCCAGCTTGTCGTCAATGGCCGGACCCTGACCTACAACAGCCTGCCGGCACTGGGCGAGCGGTTCGACATCCGCAAGCTGCCCTATTCGATGAAGATCCTGCTGGAGAACCTGCTGCGCCACGAAGACGGCGGCATCACGGTCGGCAAGGAGCACATCGAGGCCGTGGCGAAGTGGGATGCGGGCAAGGAGCCCGATACGGAGATCGCTTTCATGCCCGCGCGCGTGGTCCTGCAGGACTTCACCGGCGTGCCGTGCGTGGTCGACCTGGCGGCGATGCGCGATGCGGTCAGCAAGCTCGGCGGCAATGCCGGCCAGATCAATCCGCTGATCCCCTCCGAGCTGGTCATCGACCACTCGGTGCAGGTCGACGTGTTCGGCCGCGCCGATGCGCTGGACCTCAACGGCAAGATCGAGTTCGAGCGCAACATGGAGCGCTACAGCTTCCTGCGCTGGGGCCAGAAGGCCTTCCACAACTTCAAGGTGGTGCCGCCCAACACCGGCATCGTCCACCAGGTGAACCTGGAGAACCTGGCGCGGGTCGTGGTCGAGCGCGAGGTCGACGGCGAGCTGCTCGCCTTCCCCGACACCGTCTTCGGCACCGACAGCCACACCACGATGATCAATGGCATCGGCGTGCTCGGCTGGGGCGTGG
This sequence comes from Lysobacter sp. S4-A87, assembly GCF_022637455.1. Taxonomy (NCBI): domain Bacteria; kingdom Pseudomonadati; phylum Pseudomonadota; class Gammaproteobacteria; order Lysobacterales; family Lysobacteraceae; genus Lysobacter; species Lysobacter sp. S4-A87. The sequence continues at coordinate 600,171 of NZ_CP093341.1, forward strand.
GCGGCATCGAGGCCGAGGCGGCGATGCTGGGCCAGCCATCGTCGATGCTGATCCCGCAGGTGGTCGGCTTCAAGCTCACCGGCCGGCTCCCCGAGGGCACGACCGCCACCGACCTGGTGCTGACGGTCACCCAGATGCTGCGCAAGCTCGGCGTGGTCGGCAAGTTCGTCGAGTTCTTCGGCGAAGGGCTGCCGCACCTGCCGCTGGCCGATCGCGCCACGATCGCCAACATGGCACCGGAGTACGGCGCGACCTGCGGCATCTTCCCGATCGATGCCGAATCGCTGACCTACCTGCGCCTGTCCGGCCGCAGCGACGAGCAGGTCGCACTGGTCGAGGCCTACGCCAAGGCCCAGGGCCTGTGGCACGAGCCGGGCCAGGCCGAGGCCAACTACTCGGCCACGCTCGAACTCAACCTCGCCGACGTCAAGCCGTCGCTGGCCGGCCCCAAGCGTCCGCAGGACCGGGTGCTGCTGAGCGACGTCAAGGCCAACTTCACCGAGAACCTCGGCGACCTGACCTCACATCGCGTCAACGGTGCCACGCGCCGCATGGACGCCGAAGGCGGCCACCAGCCACAGGCTGAACACCTTGCGGCGCGACCGCGCTCGAAGATCCATGTTCAAGACCAGGACGCCGACCTGTGCGACGGTTCGGTGGTGATTGCCGCCATCACCTCGTGCACCAACACCTCCAACCCGGCAGTGATGCTCGGCGCCGGCCTGCTGGCGCGAAACGCCGTCAAGCTCGGGCTCAAGGCCAAGCCGTGGGTCAAGACTTCGCTCGGACCGGGCTCGCTGGTCGTCACCGACTACCTGCGCAAGGCCGGCGTGCTCGACGACCTGGAGAAGCTTGGCTTCTTCGTCGTCGGCTACGGCTGCACCACCTGCATCGGCAATTCCGGCCCGCTGCCGGATGAAGTCTCGCGCGGCATCGCCGAGAACGATCTCGCCGTCGCCTCGGTGCTGTCGGGCAACCGCAACTTCGAAGGCCGGGTGCACCCGGAAGTGAAGATGAACTACCTGGCCTCGCCGCCGCTGGTGGTGGCCTACGCGCTTGCCGGCACGGTCGACATCGACCTGACGCGTGAACCGCTCGGCCACACGCCCGATGGCCGCGCCGTGCACCTGCGCGACATCTGGCCGAGCAACAAGGAGATCGGCGACGTCATCGCCGCCACGGTCGGCCCGGAACTGTTCGCGCAGAACTACGCCGATGTATTCAAGGGCGATTCGCGCTGGAACCAGATCGCCTCGCCCGAAGGCGAGTCGTTCGCCTGGGACGGTGCATCCACCTACATCAAGAACCCGCCCTACTTCGATGGCATGAGCATGGCCGTGGGCACGATCGACGACGTGCAGGGCGCCCGCATCATGGGCCTGTTCGGCGATTCGATCACCACCGACCACATCTCGCCGGCGGGCAACATCAAGAAGGATTCGCCGGCGGGACGCTTCCTGATCTCGCGCGGCGTGCAGCCGGTCGACTTCAACAGCTACGGCAGCCGGCGTGGCAATGACGATGTCATGGTGCGCGGCACCTTCGCCAACATCCGCATCAAGAACCTGATGCTCGGCGGCGAGGAAGGCGGAAACACGCTGTACTTCGCCAAGGGCGGCGCGGCACCGGAGAAGATGTCGATCTACGACGCGGCGATGAAGTACAAGGCCGAGGGCGTGCCGCTGGTGGTGATGGCCGGCAAGGAATACGGCACCGGATCCTCGCGCGACTGGGCGGCCAAGGGCACCAATCTGCTCGGGGTCAAGGCCGTGATCGCCGAGAGCTTCGAGCGCATCCACCGCTCCAACCTGGTCGGCATGGGCGTGCTGCCGCTGCAGTTCAAGGAGGGCGAGAACGCGCAGACGCACGGCCTGGACGGCTCCGAGGAGATCAGCGTGACCGGCATCGACGACGGTCGCGCACGGACCGCGACAGTGACCGCACGCCGCCCCGACGGCAGCGAGAAGCGCTTCGAAGTCCGCGTGCTGCTGCTGACGCCGAAGGAAGTCGAGTACTTCCGCCACGGCGGCATCCTGCACTACGTGCTGCGTCAGCTGGCGGCAAAGAAGGCGGCGTAATCGCGATCGCATCCCGGTTGCGCGTCATCTCCGCACAGGCGGTGATCCAGGGAGTTGCTCTTCGCCTTCGGGGCGAAAGTCCATGGATTCCCACCTGCGCGGGAATGACGAAGATTCAATCGAGCGGATTGGTCGCTCCCGGCTACAACTTCGGCACCCACGTTGCACTTGTCAGCCGCCACTCCCCGTCTTCCTCGCGCCAGCCGGTCTCGACCTCATAGAGTTGCGCAGAATCGGGCAGCACTTCGCCTGAGCCCCCGGTCAGCGCAGCAGTGAATCGCGCCGTTGCATGACCTGGCTGGAGCTGTACCGACACCGGCCCCAGGTTCACGCCGATCTGGCTATGACGCAGGAACAACAAGCGCGCGATCCTGCCCGCGCCTTCGCGGTCTAGCGAGTCCGGGCCAACGAAATCCGCCGCCAGCACACCTTCGAGCACCGATGCATCGCGCTGCTCGATGCCCTGCTGCAACGTCGCCACCGTCTCGCGCAGACGCTGCTCCGGCGGCGTGCGGCTGCATCCCAGCATCGACATGACCAACAGCAGCGCTGTCACGCTGCACCGCACAAACGCGTTCGTCTTCCGCATCCCCTGCCCCACAACGTTCTCCCTGGACCATGCAGTCGCCACTGTAAAGGCGCCCGAGTGCGCCTTGCCAGCCTTGGGGCCCTATGCTCCAATCGCTGGAAGCACCGTACGGCGGCGCATTCGATGTACGCACCGCCGAAGGCTATCAACTGCGATTGGAGAGGGGATCGCGATGAGTTTTGAACGTCCTTGGCTGGCCCAGTATCCGCAGGGGGTTGCGGCCGAGATCGATGTGGACGAGTTCCCGTCCGTCGTCGCCGTGCTCGAGAACGCGATCGACAAGTATCGCGACCGGCCGGCCTTCGCCAATCTTGGCAAGACCCTCACCTATGCGGAGATAGATCAGCTCAGCGCGCAGTTCGCCGCGTACCTGCTGGGTGAACTGCAACTCAAGAAGGGCGATCGCGTCGCGATCATGATGCCCAACTGCCTGCAGTACCCGATCGCCACGTTCGGCGTGCTTCGCGCCGGCCTGACGGTGGTCAACACCAATCCGATGTACACCGCCCGCGAGCTCAGGCACCAGCTTTTCGACTCCGGTGCCAACGTGATCCTGGTGCTCGACAACTTCGCCCACACCGTCCAGGACGTGATCGCCGATACCCAGGTCAAGCAGGTCATCACCACCGGCCTTGGCGACATGCTCGGGCTCAAGGGCACGGTGGTGAACTTCGTCCTGAAGTACATCAAGAAGATGGTGCCGGACTACAACCTGCCCGGCGCGATCCGCTTCCGTGACGCACTGGCCCTGGGGCAGCGCCACAACCTGCCCGAGGTCGAGATCTCGTCGCAGGACATCGCGTTCCTGCAATACACCGGCGGCACCACCGGCGTGGCCAAGGGCGCGATGCTGACCCACCGCAACCTGGTCGCCAACATGCAGCAGGCGGCGATGTGGGTGGGCACGGGCGTCAAGTACGGCGAGGAAGTGATCATCACCGCGCTGCCGCTGTACCACATCTTCGCATTGACGGCGAACGGCCTGGTCTTCATGAAGTTCGGCGGCCTGAACTACATGATCACCAACCCGCGCGACATGAAGGGCTTCGTCAAGGAGCTCAAGAGCGTGCCGTTCACCGCCATCACCGGCGTCAACACGCTGTTCAACGGCCTGCTCAACACGCCGGGCTTCGACCAGATCGATTTCTCCCGCCTGCACCTGACCCTGGGTGGCGGCATGGCGGTGCAGCGCTCGGTCGCAGAGCGCTGGAAACAGGTGACCGGCGTGACCCTGGTCGAGGCCTACGGCCTGACCGAGACCTCGCCGGCGGCCTGCATCAACCCGATGGACCTGAAGGATTACAACGGCTCGATCGGCCTGCCGATCTCGTCCACCGACGCCTGCGTCAAGGACGAGAACGGCGTGACGCTGCCGATGGGCGACGTCGGTGAGCTGTGCATCAAGGGCCCGCAGGTCATGAAGGGCTACTGGCGCCGGCCGGAGGACACCGCCGCGGTGATCGACGCCGACGGCTGGCTGCACACCGGCGACATGGCGCGGATGGACGAGAACGGCTTCTTCTTCATCGTCGACCGCAAGAAGGACATGATCCTGGTCTCGGGTTTCAACGTGTACCCGAACGAGGTCGAGGACGTGATCGCGATGATGCCGGGCGTGCTGGAAGTGGCTGCCGTCGGCGTCCCGGACGAAAAGTCCGGCGAGGCGGTCAAGGTGGTCATCGTCAAGAAGGACCCGGCCCTCACCGCCGAGCAGGTCAAGGCCCACGCCCGCGAGCACCTGACCGGCTACAAGCACCCGCGCTACGTCGAGTTCCGGACCGAGCTGCCAAAGACCAATGTCGGCAAGATCCTGCGCCGCGAGCTGCGTGACAGCCCGGCCGCGAGCCCCGCCGCCCATTGACCCGGGCCGGGCCCCGGCCCGGCCATTGCCTGCCAAAAACGCCCGCAAGGCCCCACGGCCTTGCGGGCGTTTGCATTTACAGGCATAGAATCGGGCGGTCGGACGCACCCCCTTGATCGCATTGCCGTCCCGAACAGCGCGACCGGCCGGACGGTTATATCCACGGAGGATTCGCAATGTCAGCTGTTTATCCGTTCCACCGCACTGCAACCGGTCGCAACCTTCGCGTCGTCGAGGAAACCGAGCGTGGCGTCTACTGGTGCCACATGCATGCCGGTGCGGTACCGGGTCGCCGCGCCTGTTTCTCGATGGACCTGGTCGACGACATCATCCAGTACCAGAATGGGCTCGCTGATCGCCTTCGCGCGGTCGCGGCGAACAAGTCGCTGACGCACGTGGTGCTGGCCTCAGATGCCGACGCCTTCAACCTGGGCGGCGACCTGGACCTGTTCTGCCGCCTGATCCGCGCCGGTGACCGCGAGGGCCTGCTCACCTACGCCCGCCAATGCGTGCGCGGCGTGCATGCCTTCCACGATGGCCTCGGCGCGGGCGCGCACAGCATCGCCCTGCTCCAGGGTGACGCCCTCGGTGGTGGCTTCGAAGCAGCCCTGAGCTGCCATACCATCGTCGCCGAGGAAGATGTGCTGATGGGCCTGCCGGAGGTGCTGTTCGACCTGTTCCCGGGCATGGGCGCCTATTCGTTCCTGTGCAAGCGCGTCACGCCGCACGTGGCCGAGAAGCTGATGCTGGAAGGCAACATGTTCACCAGCCAGGAAATGCACAAGATGGGTCTGGTCGACGTGCTGGTCCCGCGCGGTGAAGGCGTGGCGGCGGTCGAAGACGTGATCCGCGCCAACCGTCGCATCCCGCATGCACGCGCTGCCATGCACCAGGTGCGGCAGATGACCCAGGCCGTGACCCTGGACGAGATGATGCGCATCACCGAAGTGTGGGTCGACACCGCGCTGCAACTGGGCGACAAGTCGCTGCGGACGATGGACCGGCTGGTGCGGGCGCAGGAACGACGTGCGGCAAACGGAGCTGCCTGAGAAGCGAATCGGACGGCAGTGATTTACCGGGGAAACGCAGGAGCATCAGGCAGGTTCGCGCCCGCCTGACAGGAAGTACCCGCAAGACGAAAGATCGGTAAAACCAGGGGAACCAGCGCCCGCGGGAGGGGAAATCCGGCGGGCCGGATCCACGTTGACCACCGCTCCTTCGAGCATTGCATCGAGGCTGGTTCGTGCTGATCGACGCGACAATATGGCGATCTGGGCCGGCCACCAGCCGGCCGTCGTAGGACAATGCTGAGGAACGTGTAGCTGCACCGCCCGGACGCACGTAAGCGCCTTGTGAGCGATGAGCTGCACGTGCTGCAATCGCCCGCGACATCAAAGATGCCAAGGACGACGTGGGAACGAAGCAATCGATGCTGCTTGTCGCCATCGCGACAGCTGCGCTCCTGGCTGCATGGCTCTACGGTTTACCGCCCCATGCGGGCGCTCAACATGCCCGCTTTGGAAAGGATGAGACCGCGCCGGTAGCAGTCACTGCATTGCCTCCCGGCGTGCCGGCCCCGGCCCATCGCAACCGCACCCCTTCGCGTACATCGCTTCCAACGAGGATCGAGCCCCTATCGGACCAGTTTGCCCATTCCCGGGACCTGTACGGATTCGTCTCGAGTCTCCACGGGTCGTCGCAACTAGGAAACGGCGAGGCGACCCGCTGGATCGCGCAAGCGTACTCCGAGTGCTGGACCTATGCGCTCGACCCCGCAGGCTTCAACAGCTCCGCTCAGGCCTTTGCGAAAGACTCGGAAGGCGATGCAGCCGGCGTTGTCGCTGCATTTGACCGCATCTCATCACGTTGCCGGCGCTTTGCCGGCGACCGCATTGGCCCTGAAGCAATCCTGGATCTCAAGATCAAAGCTGCGGCTCAGGGCGACCTGGCTTCAGAGATTGAAGTCTTTGCACAAGCGGCCCCTATGCATCCCGACAGCCCTTCGTTCACCGACGAGCGAAGATCCCTGCTCATGCAACGAGCGCTCGCTTCAGGCGACCCGGCCGCAATTGCCGCGCTGGCGTCACTGATGGGGCCATCGGCCCGTCCGGGATCCGCGGGAGCGATGCCCGCAGGCTCGGTCCGCTCGGAAGCAGCGTGGAACCTGGCTGCCTGCCAACTGGGAATTGACTGTGGCCCTACCAGCAATCGGGTCGTGTATGCCTGCACTTTCGGCGGCATCTGCGGGTTCAACAGTGTTCGGGACCTCTACGTGCGCGGGCTCCTTGCGCCGAGTGACATCCCGTACCTCGACAAAGAGATTGCCTTGATCGTCAATGGAGCTGGACAACATGGAGTTGAGCAATGAAATCAGCCAGAAATGGAAGCGTAAGAACGTTTTGGCCATCGGCCTCGCGATTGCCTGCGGAATCGCAATCGCCGGAGCGATTGTCATCGTAGGGGGGGGGCAGACCCCTACAAAACTTGAGCAATGTCAACGGAACCACCATCAACGCAATGGCGGAAATTCGAATTGCAGGAATGACCCAAGCGGCTGCCAAGTATCGCCAGCTCAACGGCAGGAGCACGTTGCCTGCCAACAGCACATTCACCATGAAGTGGGCAGACGGCTCGTCTGAAGGGGCATACGTCACTTCGCCAGCGTCAAGCGTTGGCGCAGGCCCACTTCCGGGCACGCAACGCGCGCGTGGCGGATCCTTCGACTGCAAAAAGTGCCACAACCCGGCTGGGTCGTGATCACTCGGATCCCATTGCTCCGGGCGATTCGAATCGCGGCCTATTGATCAGGGAGAACGCTCGCCTTCTCCACGCGAGGCCCGCTGACGCTCGCGCGCGTCCAGCGCGGCCCTGCCCTGCGCCATGCGCTCGCCCAGGCCGTTGAGGCGGGCCTGCCATTCGCGCGCCAGCTGCCAGTCCGGCAGGCGCATGATCTCGCCGCTGACGGCGGCCAGCTTGTTCAGGCCGAGGTTGCTCGCCACGCCCTTGAGCGCATGCGCCTGCTCGCGCGCGGCATCCCAGTTGGCCTGCTCGCCGGCCTGGCGCAAGGCGACCATGCAGCCGTCGGCATCACGCAGGCATTGGGCAATGAACTCGCGCTCGAAGCCGGCGCCCATGCCGAGTGCGCCCAGTTCGTCGAGCACCGAGCTGTCGAAGGTGCCATCGCCACTGGGCAGTTCGTTGCGCAGCGCGACGAGCGGCGCGCCGAAACGGGCGTTCGCGGCGATCTCGGCCAGGGTGTCGAGCAACCGCACCGTCGACACCGGCTTGGCCAGGAAAGCGCGTGCACCGGCCTGTTCGCAGGCGCGGATCGATTCGGGAGTGACGTCGGCGCTGAGGATCAGCACCGGTGTGCGACGGCCGCCACCGGCCTCCATCACGCGCAGCTGGCGCAGCAGGTCCAGGCCGCTGACGTCGGGCATGTGCAGGTCGGCTATGACCGCGTCGTAGTCCGAACCGGAAAGTGCATTGAGCGCCTCGCCGCCGCCGTCGACGCAGGTGACGCGATGGCCGGCCTTCTGTAGCAGGCGCTGCAGCACCATGCGGTTGGCGACGTGATCGTCGGCGACCAGGATGCCCAGGCTGCGGACGCGGGCACGATGGCGCAGGAACGGGTCGGAGAAGGCGATGACGTTGGGCGAAGCAGCATTGTCGGCATCGCGCTGCAAGCCACCGTCCAGCGCGTCCGCGCCGGTCGCGTCCAGCTCGCCGGTCACGCGGTCGAACGGAAGCTCCACCCAGAAGCGGCTGCCGCGCTGCTCCACGCTCTCGAAGCCGATGCTGCCGCCCATGGCCTCGGTCAGGCCCTTTGCAATCGTCGTGCCCAGGCCAGTGCCGCCGTAGCGGCGGGCCAGGCTGACGTCGGCCTGCTCGAACGCCTCGAACAGACGCTGGCGCATCGCCATCGGCACGCCGATGCCGGTATCGGTCACCGCGAATCTCAACCGCACCTTGCCCGCAGCAGGGGTCAATCCCGTGTCGGTGTCCACGACGCTCACGTCGAGGCGGACCGAGCCCTTGTCGGTGAACTTGATCGCATTGCCGGCCAGGTTGATCAGCACCTGGCGCAGGTGAACTACATCGCCGCACAGGCTGCCGGGCACGTCCGCTGCGATCGCCGCCTCGTAGCGGATCTCCTTGGCGCGCGCCTGCGGCTGCAGGATCAGGCCAATGCTCTCGACCAGTTCCTGCGGGATGAACTCGACCAGGTCCAGCTTGACCTTGCCGGCCTCGATCGCGGAAATGTCGAGCACGTCCTCGACCAGCGCCAGCAGGCTGCGGGTGGAGGCCTGGATGGTGCTCAGGCATTCGCGCTGCTCGGCGTCCAGGCGCGTGGTTGCCAGCAGCTCGCTCATGCCGGCCAGGCCGTTGAGCGGCGTGCGGAACTCGTGGCTCATGTTGGCCAGGAAGCGGCTTTTGGCCTCATTGGCCTTGCGCGCGTCGTCCACCGCCCGGGTCAGGGCATTGAGCAGCGAATCGAAGTACAGCGGCACCGCAGCCAGGCCCAGCAGCAGGCCCCAGGCCAGGTACGGGTTGTCGCGCCAGTACGGCGAGATCAGGATCACCGCCAGGAACGAAGCGGTAGCCAGGGCGGTGGCGATGCGCAGGTAGCGGCTGCCATAGCGCATGCCGTTGCCGATCGTCACCCACAGGTACACGGCATACAGCGGCGCCGCCGGCTCGCCCTGGATGCACATGATCGCGCCCATCGCCGAATAGTCGGTGAGCATGCCGATCCAGCGCCGCACGTGCGACACGCCGGGCTCGAGCAGGATCGCGGCGAGCAGGCCCAGCGCGACGAGCAGCTCGCCGAGCAGGATCATCCAGGTCAGCGGCAAGGTGTTGTCGGCGCCGTCCAGGTGCAGGAAGCGCCATCCCAGGTACGTCGAGAACAGCGCCGTGATGACGATGCGGACCAGGTCCTGGGCGTGTTCGCTGTCGGGCCGTGCGGCCAGGCGCGTCTTCAGCTTGTTCAGGACCGAAACCATGGCTACTCCATGCCGGGGCGTGCGGAAACCGTTGAATAGCGGTTACAGATATCCTCGAGCCGCTCACGACTGCGGATCAGGGCGTCGACGCAACGCGGGTCGAACAAGCGACCGCGCTGCGCATACAGGTAGCCCAGCGCCGCATCCGCGTCCCAGGCCTTCTTGTACGGCCGCGGCGAGATCAGCGCATCGAAGACATCCGCAACGGCCACTATCCTGGCTTCCAACGGAATTTCCTCGCCCACCAGGCCGTCAGGATAGCCGCTGCCGTCGTAACGTTCGTGATGACGCAGGGCGATCAGCGCGCCGGCCTGGATGAAGCGGTTCTGGCTGCCGCTGAGCAGTTCATAGCCGATGCGCGGATGGCGGCGCATCACGGCGGTCTCGTCCTCGGTCAGCGGCCCGGACTTCATCAGCACCGCGTCGGGGATGGCGATCTTGCCGATGTCGTGCAGTGGCGCGGCCATTTCGATGACACGCACTTCGTCCTCGAACATGCCCAGCTGCTCGGCGATCAGGCCGGCGACATGGGACATGCGTTCCAGGTAGGCGCTGGTGCCGGCATCGCGGTATTCGATCGCACGCGCCAGCCGCGACAGCGTCTCGCGCTCGCGTTCCTCGACCTCGTGCATGCTCGACAGCAGGCGCTGCTCCAGCGACAGCGCACGCTGCTTGACGTTCTCCGACTGCTGGCGCAGCTGCAACAGGTTGCGGCAACGGGCGCGCAGTTCGCGCGGGCGCACCGGCTTGACGAGGAAATCAATGACGCCTGCTTCGAGCGCGGCCTGGCGCACCGGTTCGTCGCCGACCACGGTCACCAGGATGATCGGGATATCGCGGTGCATCGGCAGGCGGCGAAAACGCCTGGCGAACTCGAGGCCGTCCAGGGCCGGCATGCGGTAGTCCAGCAGCAGCAGGTCGGGCTGGTTGCTCTCGCACCATCCCAGCGCCGCTTCGGGATCACCGAAGTCCGAAACCCTCAATTCGGAGGATATGTCCTCAATGATGTGGCGCAGCATGGTGCGCGCAGAAGTTTGATCATCAACGATGACGACGTTCACACCGGACATCCATTAGAGCCGCCACCCCCTGTGGTGGCCTCGGTACCGAGGATACCCCGCGGCGCGCTTGTCCGCAGGGTCCTTTGCGCCAGCCCGGTAAGCCGGCGTTGTCGGTTCAGGCTCAGCCGCCCGTCTCCGGACGCATGTACGGGAACAGCAGCACGTCGCGGATCGAGGTCGAACCGGTCATCAGCATCACCAGGCGGTCGATGCCGATGCCCAGGCCGCCGGTGGGCGGCAGGCCGACCTCCAGGGCGCGGATGTAGTCGGCGTCGAAGTGCATGGCCTCGTCGTCACCGCCCTCCTTGGCCTCGACCTGGGCGCGGAAGCGCTCGGCCTGGTCCTCGGGGTCGTTGAGCTCGGAGAAGCCGTTGGCCAGCTCCTTGCCGTTGATGAACAGCTCGAAGCGGTCGGTCAGCTCGGGGTCGCGGTCGCTGGCACGGGCCAGCGGGCTGACCTCGACCGGGTGGTCGATGATGAAGGTCGGCTGCACCAGGGTGTGCTCGACGGTCTTCTCGAAGATGTCCAGCAGCAGCTTGCCCCAGCCATTGCCCGGCTTGGCCGGAATGCCCAGGCGGGCGCAATGCGCACGCATCCTGGCCAGATCGCGCAGGTCCTCGCGGGCGATCTCCGGGTTGTGCTCGAGCACGGCATCGGTCATCGACCAGCGGCGGAAGGCCGGGCCGACGTCGATGTCGTGGCCTTCCCAGTTGAGCCGGGTGGTGCCCAGCACGCTCTGGGCGACGTCGCGGATCACGCCTTCGGTCAGGTCCATGATCTCGGTGTAGGTGGCGTAGGCCTCATACAGCTCGAGCATCGTGAACTCGGGGTTGTGCCGGGTCGACACGCCCTCGTTGCGGAAGTTGCGGTTGATCTCGTAGACGCGCTCCAGGCCGCCGACGACCAGGCGCTTGAGGTACAGCTCCGGCGCCACGCGCAGGTAAAGCTCCAGGTCGAGCGCGTTGTGGTGCGTCACGAAGGGCTTTGCAGCGGCGCCGCCGGGGATGTAATGCATCATCGGCGTCTCGACCTCGAGGAAGCGTCGGGCGTCCAGCCAGGCGCGCATGGCGCGGATGATCTTGGATCGCTTGACGAAGACGTCGCGCGCCTCCGGGGTCACGATCAGGTCGACGTAGCGCTGGCGATAGCGCTGCTCGACGTCGGCCATGCCGTGGAACTTGTCCGGCAGCGGCCGCAGCGCCTTGGTCAGCAGGCGCAGGCTTTCGGCCTTTAGCGACAGCTCGCCGGTGCGGGTGCGCGTCAGCTCGCCCTCGGCGGAGACGATGTCGCCCAGGTCCAGGTCCTTGAACACCTCGTAGGCGTCGCCCAGCAGGTCCTTTTTCAGCCACAGCTGCAGCCGGCCCGATTCGTCCTGGATCTGTGCAAAACCGGCCTTGCCCATGTCGCGCTTGAGCAGCACGCGACCGGCAACGGCCACGCGGTGGCGCTTGCCGTCCAGCACTTCGGCCGTCCACTGCTCGGCATCGGCGTAGGCGTCCTGCAGGTCGCCGACGAAGTCGGCACGGCGGAAATCGTTGGGGAACGCGATGCCCTGCCCGCGCAGCGCCGTGAGTTTGGCGCGACGCTCGGCGATGAGCCGGTTCTCGTCCGGCGCGGTGCCGTCGGTGTGCGTCTGGGGCGTGGGCTGGTCGGTCATGGATTCGTGGTCTTGCTTGGAGGATGGGGACCCGTCATTCCCGCGCAGGCGGGAACCCAGTGTCTTTGTTCTCTTGGGTGAAAGCAAAGTCGCTGGATTCCCGCCTGCGCGGGAATGACGAACAAAAGGTTCCTGGTTCCGGCTTGCGCGCGGAACCAGTGGATCAAACTGCGTCGGCGCGCTTGGAGCCCGCTTCCAGGCCCGATTTCAGGCTGGCTTCGACGAATTCGTCGAGGTCGCCGTCGAGGACCTTCTGCGTGTCGCTGCGCTCGATGCCGGTGCGCAGGTCCTTGATGCGGCTCTGGTCGAGCACGTAATTGCGGATCTGGCTGCCCCAGCCGATATCGGACTTGGTCGCCTCGACCGCATCGCGCTCGGCGTTGCGCTTCTGGATTTCCAGCTCGTACAGCTTGGCGGCCAGCATCTTCATCGCGTTGTCGCGGTTCTGGTGCTGGCTGCGGCCGGTCTGGCAGGCCACGACAATGCCGGTCGGCATGTGCGTGATGCGCACTGCCGATTCGGTCTTGTTGACGTGCTGGCCACCGGCACCGGACGAGCGGTAGACGTCGGTGCGCAGGTCGGCCGGGTTGATGTCGATGTCGATGTTGTCATCGACTTCCGGCGACACGAACACCGAGGTGAAGCTGGTATGGCGACGGTTGTCGGAGTCGAACGGCGACTTGCGCACCAGGCGGTGCACGCCGGTTTCGGTCTTCAGCCAGCCGTAGGCGAAATCGCCCTCCACGCGCAGCGTGGCCGACTTGATGCCGGCGACATCGCCGCCGCTGACTTCCATCAGCTCGGTCTTCCAGCCACGCGATTCGCACCAGCGCAGGTACATGCGCAGCAGGATCTCGGCCCAGTCCTGGGCCTCGGTGCCACCAGCGCCGGCCTGGATGTCGACGAAGGCGTTGGCCGCGTCCATCTTGCCGGAGAACATGCGACGGAACTCGAGCTTCTCGACTTCCTTGGCGTAGCGCTCGACGTCGTCGACCACGGCCAGGGCGGTGCCCTCGTCGTCTTCCATTTCGGCCAGCTCCAGCAGCTCGCCCGCGCCGACGAGACCGTCGGTGAGGGTGCGGATGCCGTCGACGACCTTTTCCAGCGAGGAGCGCTCGCGGCCCAGGCCCTGGGCACGCTCGGAGTCGTTCCAGATGTCGGGGCTTTCGAGTTCGCGGTTTACTTCTTCGAGACGTTCGACTTTGCTGTCGTAGTCAAAGATACCCCCTAAGCGAATCCAGCCGACCGGTAAGGTCGGCGATGCGCTGGCGGACGGGATTGAGTTCGATCATGTCCGTGCGGTGCGGCCAAAGGAACCGCAAATTGTAGCAGCCGCGGGGCGCCCGGGTCCTGCCGGGAGCCGCGCGCCCTGCCCCTGCCCCAATGTCACGCGGCCATGCGGTCAGCGGAACTTGAACGGACCGGGGCGCCAGCTGTTGTCCGAGTAACGGCTGACCGGGCTGCCGTAGCCGCTGCTGGAACCGTAGCCCTGGCCGAAGCCGCGGCCGGACTCGCGCCCGCGACGGCGGTGCATCCGCTCCTGCAGCTCGTCCCGGCGCGCCTGGAGCCAGTCGGCACGGCCGACCGTATCGGGCTGCAGCGAGCGGCGTTCGGACTCGCGCTGGCGGAAATCGCAGAAGTCGTCGTAGGCCTCGATCTCATGCGTCAGCGCACGCGCGCACAGCTCGATCATGATCGCGTCGTCGAGGAAGCCGAACACCGGGATGTCGTCCGGAATGATGTCTACCGGCGCCGCCAGGTAGTTGAGGGCGCCACGTACGCGAAGGGCGTCCTCGTCCGACAGCGCCCATGCCTCGTCGCGCAGCATCGCGATCAGCGTGCCCAGGGCAGGCAGGCGCTGCTTCACGAAGGTCGGCGGATTGCCCTGCTGGGCTTTTTCCAGCAGCACGGTGGCCGCCGCCACGATCTCGTCGTTGCTTTTGCTGCCTGCGTCCTTGCGGGCGGATTCGATCTGGCTGCTGAACCTTTCCAGGTCCTCGTCCGACAGGTCGATAGTGAGGGTCAACGACATGGCTTGCTCCGTGGTCGGTGAATGGCGATCGCCCCAGCGTAGGGGCGCGAACGTTGAATCCGCGTCAATGCCCGGGCCCCGCCCCGCTCCGGGCTGGTCGCGCCCACAGCGCCGGCCAGGGCCCCAGTCGCTTTTCGGCCCGCCGCGACGAAGTACCCGCCACCACTGCATGGTCCGGCCCGGATTGGGGCCAGGCAGGCCCACAGGCGCCAGTTGCGAAGACGACCGATCCGACTCCGGAACCACGGCACCGGACGAACTGGAGCAGCACCCGGTGGTCCTGCACGCCCGCGAACTGCTGCGCGAGCAGAAGGTCGCCGCGGCCGGTGTCGCTGCCACGGACGGGCGGCCCTCCGGCGACCCGGCGCCCTGATCATCGAACCCGACGGCAGCCAGTACGTCCGCTTCGACCGGCAGTTCCAGGGACTGCCGGTGATCGACGGCGGCCTGCCCGAAACCAATGTCGTCAATTCCGTCGCATCTGCATGGGAGGCGGTATCGGTGCCGCTGCCGCGCCGTTCGTCGGCCGCGCGCTGCCTGGACTGATGCAAGTCGGATTCCATCCCGCGCCGATCCAGGCGCGGGATGGGGTCCCATCCGGATCACCGGTAAGGCTGCTGCCGCACCCACTTGGTCGCGATCCATTTCTCGCCGGCCGCCACCGGTGCACCACCGTGGAGGCTGGAAGAATCCAGCCCTCCGCGACCATCGCAGTAGGCGAAGTACAGCGCGCTGCCGCGACGCGGGACGAACGATGCGCCGGCAAGCGGGAATATCGTTTCGCCACCGGCATCGGGACTGTTGAGGTACATGATCAACGAAGCCGTCCGTTGCCCGCCGCGCGCCAGGTGGGGGACGCTGCCGGGCTGCTCCGGCGGAAAGTAGTCGTAATGCGGCCTGTACTCGCCGCCGGCCCGATAGTGCAGCACCTGCAGCCCCTCTCCGTGGTCGACCGGCACCTGCATCAGCGCGGCCAATCGCGATTCGATGGCGGCGATGGTCTCGTCGTGGCCGCGGGTGAACCAGGCGCCCTCACTGCTGCGGGCTTCGATCGTCGCCAGCTCGCCACTGTCGGGCGACACGACCGTCGAAGGGCGCATCTGCTGCGTCGACAGTGCGATCAGGTAGTCGCACTCCTGATGCGACAGGACGTTGTCGAGCAGTACCGCAGCGGGCCGCTCGAGCCGGGCGACCACGCTGACCTGGCGGTCGCCGACGGTGGCGTGGTTCGCCAGGCGCAAGGCGAACCGGTCGGGCCAGCACGGTCCGGTCGCACTGCGCGCGCCGTCGATCCCTGCCAGCGCATTGGCCACGGCCAGTGCCACTTCGTCGCCATCGATGTGCTCGGCGAGCATCGCCCGCACCAGCGAGTCGGGCGTGCAACCGCGCTCGAGGTTCTCTCGCACCCACGCGGTCCAGTCGTCGGAAAGCATGTGTCGATCTCCCGAGGCAGCCAGCCTCACGGTGTTGCCGGTGACCAACCGCGTCTTGCATGACGCAGTCGGCGCTCATCTACGCATCCGACCGGCGGCCGGATAATGGACAAACTTCCATTCCTGGTAACTGGACTTCATCGCGAAGCCGGCGTCCTCCGGGGGAAATCCGTGCTGCTTGAGTGGGACTGCCGTGGCCGAGCTGTTGACGCCATAGATCTCGCCTTGTGCGCCCTTGATCAACTGCCAGTCGCCGCCCGTCATCGGATCTGGATAGAGGGCGCGAAGGTGATGGCGCGGATAGGGCACGCGCGGATCGACCAGCAGGTCCTGCAGCTGCGTGGGATAGCCGCCGCCTCCATCGGCCATTGCATAGCTGCGGATCGCCTCGCGAATCGCATCGCCGTGGCGCAGCAACTGCGCTTCCTTGGACCGCTGCACTTGCAGGCTCCAGATCGTCCCCACTTGCATCAGGTAGATACCGATCAGCGCCACGCACAGCAGTGCGGCAAGGATCCCGAAGCCACCTTGCGACGCAACGCCAACGCGCGCACCCGCGCCTGGCTTACCAGCTGCTGTAGTCCGTGCCATCTTTCGCCTTGCCCCGGGCGCCACTGCGCACGTCGTAGATGCCGGCCCCGCCGTCCGCGGGCGCCACCAGCGTCCAGGTGGTGCGGCTGCCGGTGAGCGTATCCATGGGGACTTCGCGCAGGTAACGGCGTTCGACCAGTTCCTCCAGCGTCTGCGGGTAACGGCCGCTGTCGCCGTGGAAGCGGTCGATGGACACCCTCAGCACGGTCAGGTTCTCGCGCAGCACCGTTTCCCTGGCCCGGTCGGCCTGCTCGAAATAGCGCGGCACCACCAGCGTCAACAGCGCGCCCATGATGGCCAGCACCACCAGAAGCTCGATCAGGGTGAAACCTCGTCGGGTCATGGCGCGCCTACCATTGGCGATACGCCGTGCCATCCAGCGCGACGCCCTCCGAGCGGGAATACACGTCGTAGACATCCAGGCCTTCACTGGGCGAGTCCGGCGGGCTGGCATAGCTGCGCACGCCCCACGTCTGGGCATCGCCGCGGCTGGGGCAATCGCAGGTCGGATCGCGCGGGATTCGCCGGAGGAAGTAGATCCGCGCACCGTTGGCGCTGCCCTTGTCGACGGCCCCCTCCACCAGCACGTCCAGCGTTGGCGGGTAGCCACTGTCGTCCACCGACTTGTCGACCCTGCCCTCGTCGGTCGCGGTCTTGTAATCATCGATCGCATCTCGGATCTGCCACAGCGCTCGCCTGAGTTCCTCCTCGCGCGAGCGCTGCGCGGCCACCTGGGTAAGCGGCAGCGCCACCATGGCCAGCGTGGCCATGATCGCGAGCGTGACCAGCAGCTCGATCAACGTGAATCCACGCGCCATCGCCGGCCTCATCTGCGTCTGCCCTGTGGTGACTGCTGCGGCGGCGGTGCCTGCGGTGGCGGTGACGACGGCCCTGAAGGCACCGCTGACTGCGGTGGCGTTGGCGACGGCGGTGGCACGGCCGCGGCGCCGGTCCGCGGCGGCGATGCCGCTGCACTGCCCTGCGCGGTCGCAGACCTGACTGCCGCGTCGCCGATCGCGTCGTCGCGCTGCGTGCTCAGCCGCGTTTCCGTACCCGAATAGAAGTCGGTGATGCTGTCGACCGGGACACCCTGGTTGCGGACGATGCGCGGCGTGATCAGCAGGATCAGCTCGGTCCGGCGTTTGTCGCTGCCCCTGGTGCCGAAGATGCGGTCAAGGATGGGGATGCGGCTCAGGCCGGGCAGCCCGGTGCCTCCAGCCTGCTCGTTGCGCTGCAGGAGGCCGGCCAGGGCCTGGGTCTGGTTGTTGCGCACGCTCATCACGGTCTCGGCCGTGCGCGTGCCAATCTGGTAAGCGACCAGCCCGGTGCTGGTCGTGATCGTATCGGTGACGCTCGACACCTCCAGTCGCAGCCGGACCTGGACCTCGTCGTTGCTGCTGATGATCGGTTCGGCCTCCAGTGCCAGGCCGACATCCTGGTAGTTGATGCTCTCGGTGCTGAAGTTGTCAGACAGTGTGGTGGTCACCACCGGCAGGCGATCGCCGATCAGGACCTTGGCCTTCTCGCGGTTGCGCACGCGGATGCGCGGATTGGCCAGGGTGTTGGTCCTGCCCTCGCGCTGCAGCATGTCCAGGGCCAGCGAAGGCGCTCCAAGCCGGACCAGGATGTCGCCGCTGTTGAGGCTCTTGAGCTCCTCCAGGGTCAGCAGTCCCGGCGTCTGCCGCAGCTGGCTGTCGGTACCGGACGCGGGACTGGCGGTGAACTCGATCCGGTCCGGATACAGCAGACCGAACTGCAGCAGGTCGCTTGCCGACACCTCCAGCACCTCGGCCTCCAGCACCACCTCCGCCGGCGTCACGTCCATCGCCGCGACCAGTCGTTCCGCCACGCCGATGGCCTCTGGCGAGTCGCGCATGATGATCGCGTTGGTGCGCTCGTCCAGGACCACGTCGCGGGTCTTGATCATCTGCTTGAGCGCGGCCAGTACCTGCGGAGCCTGAGCGTTCTGCAGGTAGAAGGTGCGCACCGTCAGGTCGCGATACTCGATCTCCTTGTCCGGCCGGCGCGGATAGATCAGCAGGGAGTTGCCGCTGACGACCTTGCTGGTCAGCTGGTTCGCCTGCAGCACCAGCGACAGCACCTGCTTGATCGGGGTGTTGCTGGCATAGATGGTGGTGGGCGTGGTGGATGCCACTTCACGATCAAAGGTGAAGTTCAGTCCGGTGATGTTCGACATCAACTCGAAGATGCTGATCAGTGGCTGGTCGCGGAACTGCACCGTAATCGGCACGTTGAGGTCGCGCGTCAGCGTCGGCGCCTCGGCGCCGCCAGGCGACTGCAGGGCATCGCGCAGGCGCCCGGCCTGCACGTTTCCCGGCTGCCTGGCCAACACGTCGGTGGCGATTGCCAGCGCTTCCTGTGGCCGCTGGGCCCGCACCGACTCCGCGTACTTCAGCTTCGAGTCGATCTGTGCCTGGTGATCCATCCACTCCAGCATCGCGTGTGGCGCCTCCTCATCCGGCGCGATCGCGATGGCCTTGCCGACCCAGTCCCTTGCCTGCGCCGGGTCGCCGGCTTCGTACGCGGCCACCGCCTTGCGCAGATGGTCGTTGAGCACCTCGCGCCGGACCTGCAGGTGCCTGCTGCGCAATGCGAGGTCGTCTGGATGCGCGGCCGCCTGGCTCGCAAGCCATTGCAACGAGCTTTCCTGCGACTGTTTGTCGAGCATTGCGTCCATCTGGTGGTGGCGCACGTCGCTGGCGCAGCCGGTCAGCAGGGCGAGCGAGGCGGTGGCAGCGAGCGTCCCGATCGTGCGCATGTCAGCCTCCCAGCGACATCTGCTGCCTGCGCTTCATCGGCAGGTAGACGAAGCGGACTTCGCGACTGGTCAGCTTCTCGATCCGGTAGGAGCCCAGCAGCACGTCGCCTTCCCGGTAGAAGCCCGATTGCCGGCACGCCACGCACATGGGGAACTCCTGACCCTGCGCGTTGAGCACTGCGTAGAACGCACCGCTGCCGTCCAGCCACAGCGCGCCGATCGAGAACGGCAGCGGTGGCGGTTGTGCGGGCGGCGGCGGAACGTCCGGCACCTGCGCTGGCGGGGGCGGTGGAGGTGTCCAGTCCTGCCGCGGGAACAGATCGACGAAAGGCGCCGGCTCGGATTGCCCCGGCGGCGGTGGCACTGCGGCGCCATGGGAGGGTCGCGCAGCCCGCGCTACTGGTACGCGTCTTGCGGGAATCGGCACCTGTGCGTGCGTTGGCGGCGGCGAAGCAGCGGGCATCTCTACCGGGCCACGGTTCCACCCACCGACAATCGCCAGCGTGCACAGGACCACCGCGGCGAGCGCCGCCCACGGGGCAGCGCGCTCCAGCGCCGGCCGCCACTTCCGCGCGCGCTTCACGACGCCACCTCGACCAGCAACGAACACTGGATCCGGATCGCCAGCTGCGTCTGCCCGATGTCCTGGCGTGACAATGTCAGGTGCTCGATGCGAACCCCCGGCAGTTGCCGCAAGTCCGCAGTGAAGGCACGGAACTGGCGGTAGTCGCTGTTGAAGGAGGCCTCCACCAGGTAGCGCCGCAAGCGACTGCCATCACCCGGTTCGGCCTGGTAGACGGCGCTGGGTATGCCAAGCCCGTGGCGTGCGGCAATGGCGTGGAAACTGTGCAGGAACACCGAGAAGCGCTGGTCCGCGCTGGCCTTGTCGCGGGCCTCTTCCGGCGTTGGCGGCGGCGCGTGGGACATCGCGGCAATGCGTGAGTCGAGCTGCTCGCGTCGCTGTGCAAGGTCCCGCCGCAGCGGCCGGACCTCCATCCAGGCGATGACCCCGGCAATGACCAGCAGGGCGACCGCCAGGCGACCCAGGTTGCCCAGCCGCCACAGGCCACGTCGCAGTTCCCATTCGAACCGTTTCATCGCTGCACCGATGACGGCGGGACCGCGGCGGTCGAAGCTGCCGGGCCATCGCCCTGCACGTGCGACCCGGGCAACGGTCGCCATATCACCTGCAGGCGCGTTTCCACAGGACTCTCCTGCGGCCCCGGCTTGCCGGTCTGGCGCTTCACCAGGACGCGCTCGGTGGCGGCCTGCATCTCGAGCCAGTCGACGAACGCCAGCGCTTCCTGCGCCGACCTGGACTCGAACACCATGTCGATCTGGCGGGTATCGGTGGCCAGGTCCAGCAGCAGCAGCGCGATGCCGGGATGCCAGCCCCTCTCCAACAGATCGCGCGCCGGTTCCATCGCGTAGCGCTGCCGGGCCATCAGTTCGCGTGCCCGCGGATCGGCGGCGCTGCGGTGGGCGATGCCGATGGAGCGGCGGGCATCCTCGCTGCGCCTGATCGCCGTTTCATGTGCATCCAGCGCCTGCCCCCGGTCGCGCAGCACATCCAGATACTCGATGACGGCCACCAGTGAAGCGATCGCAAGCAGGAGGCTGGCCATCGGCGCAGCCTGCCGCGGCCGGTGGGCCAGGTGCAGGTCGAACCGCGGGACCTTCACGGCGCACTCCCCGCGTGCGAAGGCAGCCAGCATCCGCCGGGCAGGCCGCTCATCAGTGCCTGCATGCATGCCGGTGCGATCAGATAGGTACGTTGCAGCGACGCGGCACCGCACAGGAACGCCGCGTCGCGGACCACGTGCTCGATCGGCGCAACCGCCGGCAGCGCGATGTAACCCGTCCATTGCTTCTCATTGCGGAATCCGACGTGGGCAATCGAGCGTCGCCCGGCACGCTCCTCGATTTCGACGATCGCGATTGAGCCGTCTTCGACTTGTGCCGCATGGCGCGACAGTGCCCGGGTGAATGCCGGTTCGATCCGCCCCAGCCGCAGCGCCTGCGCCTTGCACAAGCGCGCAATTCGCGCGCACAGTGCCTCCGGCGCTGCCGCGGCCATGCGTGCGCGCCCCCACGGAGCGTCTTCGACACTGAACCGCCACGATTCCGGCGCGCCGAGACCGTCTAGCACGAACTTCGTCCGTGCCGACGCCAGCCAGTCGGCAGGTCGTGGCCACGGCGCCCATGGCAGGATGAAGTAACAGGCGAACGCACCGGAAACCACGACTTCGACGCGGTGCAGGCCACGCCTGCGTGGCCTGGGCAGCGCTGATCCCAACAGCGTCTCGACCGCCACCAGTGCCGCGGCAACGTCGCCCGTGCGGGACAGTGCGACCTGCGCCGGCGCCTGTCCGGTCGTAGATTGCAGGCGGACGCATTCGTCGTCGATCCACAGGACCTGGCGGCTGCAGACCGTCGCAGCCGACGGTGCCATTGCCGCAAGCCCCCCGGCGGCCTTCGCGGGCAAAGCACGAACCCTATTCCACCAGCGTGACACGGTTCACCTCCGCCAACGTGGTACGTCCGTCCGCCACGGCGCGCAGGGCAACCTGGCGTATCGGAGTGAAGCCGCTCTCGTGCGCGGCCTGCCGGAGCTCCAGCAACGGCCGTCGTTCCATGAAGCACTGCCTGATTGCATCGTTGAACCGCAGCACCTCGGCGATCGGCTGTCGCCCCAGGTAACCCGTCCTGCGGCAGGCGTCGCAACCGGCCCCCTTGCGGAACCGCCATCCGTCGACCTGCCCCAGCGTCAGCGCGGAGGCACGCAGCAGGGCTTGATCCGGCGGCGCGTCGCACAGGCAGTGCGGGCAGTTCAGGCGCATCAGTCGTTGCGCCACGGCACCGAGCATCGAGGCGACGAAACTGTGCATGTCCACGCCCATGTGCAGGAAGCGGTCCAGCACCGCGAACACGCCATTGGCATGCACCGAGGTCAGTACGAGGTGGCCGGTCAGGGCTGCCTGCACGGCGATCGCGGCGGTCTCGCCGTCGCGGATCTCGCCCACCAGGATCTTGTCCGGGTCGTGGCGAAGGATCGAGCGCAGGCCGCGCGCGAACGTCAGCCCCTTCTTGTCGTTGATCGGAATCTGCAGGACCCCGGGCAACTCGTACTCCACCGGATCTTCGATCGTGATGATCTTCTCTTCGCCGGTGTTGATCTCCGACAAGGTGGCATAGAGCGTCGTCGACTTTCCCGAGCCGGTCGGCCCGGTCACCAGGATCAGTCCGTAGGGCTCATGGGCGACGGCGCGGATGGCTCGGACGATATCGGCCTCGTGCCCGATGGCGTCCAGCCGCAACGGCGCGGCTTCCCTTTGCCCGCGCTGCTTGTCGAGCACGCGCAGGACCGCGTCCTCGCCGTGGATGGACGGCATGATCGAGACGCGGAAGTCGATCTCGCGCTGGTTGATGATGGCGCGGAAGCGCCCATCCTGCGGAATCCGGCGTTCGCCGATATCCAGATCGGCCATCACCTTCAGCCGTGACAGCACCTGTTCGGCGACGTCGGTGCCTGCGGCGGAACCGGCGGCAAGCAACACGCCGTCGATCCGGTACTTGACCACCAGTCCCGATGCCGTGCTTTCGACGTGGATGTCGGAGGCCCGTGCCTTGAGTGCGTCGTAGAGCGAAGAGTTCACCAGGCGGATGACCGGATGGACATCGGCAGCCAACGTGGCGAGGGTGATCTTCACGCCATCACTGCCGCCCGGCTGCGCATTGCCCATGTCGACCTGGCCCATCGCCTGGTGCTCGACCTCGTGCGTGGCCAGATGGGCCAGCAGCACGCCCGGCACCGCGAAGGCAAAGTGGAACGCGACACGCAAGCGCTGCATCGCCCAAGAGCGCTGGCGGGGATCGAACGGGTCGGCCAGGACCAGGAGCAACTGACCATCCTCGTCCCGCACCAGCAGGCAGTTGCGCGGCATCGCCTCGGCAAATGGCAGCAGGTCGAAACACGGCGAGGCGGCTTCCAGGTCGCCGGCATCCAGCCCACGCAAACCAGTGAGAAGGCCGACGCGCTGCAGATACAGGTCCGGATCCTGCCCCGCCTCGTTCCACATGCGCACCTGCAGCGAGTCGTCATCACCCCGGGCGAATGCCTGCCCTGTACCGCGTTCCTTTCCTTCGCCGGGTCCGTTCGCCATCGCCCTAGCCCACGCTTCCGGCCAACTGGAATATCGGCATGTACAGCAGGAACACGATCGTGCCGACGATGGCGCCCACGACGAGCATCAGCACCGGCTCCACCATCCGCATCAGCGTGTCGATGGCCCGATCGAGTTCGTCGTCGCAGAACTCGGCCGAGCGCGTGACCATGGCCGCGACCTCGCCGCTCTGCTCACCGACCCGGATCAGTCGCTCGGCGACCGGCGTGGTCAGCCGGGCGGCGGGCAATGCGGTCGACAGGGCCTTGCCGGCGCTGATGTCACCCAGCGCCTGCGACAGCGCCGGCAGCATCCGCGCCGGCAACAGTTGCGACGACAGCTCCAGCGATGCCACGACCGACATGCCACCCGAAAGGAGCAATCCAAGGGTCCGGTAAAAGCGCGTCAGTGCGAACAGCCGCTGGTACTGCCCCATGCGCGGCAGGGACCAAATCAGGGCCATCAGCTTCTCGCGCGCCCTGGCACTGCGCAGCGCCAGCACGGCCAGCACCAGCGCCGCCACGATCGCCACGATCGCCACGAACAGCGCCGCGCCGTGGGCGTGCACCGCCTCCCCCCACCACAGCATCAATCTCGCCGCTGCCGGCAGATCCTTCATCGATGCGTAGACCTGGCTGAACTTGGGGATCACGTAGAACGCCAGGAACAGGATGATCATCGCGCCGGTCGCGATCACCACCATCGGGTACACCATCGACGCGACCACCTTCTTGCGCACCACCGCCAGCCTGGCGTCGTAGTGGTGGTAGCGCTTCAGGGCCTCGGCCAGGTGCCCGGTGCGCTCGGCCGAGGCGACCGTTGCCACGTACAGCGCGGGGAATGCGTCCGGCTGGCGCTCCAGTGCCTTTGACAGTGGCAGGCCCTCGCACAGCGCATCGACGATGCCGGCCAGGACGCTGCGGTTGATGCCCTCGCCGCTTTTGTCGCGCAGCGTCTCCATCGTCTCGATCAGGCTGAGGCCCGCCTCCAGCAGTGCAATCAGTTCCTGCGTGAACAACGACCGGTCAAAGCGCGGCTTGCGCAATGCCATGCCCAGACGGCGCTTATGCAATGGCGCTACATCGACGACCGCCATGCCCATTGCCTGCACCATCTGGCGCAGCTGTGATTCGTCCGCGGCCTCCAGTTCAATCTGGTGCTGTCCGCCATCGGCAAGGACCCGTACCTGGAAGCGCACGACATCGCCCCTACTTGGCGACGATGTCGGCGTCTTCGCCGGTTCCGCCGGCTTTGCCGTCGGCGCCAAGCGTCAACAGGTCGTAGTCCTTGCCACTCTCACCCGGCACGCGGAACACGTACGGCGCGCCCCAGGGATCGGGTGGCGCGTCGCTGCCCAGGTAGGGCCCGGCCCAGCCCTGCTGGTTGCCGGGATTGATCGAAAGCGCCCTCAGGCCTTCCTCGCTGGTGGGAAACCGTCCCGTGTCGAGGCGATAGCGGTCGAGCGCATCGGCAATCGACTTCATCTGCGAGGCCGCGGTCTTGCTCCTGGCCTTGCCGATCTCGCCGAACAGCTTCGGTCCGACGTAGCCGGCCAGCAGCGCGATGATCAGCAGGACCACCAGCAGTTCCAGCAGCGTGAAGCCGCCTGGCGTGCGATGGCCTGGCTTGCGATGGCCTGGCATTTGAGCGGCCGACTTGCGACGACCGCGAGCAGCGACAGAGGCAGCAACGTGCATGATCGACTCCGATGATTGCCAGGTATCCGGGACCGGTGACGCGCGCGGCTCGATGCGCCGCCTCGACTGCTACTTGTTGATCTCTCCCATCACCTTGGTCAGCTCCGCACCATCGGCGTCACCGTCAAGCTCCCAGCTGAAGACGCCCCGCAGATTGTTCTGGCGCACGTATTCGAGCTTTTCGCGAACGGTGGCCGGCGTGTCGTACGACCAGAAGGTCGTACCGTCGTACTTCCACGCCTGCTTGCTGACCGGATGTTCGCGGACGGTGCCCGGTGCGTTCTTCAGGATCTTGTGATCCTCGATGCCCGCCTCGTAGCTGCCCGGTGCCTGCTTGGTGGCGGGCTGGTACAGCCCGTCGCCTTTCGGTCCCGCGGCCACGCCGGTCCAGCCGCGGCCATAGAACGGAATGCCGACGACGATCTTCGAAGGCGCAACGCCTCCCTGCAGCAGGGCCTTGATCGCGCTGTCGACGTTGAACGTTGCGCCGTTGCCCTTGGCGTTGGGGCTTTCAGGATCGATGTACAGGTTGGACTGGAAATCGGTCGGACCCGTGGCCTCCCAGCCGCCGTGGAAGTCGTAGGACATGACGTTGATCCAGTCGAGCGACTTGCTGTATTCGCCCGGTTCGGTGTTGGCGATCTTGTCGCCGCCCGATCCGATCGCCACCGTCAGCAGATAGTGCTTGCCGTCCTGCTGGCCGACCGCATCGAGCTGCTTGCGGAACTCCGCCAGCAACAGTGTGTAATTGCGCTTGTCGTCGGGATCGACCGCGTTGTAGGGCATTCCACCGCCGCCGGGGAACTCCCAGTCGATGTCGATGCCGTCGAACACGCCTGCTGCGGCGGCGTCGCCGCCGGCATTGCCGGCCTGGTCGAACGGCAGGTTGCCCTTGATGTAGACATTGATGCACGAGCTCGCCAGTTGCTTGCGCAGCGCATCGGTTGCCGCCGCCTTCGCGAACCACCGCGACCAGGTCCAGCCGCCCAGCGAGATCATGACCTTCATCCTGGGGTATTTGGCCTTGAGTTTCTTGAACTGGTTGAAGTTGCCCTTGAGCGGCCCGGCCTTGCCATTGCGTGGATCGTCCCAGGCGAATCCCCACGAGTCAGCTACGCCATCGATCGACTCGGCCGCCGTGAAGCCCTTCTGGTAATCCGCCCAGCCATCGCCGCCAGTACCGGCTTGCGGACTGTTGGAATCGGTCGGTTCGGCCTTGGTGATGATGTCGCACTCGTAGCCACCGTTCTTGGCGTAGAGGTTGCCGAACGCGTAGTTGACGAAGGTCAGGTGCTGGGCCGCGCCGCTGTTGGCGATGTCCTTGACCTGGTAGTTGCGCCCGTAGATGCCCCACTGCGCGAAGTAGCCGCCGACCTCCTTGCCTGACGACGTGCCCGATCCGTTGACGGGTCCCGTTGTGGGGGTTGGCTCCGGTGCGGGTGCGGGTGCGGGTTCGGGTGTCGGCGTTGGAGCCGGAGCAGGTGTCGGAGCTGGGGCCGGAGTCGGAGTCGGAGTCGGGGCAGGAGCAGGAGCAGGAGTTGGAGTTGGAGTTGGAGTTGGAGTTGGAGTTGGAGTTGGAGTTGGAGTTGGAGCTGGCGTCGGAGTCGGAGTCGGAGTCGGAGTCGGGGCAGGAGCCGGTGCTGGTGCTGGTGCTGGTGCTGGTGCTGGTGTTGGTGCCGGTACCGGCGCAGGTGCTGGCGTCGGAGCTGGCGCAGGCGCTGGTGCACCGGCCCCACCCGAGCAGGCGCCCATGTCCTGCCAGACGCCCCACTCGCCCGACTGCGCCGGGTTGTCGCCCTGCGTCCACCACTTGTTCTGATAGATGCGGCCGCCGTAGGTGACCCGCGTGCCGGCGCTGGCATAAGTCGCGCCGGCGGACCAGGCGGCGCCGCATTGCCCCGAAGACGGACTGGGTGCCGGTGCCGGTGCCGGCGTCGATGCCGGCGTCGGTGTGGGAGCCGGCGCGCCAGTGGCGGCACCGATGTCGCGCCACAGAGTCGGGCTGGAATTCGGCGTCCAACCGGCACCGACGTAGGCGGTGTGCGCCTGCAGCGCCTGATAGGTTCGCCCCTGGTAAGTAACCGTCGAGCCGGCGCCGTAGGTGGCGCCTTCGCGCCACTCGGCCGAGATCGCAGCAGAGGAATATGCGGCCAGCAGCGCCGCGGCCAAAAGTGACGCGCGATACTTTTCCAGGTTCATGGGTACCACCACCGTGGGCTTGCAGCGCCTGAACAAACGTTCAGCTTCGGCGCAAACGCTATAGGGCGGGCACCCGGTCAGTCTTTAAGAATTGTCTGAAAGTCTTGGGCGGCAAAATCCGAGTCCAGTCCGCCATTCGTCAGCGAACCGCTGGCTGCAACCCTAGGCGGGCTCGCTGTGCACGACCACCAGCTGCACCGCATCGCCGCCACGGTAGTCATCGGGTTCGAGGCGATATGCGATGCGCAGACGATCTGGCGGCGCATTGCCGAGCCAGCCGCCAAACTCGATCGCGTTCAGTCGCAAGCCGGCAAAGCCAAGCACCAGTTTGAGGTGGCGTTCGCCGACGACTCGCCAGCTCACCACGTCAAACTCGCCGTCGAACTGCGGCTCCGGGAAACCCTGCCCCCATGGGCCACCATCGCGCAGTGACTCGGCGCTGGCGCGGTTGAACTCTGCTGCACCGAGCTCGCCATCGCTGAGGATGTCGGCCTGCAGCAATTCGGGCGTCAGCGTGGCCTGCGCGCACTGCTCGAAGGCCCTGGCAAACGCCGGGTACGCCTCCGCGCGCATCGACAACCCGGCTGCCATGGCGTGGCCACCAAAACGCTCGATCAGGTCCGGATGGCGTGCGGCGACATCGGCCAAGGCATCACGGATGTGGAATCCCGGAATCGACCGCGCCGAGCCGCGCAGGGTGTCGCTGCCCGGTTCGGCCGGAGCGAAGGCGATGACAGGACGGTGCAGTCGTTCCTTCATCTTCGATGCCACCAGTCCGACCACGCCGGGATGCCATTGCGCGTCGTACAGGCATACCGCTGCGGCAGCGACCTGATCCGGCGACGGCACGCGCGCCAGCGCCAGCTCCGCTTCGTCGGTCATCTGCTGTTGCACGGCGCGGCGTTCGCTGTTGATCTCGTTCAAGGTCGCGGCGATGTCGCGCGCCCGCGCCAGGTCGTCGGTGAGCAGGCACTCGATGCCCAGCGACATGTCCTCCAGACGCCCCGCGGCGTTGAGACGCGGCGCCACGGCATAGCCGATGTCGGCGGCGGTGAGGCGGCCGGCATCGCGTTGCGAAACTTCGATCAGGGCGCGCAGGCCAACGCTGCCCTGCCCCGCGCGCAGCCGACGCAGACCTGCTGCGACAAGCGCGCGATTGTTCGCGTCGAGCGGCACCAGGTCGGCGACGGTACCCACCGCGACCAGGTCGAGCAGCGTCGTCAGGTCCGGACCCTGGCCGGAGAACGCCCCTTGCTCGCGCATGTGGCGGCGAAGGGCCAGCAGCACGTAGAACATCACGCCAACGCCGGCCAGCACCTTGCTCGGGAACGGGTCGCCGTGCAGGTTCGGATCGACAATGGCATCGGCCGGCGGCAAGTGCTCGCCGGGCAAGTGATGATCGGTCACCAGCACTTGCCAACCGCGCGCCTTGGCCGCGGCGATGCCGGCGTGGCAGGCAATGCCGTGGTCGACCGTCACCAGCAACTCGGGTTGCAGCGCCGCCAGCTCTTCGACCAGTGCCGGCGACAGCCCGTAACCGTGGACCATGCGGTTGGGCACGGCGTGCGAGACACGTTGCGCACCCAGCATGCGCAAGCCGCGCACGCCGACTGCGCAGGCGGTCGCGCCGTCGCAGTCGAAATCGCCGACCACGACAATGTGGCGATCCCCGGTGATCGCGGCCGACAACAGCGCCACGGCGGCATCGAGGCCGCCCAGGTCATCGGGTGCCAGCAGGTTGGCCAGGCGCGGCTGCGCCTGGTCGATGCTGGTCGCACCGCGCGCCGCGTACAGGCGACGCAACAGCGGCGACAGGGTTTCCGGCCATTGTCCGGCCTGCTCGTACTCGCGCCTGCGCAGCCTGGCTTGCGGCCTCATGCGCCGCCGCGTCCCGTCGCCGTGACAAACGAATGCAGCGGCTTGCGCCAGAAGCGCCAACGCTGGCTGCGCGCAATGTCGTAACGCGCGCCATCGGCGAAGTCGAACTGCAGACCGTCGAGCTGACCCTTCGCCAATGCCGCAAGCAAGGGAGCGAACCAGTCGCGCTCCAGCAGTGCCAGATCGCGGCCATCGCGAAGATCGAACAACGCGTCCCCGACGTTGCCGGGCCATGACGGTGGTCGTGCATCGACCTGTGCGCCGGCGAGCGCAGCCAGCGCCGTCAGCGCCTCGTCCTCACTGGCAATGCGGGCAAAGCGCGTGCGCACGTGATCAGGCAGCACCCCGGCGCCCCAGAACCACAGCGAGTTGACCGGCGCCAGGCCTGCCGCGGCACGCGAGGCATTGAGCGGGTGGTTGTGAAGCACGACCTGGGCTTCGCTCAGCAACGCGCGCCAGCGGCGACCTTCGTTGCCTTCGGGCAACTGGTCGAACATGTCGGCGCCGAGCGCCTGCTCGGGCGAGGTGAATTCGGGGAGCCTGGCACCGGGAGGAAAGCGCAGATACCAGCGCGACGGCACCGGTGCGTCGATCGGGAACCCGGCATCGCCGAAGAGCGGCTTCAGCGGACGCAGCAGTGCAGCCGCATCACTCGCGGACAGGCCCAGGGCCTGGCCGTAGGACAGCAGCCGCGCACCGTTGATGTCCGGCTGCACATAGGCCGGATCGGCGCGTAGCCAGACCGCGTTGGCGGCATCGCCGACGTCGCGCTGGCGCGCCGCCGCGGCGACCGGCCAGCCGCGCGGGAGCACGTCGAGCACGCGCGCCATCTGCGCACGGCCGTCCACGGAGGGATCTGCTGCCGACTGGCTGCGGTCGGCGCGGGCCAGGGCCTTGCCCGTGGCGGGCGAGAGCCGCTGCCCGCCGAAGCGATCGCGTGCCGGCAGCAGCAGGCTGACCATCAGAGCGTGTTCATCAGCCGGCGTAGCTGACGCCGACGATCTCGTACTCGCGGATGCCGCCGGGTGCTTCGATGGTCACCGTATCGCCTTCGTGCTTGCCGATCAGCGCACGCGCCACCGGCGACGAAATCGCGATCAGGCCCTGCTTGATGTCCGCTTCCAGGTCGCCAACGATCTGGTAGCTGCGCTCTTCGTCGGTCTCGCTGTCGGCCAGCTCGACCTTGGCGCCGAACACGACCCGCGAACCTGCGTTCAACGATGCGACGTCGATGATCTGCGCATGCGACAGCTCGGCTTCGAGCTGCTTGATGCGGCCTTCGATGAAGCCCTGCTGCTCGCGCGCGGCGTGGTACTCGGCGTTCTCCTTGAGATCGCCATGGGCGCGCGCCTCGGAGATCGCATTGATCACGGCCGGGCGCTTGACCGACTTGAGCTCTTCAAGCTCGGCGCGCAGGCGCTGTGCGCCGTGCAGGGTAATGGGTGCTCGCATTGCTTTGTTCCTTTGGATCCGGCCCAACGGCCGGCTACGGCTTCGATAGCCGATTCTCTATCAGATGGCGACCCCGGCGAAAGCCTTGTCACCCGTCATTCCCGCACAGGCGGGAATCCAGGGACGTTGCCCGGCCCGGAAAACCCGAGTCGCTGCATCCCCGCCTGCGCGGGGATGACGGCGACAGGGGCGGCGCGGACGTCAGGCCGCGCCGTCGATTTCCTTGTGCAGCTCCTGCAACGACCACACCGGGCCGGTGCCGCGATACTCGAGCGAGTTGACCAGTGCCCGCGCGCCGGACACCGTCGTCGAGTAGGTCACGCGATGCTGCAGCGCTTCGCGGCGGATCGAGAACGAGTCGTTGATCGCCTGGCGGCCTTCGGTGGTGTTGACGATGTAGACCAGCTCGCCGTTCTTGATCAGGTCGACCACGTGCGGGCGGCCTTCGGTGACCTTGTTGATGCGCTCGCAGCTGATGCCCTGCGCGGTCAGGAAGGCATGCGTGCCCTCGGTCGCGACCAGGCTGTAGCCACGCTTGACCAGGTCCTGCGCCACCGGCAGCACGCGGGTCTTGTCCGGATCGCGCACCGAGACGAACACCTTGCCGCCCTGCGGCAGCGCCTTGATGCCGCCGGCTTCCTGCGCACGGGCCATCGCCGCGCCGAAGTTGCGGCCCACGCCCATCACCTCGCCGGTGGAACGCATCTCCGGTCCGAGGATCGGATCGACGCCCTGGAACTTGGCGAACGGGAAGATCGCTTCCTTGACCGAGTAGTACTCCGGGATGATCTCCTTCGTCGCGCCCTGCTCGGCCAGGGTCTGGCCGACCATGCAGCGCGCCGCGATCTTCGCCAGCGCCATGCCGGTCGCCTTGGACACGAACGGCACCGTGCGCGAGGCACGCGGGTTGACCTCGATCAGGTAGATCGTTTCCTCGCCCTTCTCGTCGAAGGTGATCGCGAACTGGGTGTTCA
Source organism: Lysobacter sp. S4-A87 (assembly GCF_022637455.1). NCBI lineage: Bacteria > Pseudomonadati > Pseudomonadota > Gammaproteobacteria > Lysobacterales > Lysobacteraceae > Lysobacter > Lysobacter sp. S4-A87. Next base: position 631,621 of record NZ_CP093341.1, read on the forward strand.
TCAGGCCGACGACCTTGAGCGACTTGGCCAGCGCCCGCACCTGGTCGCGCAGCTTGTCCTGCACGGCCGCGGTCAGCGAGTACGGCGGCAGCGAGCACGAGGAGTCGCCCGAGTGCACGCCGGCTTCCTCGATGTGCTCCATCACGCCGCCGATCAGGACGTTGCCATCCTTGTCGGCGATGACGTCGACGTCGACTTCCACGGCGTTGTCGAGGAAGCGGTCGAGCAGCACAGGCGAGTCGTTGGACACCTTCACCGCGTCGCGGATGTAGCGGGTCAGGTCGGAGTCGCCGTAGACGATCTCCATCGCCCGGCCGCCGAGCACGTAGCTGGGACGCACCACCAGCGGGTAGCCGATCTGCGAGGCCAGCAGCAGCGCCTCGTCGGGATTGCGCGCGGTGCGGTTGAGCGGCTGCGCCAGGCCCAGGTCCTGCACCAGCTTCTGGAAGCGCTCGCGGTCCTCGGCCAGGTCGATGCTGTCCGGCGTCGTGCCGACGATCGGCACGCCGTTGGCTTCCAGTGCGCGCGCCAGCTTCAGCGGCGTCTGGCCGCCGTACTGGACGATCACGCCCTTGGGCTTCTCCAGGTCGGCGATCTCGAGCACATCCTCGAGGGTCAGCGGCTCGAAGTACAGGCGGTCGGAGGTGTCGTAGTCGGTCGAGACCGTCTCCGGGTTGCAGTTGACCATGATGGTTTCATAGCCGTCCTCGCGCAGGGCGAGCGCGGCATGCACGCAGCAGTAGTCGAACTCGATGCCCTGGCCGATGCGGTTGGGACCGCCGCCGAGCACGATGATCTTGTCGCGGCTGGTCGGGTTGGCTTCGCACTCGTCCTCGTAGGTCGAGTACATGTAGGCGGTGGTGGTGGCGAACTCGGCGGCGCAGGAATCCACGCGCTTGTACACCGGGCGCACGCCGAAGGCGCGACGCAGGGTGCGCACGGCGGTCTCGTCGGTACCGGTCAGCTGCGCCAGGCGCGCGTCGGAGAAACCCATGCGCTTGAGCGCGCGCATGCGGCCCTTGTCAAGCGCCGACAGGCCGGCGTCGGCAACCTGCTTCTCGGCGGCGATCAGCTCCTCGATCTGGTCGAGGAACCACGGGTCGACGAACGACAGCGAATGCACGTCCTCGACGCTCATGCCGGCGCGGAAGGCATCGCCGATGAAGAACATGCGCTCCGGGCCCGGTTCCTTGAGCTCGCGGCGCAGCGTGGCCATGTCCTGCTCGCTGGCCAGGTCCAGGCCGGTGGGGTCGAGGCCGACCTTGCCGGTCTCCAGGCCGCGCAGGGCCTTGTGCAGCGACTCCTGGAAGGTGCGGCCCATCGCCATCACCTCGCCGACCGACTTCATCTGCGTGGTCAGGCGGGCGTCGGCCTGCGGGAACTTCTCGAAAGCGAAGCGCGGGATCTTGGTGACGACGTAGTCGATCGTCGGCTCGAACGAAGCCGGCGTTGCGCCGCCGGTGATCTCGTTGCGCAGCTCATCCAGGGTGTAGCCGACGGCGAGCTTGGCGGCGATCTTGGCGATCGGGAAGCCGGTGGCCTTGGACGCCAGCGCCGAGGAACGCGACACGCGCGGGTTCATCTCGATGACGACGACGCGACCGTCCTTGGCGTTGATGCCGAACTGCACGTTCGAGCCGCCGGTATCGACGCCGATCTTGCGCAGCACCGCGATGGAGGCATCACGCAGGCGCTGGTACTCCTTGTCGGTCAAGGTCTGCGCCGGGGCCACCGTGATCGAGTCGCCGGTGTGCACGCCCATCGCGTCGAAGTTCTCGATCGAGCAGACGATGATGCAGTTGTCCGCCTTGTCGCGGACCACTTCCATCTCGAATTCCTTCCAGCCCAGCACCGATTCCTCGACCAGGATCTCGTGCACGGGCGACAGTTCCAGGCCGCGCTTGGCGATCTCCTCGAACTCTTCCTTGTTGTAGGCGATGCCGCCGCCGGTGCCGCCGAGGGTGAACGACGGGCGGATGATGGTCGGGTAGCCGACCCGGGTCTGGATGTCGACGGCCTGCTCGAAGCTGCGTGCGACCTCGGCCTTCGGGCACTCCAGGCCGATCTCGGCCATGGCGACGCGGAACAGCTCGCGGTCTTCGGCCATCCGGATCGCGTCGCGCGAGGCGCCGATCAGCTCGACGTTGTACTTCTCCAGCACGCCGTTGTCGGCCAGGTCGAGCGCGCAGTTCAGCGCGGTCTGGCCGCCCATCGTCGGCAGCAGCGCGTCCGGGCGTTCCTTGGCGATGATCTTCTCGACCGTCTGCCAGTTGATCGGCTCGATGTACACGGCGTCGGCCATGTTCGGGTCGGTCATGATGGTCGCGGGGTTGGAATTGACCAGCACCACGCGGTAACCCTCGTCACGCAGGGCCTTGCATGCCTGGGCGCCTGAATAATCGAATTCGCAGGCCTGGCCGATCACGATCGGGCCAGCGCCGATGATCAGGACGGTCTTGATGTCGGTGCGCTTGGGCATGGTGTCCTCAGTAAAGTCGTTCCTGCCACGCGGGGGGCGCGAGCCAGGTGATCTGTTCGGGCGACCTTGCTGCGATCGCTCCGCGGTTAACCGCAGCAAGCACTGCCTGCTGCATCGAATTCCAGCTGCCGGCGGTGGCGCCGATGCGCGCACCGATCCGGTTGTTGTGCGCATCCATCGCACGTGCGGCGTTTCCCTGCCCGTCCCGCTCCATCACCTGCGTCACCCAGTCGACGCAGCGCGGCGACAGCGTGTAGGCCACGATCGCGCTGGCCAGCGTGTGCCGGTAGGCATCGGCCGGGCCGTTGCGACCGCCGGGAAGGCCGGCCGCGAAGAACTGCGCGTACACGGCGACCATCACGAACACCGGATACGCACCCAGCAACGCCACCGCCAGAAACCAGCGACGCCAGCGGCGGCGTCCGCTATTGGCGGCGACGGCGCCCATCACGCCTTGGGCAACTCCACGCCGCACTGCGACTGCACCTGCGCCGCCAGCGTTACCTGCTGGTCCTGCGGCAGGTCCACTTCCGGGAACTCGCGCTTGAGCACGGCCGCCGCCGGGCTGGACATGAACTTGGCCACGTCGTCCAGCTGCCCGGGCGTCAACCCGTCCATGAACGCTTCCGGCTCCGGGCGCGGTTGATTGCGCACCGTTGCGACGACACCGCTTCGGACGAACTCCATGAAGCGCGCACCGCCCGGCGTCTGCGCGAAGCGCTCCCAGTCCTCGACCACCGCGGCGTCACCGAACAGGTCGCGGAAGGCATTGTTCAGCGCACCGGCAAATGCCGGCCGGACCAGTCCGCTGACGCACGTCCGCTCGCTGCTGCTGTAGTGGGACAGCTCCGGCGAATGGTCGAACTTCTCGTCCATGGTCAGCGCGAACGCTTCGTCGAACCCCAGCAACTTCTGGACCCGCACCACCTGGCTGTCGGACGGCACGGCTGCGGCGGCCACGACGGGCAGCAGCACCAGTGCGACCGCAGCCATGCGGCGCAGCGCCTGCATCACTTGGCCTGCTCCATCATCGCCACGAAGCGATCGAACAGCGGGGCGACGTCGTGCGGGCCAGGGCTGGCTTCCGGGTGACCCTGGAAACTGAAGGCCGGGGCATCGGTCAGGGCGATGCCCTGGTTGGTGCCGTCGAACAGCGAGCGGTGAGTCACGCGCACGTTGCCCGGCAGCGTCGGCTCATCGACCGCGAAGCCGTGGTTCTGCGAGGTGATCATCACCCGGCCGCTGTCGAGGTCCTGCACCGGATGGTTGGCGCCGTGGTGGCCGGTGCCCATCTTCATGGTCTTGGCGCCACTGGCCAGCGCCAGCAGCTGATGGCCCAGGCAGATGCCGAAGGTCGGGATCCTTGCCTTGATGAATTCGCCGATCGCCTCGATCGCGTAGTCGCACGGCTCCGGGTCGCCCGGGCCGTTGGACAGGAACACACCGTCGGGCTTGAGCGCGAACACGTCCGCGGCCGGCGTCTGCGCCGGCACCACCGTCAGGCGGCAGCCGCGCTCGGCGAGCATGCGCAGGATGTTGTGCTTGACGCCGTAGTCATAGGCGACGACGTGGAAACGCGGCGGCGCCTTGACGAACTCGTTGCGGTCCAGGTCGAGCTGGCCGTCGGTCCACTCGTAGCGCTTGGACGTGGTCACTTCCTTGGCAAGGTCCATGCCCTTGAGGCCGGGGAACTTGCGTGCGGCTTCCAGGGCCTTCTCGACATCGAGCTTCTCTCCAGGAGACGCGCCCGCCATCAACGCGCCGTTCTGCGCACCCTTTTCGCGCAGGATGCGGGTCAGCTTGCGCGTATCGATGTCGGCGATGGCGACGATGCCGCGCTTGGCCAGCCACTCCGGCAGCGACACCTGGCTGCGCCAGTTGCTCGGGCGACGCGGCACGTCGCGCACGATCAGGCCGGCGGCCCAGGCCTGTGCGGCCTCGTCGTCCTGGTCGGTGCAGCCGGTGTTGCCGATGTGCGGGTACGTCAGCGTCACCATCTGGCGCGCGTACGAGGGGTCGGTGAGGATTTCCTGGTAGCCGGTGATGGCCGTGTTGAACACGACTTCGCCGACCGAAAGGCCAGGCGCGCCTACGGAAACGCCCTCGAAGATGGTGCCGTCTTCGAGTGCGAGGATTGCGGGTTGGGTCACGGGGATCGCCTTGGCTGCCGGGGGGTGCTGACACCCCCACCGCTGCGCAGATGCCGGCAGCCAGACTTGGCAAAAACCGGCCTGCAGCAAAGCGCGGACGCGGTGCGGGACCGGTCCGACGGAAGGGGTTCAGGCGAGCGGGAATTCTAGCGGTCCGCGGCCCTGGATGCCAGCCTTGAATGAATGGCGGCTGGAGATTCATCAGGCTCGCGTCGCCCCGGGGAGGCCTCCTGGCGGGGCTTCAGCCCCTGCTTCAGCCCCTTGGGCGCGCCTCGCGCCGCCAATGGCCGCTCAGAGCAAATCGCGCAGGCGGTAGTGGCCGGGCGCCCTGGCGGCGAGCCTGGCGGCGGCGTGCAGCGCCCCGCGGGCAAAGATGTCGCGGTTGGTCGCCCGGTGCACCAGCTCGATGCGCTCGCCGGGTGCGGCGAATTGCACCAGGTGCTCACCGACGATGTCGCCGGCGCGAAGCGATGCGTAGCGCGGCTGCGCCCCGCCCTGCTCCGCGCATGCGCCCAATGCCAGGGCGGTGCCGGACGGCGCGTCCATCTTGTGCACGTGGTGCGATTCGACGATGTCGCAATCCCAGCCCGGCAGCGCAGCAGCGGCGCGTTCGACCAGCTCACTGAGCACCGCCACGCCAAGGCTGAAGTTCGCCGCCCACAGCAACGCGATGCGCCCGGCTGCTGCGTCCAGGGCCTGACGCTGCCCTTCTTCCAGTCCGGTCGTGCCCGAGACCAGCGCCGCACCGCGGTGCGTGCACAAGTCGAGGATCGCGTCGAAACCCTGCGGCAAGCTGAAGTCGATGGCGACATCGAACGGCGGTACGCCCGACAGCTCTGCTGCTGCGAAATGCGGCACGCCATCGACCACACGCTGCGCAGGCTGCGAGCGCGAAACCGCGGCAACCACGACGACATCGTCGCGTTCGGCGGCAAGGCGCAACAGGGCCTGGCCCATGCGGCCGGTGACGCCGTGGATCAGGACACGGACGGGATGGCTGGAATCATTCATCCGCGCAGGCTAATCGCAACACGGGCGCGTGGACAAGCGAACACCCCGAATGGTGATAATCGGCGGGACGCGTCAACGCCGGAGCACGATCGTGCCGTCACACCCGCCACTGCTGATAGGCGAAGCCTTCTCGCCGTGGACGCAGAAGGCGCGCTGGGCACTGGAGGCCTGCGGTGTCGACTTCGCGTATCGCGAGTACACGCCCACGCTGAGCGAACCTTGGCTGCGCTGGCGGATGCGGCAATGGTCGGGGACGGTGTCGGTGCCGGCCCTACTGGCTGGATCAGAAGTGGTACGCGGCTCGTGGGACATCGCCCGCTTCGCCGCAGCTTCGGCCGGGGACCACAGGCTCGGTGACTTCGACGCGATCGCACCGTGGAACGAACTCAGCGAGGCGGCGCTGGCCGAAGCGCGCAGCCGCGTCCTGCGTTGCGTGCTGGCGGATCCGCAGGCGCTCGACGAGGCATCCGCATCAGTGCTGCCCCCGCCACTGCGGCAGCCGTTGCGCTTCATCGCCCGCGACGCCGCGCGTCGACTCGACCGCAAGTACCGGCACCTGCTGGTGCCTGGTTCGCTGCGTATTGCATTGGAGCGCACGCGTGCCGGCCTGCATGCGTCGGGTTGCGATCACCTTCTGGGCCGCTTCGGTTACGCCGACATCGCCATGGCCGTCGTGCTGGAGGCAATCCTGCCGGCGGCGCGGATCGAACCGCCATTGGGACCGGCTACGCGTCGATGCTGGAGCGACCCGGTACTGGCTTCGGAGTTCGATGACTTGCTTCGTTGGCGGGACCGGCTGCTCCTCCGGCCGCGCACCACCCCCTGAAAACAGATCAGGAGCCAGCAAGCTGGCTCCTGACAGGGTGTATCAGCTGGCGGCGGCGTTGCCTCAGGACGTCATTCGATCCCAGAAGCCTTTCACTCCGTCCAGAAAGGTAGACGCGCGCGGTGAATGGCGGCGGGCTCCCTCCCCGACAAAGGTCGCTTCGAACTTCTCCAGCAGCTCGCGCTGCTCGGGGGTCAGGTTGACCGGGGTCTCGACCACGATCCGGCAGTACAGGTCGCCGGGGGCGCGGCTGCGCACGGATTTGACGCCCTTGTCGCGCAGGCGGAACAGCTTTCCGGTCTGGCTCTCGGCCGGGATGCGCAGCTCGACGTCGCCATCCAGCGTCGGCACCCGGATGGTGTCGCCCAGCGCGGCCTGCGAGATCCGCACCGGCACTTCGCAGTGCAGGTCGTCACCGTCGCGCTGGAAGATCTCGTGCTCGCGCACGCGCACATCGACGTAGAGGTCGCCCGGCGGCGAACCGGCCGGTCCGGCCTCGCCCTCGCCGGTGAGGCGGATGCGGTCGCCGTTGTCGACGCCGGCGGGAATCTTGACCTGCAGGGTCTTGGTGCGCTCCACGCGCCCCTGGCCGTTGCAGTCGCCACACGGATTGGCGATGGTCTTGCCGCGGCCGCCGCAGTGCGGGCAGGCCTGCTGCATCGAGAAGATGCCGCGCTGGAAACGCACCTGGCCACGGCCCTGGCAGGTCGAGCAGGTCTCGAGGTTGCCGTCGGCCGAACCGGTACCGTCGCAGGTGTCGCATTCGTCGAGGGTCGGGATTTCGATGGTCTTCTCGATCCCACCCACCGCTTCTTCCAGCGACAGCTCCATCACGTAGCCGATGTCGGCGCCGCGACGCGGGCCGCGCGCACCGCCGCCTCCGCCAAAGATGTTGCCGAAGATGTCGCCGAAGATGTCGCCCATGTCGGCGTAGCCGGCACCGCCGCCACCGCCGCCCATGCCATGCTCGAACGCAGCGTGTCCGTGCTGGTCGTAGGCGCGGCGGCGATTGCCGTCGGTCAGGACCTCGTAGGCTTCCTTGCACTCCTTGAACGTCGCCTCGGCGGCGGCGTCACCCGGATTGCGGTCAGGGTGGTGCTTCATCGCGCAGCGACGGTATGCCTTCTTCAGGTCTTCGTCGCTGGCGTCACGGGCCACGCCCAGGACTTCGTAGTAATCGCGCTTGCTCATTGCCGGGGTTGACTCGGTAACTCGGTAAGGGGGAAATCGTCAAAGCGAAGGACCGTGCAATCCACGGTCACACGACCATGGACACAAGAAAGGGGAACCGGTTGCGGACGCACTGCCGTTGGCTGCGCGGTCCTCATTCCGGCCCCCCGTTCCCTATTCCCGCCTTACTTCTTGTCGTCCTTGACTTCAGTGAACTCCGCGTCCACCACGTCATCGGACTTGGGCGCGCCGGCACCGGCATCCTGGCCCGGCTGCGACGACGCGGCGGCGGCGGCGAACAGCGACTGCGCCGCTTCTTCCAGCGCCTTCGACTTGGCCTCGATCTGGCCCTTGTCGTCGCCCTTCATCGCCGTCTCCAGCTCGGCAATCGCGCCTTCGGTGCGGCCGATCACGTCGCCGGCGACCTTGTCGCCGTTGTCCTTGATCGCGCTGCGTGCGTTGTGGATCAACGCGTCGGCATGGTTGCGGGCCTGGACCAGCTCGTGGAACTTCTGGTCTTCCTCGCGGTTGGCTTCAGCGTCGGCGACCATCTTGGCGATCTCGTCCTCGGACAGGCCGGAACCTGCCTTGATCTCGACCTTCTGTTCCTTGTTGGTCTTCTTGTCCTTGGCCGACACGTGCAGGATGCCGTTGGCGTCGATGTCGAACGACACCTCCACCTGCGGCATGCCGCGCGGTGCGGCCTCGATGCCGGTCAGGTCGAAGCGGGCCAGCGACTTGTTGTAGCGGGCCTGCTCGCGCTCGCCCTGCAGTACGTGCACGGTCACCGCGGACTGGTTGTCCTCGGCGGTGCTGAAGGTCTGCGAGGCCTTGGTCGGGATGGTGGTGTTCTTCTCGATGATCTTGGTGAACACGCCACCCAGGGTCTCGATGCCGAGCGACAGCGGGGTCACGTCGAGCAGCAGCACGTCCTTGACGTCGCCGGCCAGCACGCCGCCCTGGATCGCGGCGCCAACCGCCACGGCCTCGTCGGGATTGACGTCCTTGCGCGGCTCCTTGCCGAAGAACTCGGCCACGGCCTGCTGCACCTTCGGCATTCGGGTCTGGCCGCCGACCAGGATCACTTCGCTGATCTCGCTGGCACGCAGGCCGGCGTCGTTCAGGGCGATGCGGCACGGCTCGATGGTGCGCTTGACCAGGTCTTCGACCAGGGCTTCGAGCTTGGCGCGGGTCAGCTTGATGTTGAGGTGCTTCGGGCCGGAGGCGTCAGCGGTGACGTACGGCAGGTTGACCTCGGTCTGCTGCGCGCTCGACAGCTCGATCTTGGCGCGCTCGGCCGCGTCCTTCAGGCGCTGCAGGGCCAGCGGATCCTTGCGCAGGTCGATGCCCTGGTCCTTCTGGAACTCCTCGACCAGATAGTCGATGACGCGCTTGTCGAAGTCTTCGCCGCCCAGGAAGGTGTCGCCGTTGGTGGCCAGCACCTCGACCTGCATCTCGCCGTCGACCGATGCGATCTCGATGATCGATACGTCGAAGGTGCCGCCGCCGAGGTCGTAGACCGCGACCTTGCGGTCGCCGCCCTTCTTGTCCATGCCGTAGGCCAGCGCGGCCGCGGTCGGCTCGTTGATGATGCGCTTGACGTCAAGGCCGGCGATCTTGCCGGCGTCCTTGGTCGCCTGGCGCTGGCTGTCGTTGAAGTAGGCCGGCACGGTGATCACGGCCTCGGTGACCGTCTCGCCCAGGTAGGCCTCGGCGGTCTTCTTCATCTTCGCCAGCACTTCAGCGGAGATCTGCTGCGGTGCCATGTTCTTGCCGTCGGCCGTGGCCACCCAGGCGTCGCCGTTCTCGTGCGCGGCGATCGAGTACGGCACCAGGTCGAGGTCCTTCTGGACTTCGGCGTCGGTGAACTTGCGGCCGATCAGGCGCTTGACCGCGAAAAAGGTGTTCTTGGGGTTGGTGACGGCCTGGCGCTTGGCCGAGGCGCCGACCAGGACTTCGCCGTCCTTGGTGAAGGCCACGATCGAAGGCGTGGTGCGGTCGCCTTCGGCGTTTTCGATGACCTTGGCCTTGCCGCCTTCCATGATCGCGACGCACGAATTGGTCGTGCCCAGATCGATACCGATGATCTTGCCCATGTGTGTAGCTCCCTCGCTAATGCTTGAATGATGTGGCGCCGAATCGAGTGGTGGCGCCGATGTGCGTTATCTGGGGGCCGGCGGCGGGCTCTTCAAGCGACAGGCGCTCGCCAGGCACCGCCCTGCCCCGACCGTTCAGTCGTGCTTGGCCACCACCACCAGCGCAGGGCGCAGCAGGCGGTCGTTGAGCAGCCAGCCCTTCTGGTAGACCTGGACCACGTCGCCCGGCGCATGCCCGGCGCTCTCGACCATGCTCATCGCCTGGTGGTGCTCCGGGTTGAAGGCCTTGCCGGCCGGATCGATCGCGACCAGGCCGTTGTCGGTGACGACCTTGAGCAGCTGGCGCAGGGTCAGCTCCATGCCTTCGCGCAGGTGCTGGGCCGTGTCGGCCTGGATGGTGAGGCCGGCCTCGAGGCTGTCGATCACCGGCAGCAGGTCGCCGAGCACTCGCTCGTTGGCGAACTTGCGTGCCATGTCGATGTCGCGGGCCATGCGCTTGCGCTGGTTCTCGAGCTCGGCGCGTTCGCGCAGCGAGTCCTCGCGCAGTTGCGCCAGTTCGGCGCGGGCGGCCTCCAGCTGAGCCGCCAGCGAACCGCCACCGTCGGCGTCGTTGGGGAGGTCCAGAGTGTCGTTGTCGGGGGTGTCATGCGGGTCGATCTGGGTCATGCGGTGCTCCATCCCTGCGCCAAGGGCGCCAAACAATTCGGAAATCCGCGCTCAATGCGCGACAGGGAGGCAATGGGGCCACCCTGCGAGGTTTCAAGACGAGCAGAGCCGCCAGCGGCGGCCAACGGCCGGGAACCCACCGTAGCCCGGGTAAGCGAAGCGCACCCGGGATCGTTCGCGCCGGCCCCGGGTGCGCTTCGCTTACCCGGGCTACGGTGGGGCTACGACTCGGAGTGGATTGCCGCTCCGAGCGCGTCGGCGGCGGCCTGCACCACTGGGATCACCCGCTCGTAGGCCATCCGGGTGGGACCTATGACTCCCAGGACCCCCAGCACCTGGCCGCTGCCACCGCCGGCCACATAGGGCGCGGTGACCAGCGACATCCCCTCAAGCGGGGCCAGGCCCGTCTCCTCGCCAATGAAGATGCGCACGCCCGGCGCCTGCACCGTGCGTTCGAGCAACTGCAGGATCTCGCGCTTGCGGGCGAAGGCGTCGAACAGATCGCGCAGGCGGTCCAGGTCGGCCAGCTCCTGCACCCCCATCAGCCGCGTCTGCCCGGCCAGGACCATGTCGTCGCCGCCCGGGGCCAGGGCCTGTTCGGCCAGCTCGACCGACTGCGTCAGCAACGACTGCATCTCGGTCTGGGCGCTGCGCAGCTCGCGCAGCAGGGTCGCGCGGATATCGGCCACCGTGCGCCCGGCGAAGTGGGCGTTCAGGTAATTGGCCACGCGCTCTAGCTCGCCTGCGTCGAAAGGCCGGCGGGTCTGGACGATGCGGTTCTGCACTTCATTGTCGGCAAACACCAGGATCGCCAGTACCCGCGCGCCGTCGAGGGGCACGAAGTCGATCCGGCGGAACGCGAACTGCTCGCGCCGCGGCACGCTGACCACGCCGACGAAATGGGTCATCGCCGACAGCAGCTCCGAGGCGCTGCCGAGCAGGGCCTGGGTGCCGGAGCCGGCAGGGAGTTCGCCGCGCAGGCGGGCCAGGTCGCTGTCCGGCAACGGCCGGACCTGCAGCAGCGAGTCGACGAACAGTCGATAGCCCTGCGCCGTCGGGATCCGGCCGGCCGAGCTGTGGGGCGCGCTGAGCAGGCCAGCGTCCTCCAGGTCGGCGAGGATATTGCGGATGGTCGCCGCGCTCACATCGAGGCCGGCATGGCGCGCCAGCGTCTGCGAGCCGATCGGCTCGCCGCTGTGGATATAGCGGCCGATCAGGGTGCGCAACAGCTGCCGTGCACGCGGGTCGAGGCTGGGATCGGCAGGTTTGCGGTTCATGACGGGGATATTGATAGGGCCCGGCCCGATCCGGTGCAAGGCTTTTCGGTGCCCGACATTGCGGGACGCGCCCCCCGGTCTGAACCTGCGAGACGCTCCCCCGCTATCACGCCGCAACCCACACGAGGCACAATCGCGCTCCATGCTCGTCCACCTCTCCCTCAAGCAGTTCGCCGTGGTCAGTGAAGCCGAGCTCGGCTTCGGCCCCGGCCTGACCGTCATCTCCGGCGAAACCGGCGCCGGCAAGTCGTTGCTGGTCGATGCGCTGGGCCTGATCTCGGGCCTGCGCGCCGACAGCGGCGTGGTCCGCCATGGCGCCGACCGCGCCGAACTGGTCGCCGGCTTCAGCCTCGATGACGTCCCCCTCGCCCACGCCTGGCTGCGTGACAACGAGCTCGACGAGGACGACGCTTGCCAGGACGCGCCCTGCCAGATCCGCCGCGTCATCCGCGCCGATGGCGGCTCGCGCGCCTGGGTCAACGGCCGCCCGGTCACCCTGGGCCAGCTCAGCGAGCTGTCCGCCCTGCTGGTCGAAATCCACGGCCAGCACGAGCACCAGGCGCTGCTGTCACGCCCGAGCCAGCTGGCCCTGCTCGATGCCTTTGGCCGCACCCAGGCCGAACTCGGCGCCGTCGGAGCCGCAGCGGCACGCTGGAGCGCGTTGCTGGCAGAGCGCGACGAACTGTCGGCCAAGGGCGACGTGTCCGATCGCATCGGCTGGCTCGAACACCAGCATGGCGAGCTCGACCGCGAAGACCTGGAGGCAGACGCCATCGTCCGCCTGCAGGAAGACCATCGCCGCCAGTCCCATGCCGCCGACCTGATCGCCGCCTGCGAAGGTGCCTTCGCCCGCCTCGGCGGCGATGAAGGCCCGTCGCTGTCGCGCAGCCTGCAACAAGTGCGCAGCGACCTTCAGCGCGTGCTCGAACACGAACCGCGACTGGGCGATGTCGATGCCATGCTCGATGCCGCCGCCATCCAGGTCGACGAGGCGCTGGCCCTGCTCGACCGCGTGCGCAGCGATCTCGACCTCGACCCGTCCGCCCTGGAGGTGATCGAGCAACGCCTGACCCGCATCCACGAACTGGCGCGCAAGCATCGGGTTCCGCCCGAGCAGCTGGGCGCGCAGCGCGATGCAATCGCCGTCGAACTGGAATCCCTGCAGGGCGCCGGCGTGCGCCTGGCACGCCTCGACACCGAGATTGAAACCGCACGCCGCGACTGGCGCCAGGCCGCGGATGTCCTCGGCCGCCTGCGCCGTGATGCGGCTGCAAACCTGTCGGCCAGCACCACCGCGCTGATTTCCGAACTGGGCATGGGCGGCGGCCGCTTCGACATCCAGATCGAACCGGTCGAGTCGGACCGGCCCGATCCGCAGGGCGGTGAGCGCGTGGAGTTCCTGGTCGCCGCCAACCCGGGCCAGCCGGCGCGGGCACTGCGCAAGGTTGCCTCCGGCGGCGAACTGTCGCGAATCTCGCTGGCGATCGAGGTCGCCGCACTCGGACTGGACGCCGTGCCGACGATGGTCTTCGACGAGGTCGACACCGGCATCGGTGGCGCCGTGGCCGAGATCGTCGGACAGAAGCTGCGAGCCCTGGGGGCCAGCCGCCAGGTGCTGTGCGTGACCCACCTGCCGCAGGTCGCCGCGCAGGGCCATGCCCATTACCGCGTCAGCAAGGCGGCCAGCGAAGGCGTCACCCAGAGCGCGGTGCAGTTGCTCAACGCCAAGCAGCGCGAGGAAGAACTGGCGCGCATGCTCGGCGGCGTCGAGCTCACCCGCGAGGCGCGGGCCGCGGCCAAGCGACTGCTGGCCGACGTATAGCGAACGTAGCCCGGGTAAGCGAAGCGCACCCGGGACTCGCGTCTGCAAACCCGGCTGCGCTTCGCTTACCCGGGCTACGCGGCTACTGCGTGGGGATGCCGGATTCGGATACCTTCTTGCGCAATGTCGACTGCAGCACCGCCACCAGCAGCGCTACCGACCAGCCCGCCAGCAGCACGCCGACCAGGCTCTGCAGCGCCCCGACCAGGCGCCACTCCGGTGGCAGCAGGACATCGCCGTACCCGAGCGTGGCATAGCTGACCACCGAGAAGTACAGCGAGGTGTTCCAGTCCCACTCGGCGTTCTTCCACTCGTAGAACCATGCCCAGACGACGGTCTCGGAGCTGTGCAGCAGCATCAACTCGATGACGACCCGGACCAGGTAGAAGTGCAGCATCCGGCCTTCGCGCGGGCGCTCCATCTTCGCGAGCTGTTTGATGGTGATGGCACTGTAGCCGCTGTGCATCACAACGGTGATGGCGGTCAACAGCAATGCCCAGAGCAACTGGTTAAGCATGTCGATCATCCGTGGTTTTGTCCGCGTCCTTGTGGATCAGCCGCGCTTCGGCGGCGGTACCTGCCTTCGGACCTGCCCTGGCCCGGATACTGCTCAGCGCTTCTTGCGCACGTATAGCACTAGCGAATGCTCTTCGATCTCGTAGCCGTGCTTGGCAGCGATCTTGCGCTGCAGTTCCTCGATCTCCGGGCTTTCGAACTCGGTGATCTTGCCGGTATCGACGTCGACCATGTGGTCGTGGTGATGGCCGCGGTCGAGTTCGTACACCGACTGCCCGGCCTCGAAGTTGTGCTTGAGCACCAGACCGGCCGCCTCGAACTGGGTCAGGACGCGGTAGACCGTGGCCAGGCCGATGTCCTCGCCGTGCTCGAGCAGGTGGCGATAGATGTCTTCGGCCGTCATGTGGCGGGGCTTGGACTGCTCCAGCAGCTCCAGGATCCGCAGGCGCGGGTGGGTGACCTTCAATCCGGCATTGCGCAGGTCTTGCGATTCCATCTGGGTTCCTCGGGTCGAACGCTGCCGGACGGGCGCGGTGGCTGTGGCTGTGGCTGGGGCAGTGGCGCCTGGGACCAGGCGCCGGAACGCCCGATGAACGCGACCGGGCCACTGCCGCCTGCGTCCGCGCTTGGTGGATGCGGGCTTCAGTGTATCATCGCCGCGTTATCCGCCTGTCGCAGACACCGATGCCGAAGCACACGATGCACAAGCTCCTTCTGGTCCTTTCCATCGCCATGGTCACCGGCGGGTGCGGCATCCTCTACAAGCAGCCGATCTACCAGGGCAACCTGCTGGAAAAGGCCAATGTCGACCAGTTGCAGGCCGGCATGAGCAAGCAACAGGTGTCCCTGCTGCTGGGCTCGCCGTCGATCGAGGACCCGTTCCACCACAGCCGCTGGGACTACACCTCGAGCCAGCGCACCGACCGTGTCGGCCACACCGAGATCAAGAACCTCACCCTGTGGTTTGAAGGCGACACTCTGGCGAAGTGGGAAGGCGACTACTTCCCCGAACAGGACGAAGACCTGGCCAAGTCGGCGCAGAAGCAGTTCGGCCGCAACCTGCCCAAGGAAAAGGACAAGCGCCGCGGGCGCTGAGTCCGGTCGCAGCGCGGCACCCGCGCTGCTCCCCTGCCCCGTCATGCCATCCCGGCTACTTGCGCGGC
Organism: Lysobacter sp. S4-A87; assembly: GCF_022637455.1. Lineage (NCBI taxonomy): Bacteria > Pseudomonadati > Pseudomonadota > Gammaproteobacteria > Lysobacterales > Lysobacteraceae > Lysobacter > Lysobacter sp. S4-A87. Next base: position 646,797 of record NZ_CP093341.1, read on the forward strand.
GCCTGCTGCGCGCGCCGGCGGCGTGACTCTTTCGGGTCCGCCTGCAGCGGCCTGAGCAGCTCCAGCCGGTCGCCGTCCCGCAGCCTCGTGCCAGGATCCGCGCGCACGCCGTATACGGCGTAGCCGGTGGTTTCCGCATCCGCGTCCAGACCGGCAGCCTTGAGGGCATCGGCCACGCTGGCACCTTCGGGCAATTCCAGGTCGATGGCCTCGAAACGGTGCGGCCAGGCGCGGACGACCTCGACCTTCATGCCCCCTCGCGCGCCTCTTCGCCGCGGTCGGCCACCTTGATGAAGTCGTCGACCATGCGGTCGGCCAGGCCCTGGAACCCGATCGCCATCGCCGGCCCCAGCAGTTTCACCTTGGGCTCGAACGTCAGCGTCAGGGTGACCTTGCAGGCCGACTCGTCCAGGGCATGGAACTCCCAGCGCCCGCCCAGGCTGCGGAACGGGCCATCGACCAGCTTGAGCTCGATGTGGTGCGGCGGAGACATCGTGTTCTCGGTGGTGAACCACGTGCGCAGCGCGCCAAATCCGATGTCCAGGCGTGCGACCTTGCGACTGTCACCTTCCTCCAGCACCTGCGCCGCCTCGCACCAGTCGAACCGGCGCGGATAGGCGGCCACATCGTTGACCAGCGCAAACATGCGCGCGGCGGAGTGTTCGACGAGGGCGGTACGGCGGATGGTCTGCATGGTCTGGGCTGGCGCCTGGCTTTGGGCCTGGTATCGCCCAGGCCCCGCTTCGGGGACAATGGTGCGATGTCCAAGAATTCCAACAACAAGACCGGCAAGGATAAGGGAAAGGGCGGCGCCGGCGGCACCATCGCGCTTAACAAGCGCGCCCGCCACGATTACCTGCTCGAGCAGAAGTTCGAGGCCGGGCTGTCCCTGCAGGGCTGGGAACTGAAGGCGATCCGTGCCGGCCGCGCCAACATCGTCGAAGGCTACGCGGTGGTGCGTAACGGCGAGATGTTCCTGCACGGCGTGCAGATCACCCCGCTGATCTCGGCCTCGACCCATGTCGTGCCCGAGGAGCGCCGCACCCGCAAGCTGCTGATGCACCGCCACGAGATCGACAACCTGATCGGCCGCATCCAGCGCGACGGCTATACCGTCGTGCCGACCGCGCTGTACTGGAAGGGCAACAAGGTCAAGTGCGAGATCGTCCTGGCCAAGGGCAAGCAGGCCCACGACAAGCGCCAGGCCAGCAAGGAACAGGACTGGCAGCGCGAGAAGCAGCGCGTGATGCGCGGGCACAACAAGAACGCATAGTTTCCGGGCTGCGCC